>CAYFUB010000465.1:0-9874 GCA_964346195.1 uncultured Pirellulales bacterium
CAAACGCGAAGTAGTGCGTTTGGGGGGCCCCGAACCATCTGGCCATCGGATGAGGGGTTTCGTAAATGCGCAGCCCAGATTCTTCGCTTCGCTCAGAATGACATCACCGTTTTGAGATAGTCTCTGAGAGCAATTGCGCCGGTGCGACAGCAGGAAGGAGCTACAAATCCAACCCCAAGGTCTTGAGTTTGCGAAACAAGGTGCTCGGGTTGATGTCCAGCTCACGGGCCGCCGCCGCTCGATTGCCGTCGTGGTGCCGCAGGGCTTGCTCGATCATCACCGCTTCCATCTGCTTGAGGGTTCTGAACTCGCCGCTGGCGTCCTGGCCCGCGGCTTCCTGCCCGTGGAACACCTCGGGCAGATCCCTTTTCTCAATCACCTGGCCCTGGCAAAGCACGAAACTGTGTTCGATCACATTTTCAAGCT
Organism: uncultured Pirellulales bacterium; assembly: GCA_964346195.1. Taxonomy (GTDB): domain Bacteria; phylum Planctomycetota; class Phycisphaerae; order Sedimentisphaerales; family Anaerobacaceae; genus PLanc-01. The sequence goes on from CAYFUB010000465.1 coordinate 427, forward strand.
CACGGATATTACCTGGGAAACTGTAGTTCATCAGTCCTGCCATGACTTCGTTGCTGACGCAACAGATGCTCTTGCCATACCGTGTGTTGAACCGCTGGATGAAATGGTCCACCAGCAGGGGGATGTCTTCTCTCCGCTCCCGCAACGGCGGCAGCCGGAACCGGACCACGTTAATTCGATAGAAGAGGTCCTTGCGGAACAGGCCCTTGTCAACCAACTCCTGAAGGTTCTTGTTTGTCGCCGTAATCACGCGAGCCTCGGTCTTTACGCTGCCCACGCCCCCCACGGGCTCATACGTCTTCTCCTGCAGAACCCGTAGCAGTCGTACCTGGACCGCCGGAGAGACGTCGCCGATCTCATCCAGGAAGATGGTGCCGCCTTTAGCCAGTGCAAATCGGCCTGGCTTGTCTCTCCTGGCGTCCGTGAATGCCCCTGCCTTGTAGCCGAACAACTCGGATTCCAGCAGGGTGTCCGGCAAAGCGCCGCAGTTCACCGCAACGAAGGGCTCCTTCTTACGCCGTCCCGCGTTGTGAATCGCACGGGCAAACAGCTCCTTGCCGGTGCCCGTCTCGCCGTCGATGAGCACCGTGCAGTCGCTCTGCGCCACCCGGGGCAGCACCTCAAAGAGCTGCCGGACTCTCGGGTTCCTGCTGATAATATCCTCGCAGCAGTACTGCTTCTGCACTTGCTTTCTGAGCTCCTCGACGAGCGTCATATCGCGAAAGGTCTCGACCCCGCCCATGATCCGCCCACGCTTGTCCTGCAGCAGCGCGGTGGAGATCGTGATGGGCTTGCGCCGGCCGCGGGCGTCGACGATATCGACACGCTTGTTGACAATGGGACGGCCCGTCTCCATCGTCTCGCGCAGCGCGCAGCCGGCCTCGCAGACATCCGCCTTCAGCACCTCCCGGCAAAGCCGGCCGACAGCCTCCCCCCGGCTTATCCCGGTGATCTGCTCGGCCGCGCGGTTGAAGGACGTGATCCGCCAATCCTGGTCCACCGTGAACACGCCATCGGCGATACTATCGAGGATAATGTCTCTTTCTCTATGTGACTGATGATCCATGCGCCTATTGAACGGTTATCATACGGTTTTCACGTAGCATATCATCGTTACAGGTCAGGAGCAATACGTAACCACGCGTACTCGTCAGTGTGCCGGCCCGCGTCACGCGCGGGTAGGCCATTCTGGTGCAGCGATTTGTTCGGCCTCCCATATGTATCCATCAGTTTCGAAAATCCACGGCCAAACGCTCGATGTGCGACTACCTTTTGTGGCTCTTGTAGGTCGTGCGTCCCCGCACGACATTTTCAGACGAGTGAGGACGCTCGCGCTGCGGTGGCAGATCCCGCCCATGCCTGTCTGGCTCACAAGAATCAATCGCACGCAACGCGCGCTGCTCTGCCCTCCGTGACCAACAACGTCTGTACGGAATTGTCAAGGCACCGACATCGCGCAGGAGCCAATGTTTGGCCGGACAGTTGCGCTGCCTGAGCGGTTGCCTGCACGATCTGATTCAGCACTGCTTCTTTCTCCAGCCGGAGGCTGACCGGGCGCGGTCGGCGTTCGGTGGCGGATCCACGCCCTGGAGCAGAGCGGGTGAGAGGGCCGGTCCAGCGTGGGCGGACTCCACAAGGGGTAGCACGGGCAAACCTGTTGGCAACGTCCAGAGTTCTTGAGGTTTCCAGGACATTGGTCGAGTGGCAGCGTCAAGGGGTCCCCAACGCGATGCATCGCGTCGGGGGGCCCCATGCGCAGCTTGGTGACGGCTCGATTCTGTCGGGAAAAGAGTCATCGCCAAGGCCTTCGACCTTGAAATTGAGGTCCCCAAACGCGGAACGGTGCGTTTGGGGTGCCCCGCTGGCACCCGTCTCAACGCTCATGCCGGCCAAATCTCAAGAACCTGGGACGAACCCAACGAGTTTGGCGGTGCCGCCCGGCAAACGGGAGGGCTCACCCCGAACACGTACGCACAAACGCTGCAAGAGCCGCATGGACCGCCGCCATATTCCGACCGCACCCGGCTGACCCCGTACACTGGTCGCCGACGGCAATGCAGGAGCAAAACAGGACAATCGCAGGTCAATCAGGTGGCCATTCCAACCGAGCGACTCCGCACGTGTCGCACACCTAAAACAGTTGCAATCACCCGTAAAAAAACTAACGGAGAGGGCGGGATTCGAACCCGCGCGACAGGTTTACCCCGCCGGACGGTTTAGCAAACCGTTGCCTTCAGCCACTCGGCCACCTCTCCAAAGGTCAATCTCCAACAGCGTACGCCATCTCCCTCCTCTTTGTTTTACAGTCACCGCAAAACGAGACTGCAAATACCGATACCATCAGCCCGCTGCGGCCAATTCCTGCACAGTGTACACCCGACCAGCCGGCAGTACAAGAAAATTCGCCGGAACTTCCACTCTTCACGACCCACCGGGCGAAGGCTGCCGGACATATTGTGAAAGAAAGCCACAAAGATATCTTTTTTGCCGTTGACAACTGCCGCCGGCCGTGTATACTTTCGTCCCGTTCGGACATGGAGGGTCCTCAGACGGGCCTCAGGCGATCTGAGCCTTGCCGCGGACGGCACAGGAGGAGAGATTCTCAAAAGAGCGAAGTGATAATGCACGCACTCATGGGAGTTCGTGGCAGGTGTGGTGGGCGATAGAAGCGGGAAAATGAGACGGATTATGAAAGACTCTTGCGTCCCGTGTGTCATCCCTTCGGCTACGCTCAGGGCAGGCTCTGAACGAAGCGCAGCGCAGTGAAGGATCTGGGTTACGAACGGGAGAAACGTCTCATCCGGAGGCCAGATCCTTCGGCTTCGCCTCAGGATGACTGAGTCTGTGCCGCGCAGGAATTTTCCATAATCCGTATGAGACCATGCTTGTGGAGGAGGCAGCCGCATGATGAAGGAAGCTGGAGTCTGTGATATCACAGCGGGGCGCGTGATCTTGTCCCTTGGCGCCACTGGCTTGTTTCAGCACCCTTGACGCTTGCAAGGACGGGCTGGGGCACAGGCCGGTTCCCCCTGTCCGGGGGCTGATGGAAGCACTTTCCGCGCGGTGCCCCACTCTTTTTGTCATACACGCGTGGTGGGGCTGCGACAGACCGTTCGCAGCCCCTTTCTTCTCGACTCGGCCCGCGCCTGCGCGGAGGACCATCGGCGCGGAACACGCCATGCGTGAGACGATCGGCAATCCGCCGCTTGGGGACCCCAAACCGGATGTATCGCGTTTGGGAACCCTTGCCGCTGCCACCCCGTGCGGCCATCTGAACGCCGGTGACGGACCATGAAGGCAAAGAAGACTCAGGCTCGTACGGAGCCGGCATGGTCCGGCGTGCGTCGGCCGGCGTTCGGGCCGTCAGAGTCCGAGTTGCATGCCTACGGGGCCGTCCAGTAGCGTGCGAAGGCGGCGAAATCCCTCAGATTCACGACACGGTCACCACCGGGCGAGGATATGTCGCCGGAAAGGGTAGGCGCGATCGTGAGCCACTGGCCGCAGAGGGTCACGAGGTCCGCGAAGCGCACCTGAGAATTGCCGTCGAAATCGGCCTTGACAGGATGGGTCAACTCGATGCCGGCGCTGATGCCGAGGTTGCGCGAATACTGCCTGTCGAGCGGGTTGTTCCAGTGCTCGTGGACGCCCAGACTCTCGAGCCGGACGCCGTCGGCCTCGGGGTCGTAGAAGGCGCGGGAAGGCGGATCAGCCGCGAGGGCCGCCTCGGTGAGATAATCGTCGGCACCGCTCATTTGCGGGTAGTCGCGCCACTCGATCCACAGGAAATCGTAGCAGACCGAATCAATGGCGACCGGGTCCTGCGAGACGAACACGCTCGAGGGCCAGTCGCCGTTGAACGGCGGCAGATTCCACCGGGCCGGCGCGGAGTACCAGTTGCGGCCCGCAAACAAGCCGTCCACGAGGTACAGCAGCGTCTTGCCGCCCAACTCGCGATGGCCCATCAGGTCCACAAGAGCCCGGTATCTTCCCGAGCCGGATGTGTTTTTGGGCAAAGTGGTGTGCATGTCGTAGTAGTTGTACTGCTTGCCCCAGAGCGACCGATCCGGGTTGCGGATCAGCGCGCCGTAGAGATTCTTGCCGCAGACCGTGATGCCGCCCTGATCATGGCTTTTGAGGATGGGAAAGTTGATGAAGTAGTCCGCCTCGGCGAACGATCTGGGCAGGAAATCCTGCCTGGTTCCGGCCGCCGCGGGCGTGCTCCAGAAGAACGGGACCTCGGAGAACTCCACCGCGGTTCGTCCGAGCCCGCCGAGGTTCGAGAGGTATCGAACGTTCGGAAATTCGGGCTGGACCCTGTCGTAGATGAACCCCGGCATGATCCGGCCGGGGTCGCCGATGCTGATGTCCTCTTCGGCCGCGCCGACCACCTCGACCAACTGCCGCAGCAGGGCTGCAATCATCTGCGGCGAATTGTCGATGTTGCCCCGATAGCTGGAGCGCTTCTTGAACGTGGTCGTGCTGGCGTTGTGACAGAGCGTGTTGTTGATCTTGATGGCGAACTTCTCGCCGGGCTCGTATCCCACGTCACCCTTGCCTCGGCTCCTGTTGAAGTAGCGAATGAGCGCGTCCCAGGCCTCGGCGTCCGTGCTCTCGCCCGCCAGGCCGCGGATCGCGCGAGAGACCATCTTGTCAACCACGGCCGGGTCGGTATGCGCGTCATCGTGCCACAGGTCCGAGCCGGACCCGCTCCAATCCGTTGCGTTCGGCTCGTGAATCCACACGACCCGCCCCGGCTGCACCCCCCGCGCCATTCCCAGCGGGACGTTCGGCACCAGCGGGCTCGCCACCGTCACCGCCTCCTCGATGGGAGCGACAAACAACCAGACCACGCCCACCCCCAGAGCAAGACAGAGGAAGCCAGCAAGGGCCCGCGCCCGGGTGAAGTGCCGTCTTGCACGCCGAAACGCGACGACCGAGCCTGTCAAGCCGAGCAGCCACAGAACGAAGCTTGAAGCCAGCGGAAACGCGATTCTTTGGCAGGGATAGGTCGCTCGGGAAGGCTTGGGAATCACGCGCACGAGGAACCACACCAGCGAGCACAGGCCGATGACAGGGGCAAACCAGCGCGCCCAGCCATGGCCGACCCAGGCGCGGCGCTGAGTATTCGAGTGACCCCCTGTGGGGCACGAACCGTTTCGACCCGTGTGACGAATCATACCTATCCTCCTGAAAAGCTCTAACAGAATGAGTATTGTCCGGCACTTGTTCCTCGTCTCTGCAAGGCGGGCTCAACCGGCACGACCCTGTCATTCCTGCGCAGGCAGGAAGGGTTCCCAATCCAGACATCGTACGCGTGGGATTATGCTCCCGGCATAAGCACTTGCGCATTTCGCGGGTCGGCTGGACCCCTGCCTCCGCAACGCGGCCTCGGGCCGCAACCAAAAATGCTTGCGAAAGAAACAAGATGTTGCGCCCCTGCAGTGCAGGGGTGACGGGCCGCGCCGACCATGCCGCTCCCGGCACTCGCTGGGCGTCTACTCATTGCGTTACACGCTCTAAAGAGACAATCACTGCCCCGGACCGACCACGATCGAGCGGGGTCGCGCAACGACACCGACCGCAGAACCTGCCTGACCGCACAAGCAGCGAAGGCGAGTTGTTGACTCTGCTCGATTTCAAGAATACGTGTACGGCGGCCGGCTCGGTCTCCGGCACAGCCGCTCGATGTCCCGGGCCACGATCTCCGCGACAACCTGCCGCAACTCCACCAAATCTCGCGATGACAACTCACTGGCGAAAGTCTGCGGGCGCGTGGTGAAGGACGGGGCGACAAGCGAGGCGGCCGGCTCATCCCCGGTCTTTCCCGGACCCCGCCGGCGCCTCGTGGCGACCCGCCGCTGCTCGGCGAGGATATTCTCGGCCAGATCGTAGGCAGGTATCTCCATAGCGCCGAGCGGCTCCTCGGCCCGGCCTGCGGCCTCTCTGGTCGATTTGACACCGCGCCCATGGCGGCCTTTCCCGCTCATTCCAGGGATGTCCGGCCCTGAAGGCCCGGGCTGCTCGCCGTTGGCCGCTTGCGAATCATCTCTGTCGAACGGCGGGATGACATCCGCGGCACGGAGCACCCGCGCAGGCGTTGGTTTTTCGCTGAGGTCCGTTTTGTCCACGGCCAAAAGCTCCTCTGAAAACGTCCTGCCATCACCCGGACGAATAGACCATGTTGTTGTTCGCACGCTACTTTACTACTCGAACCGACCCTTCGATCAGCTTGAGTATATATTAACTCATGCCCGGTGGTTTTGCCAGAAGTTGCTGGGTCGTCGAGTTTTTCTTTCCACCACACGAGCCGGCTCCGCAGGCCCTGCAGCCGCTGCGCGTGTCGGCCGTCCCGGGCCAGATTCTTCAGTTCCCAGAGGTCATCCTCGAGATCGAACAGTTGCGTGGTCCTCTGGCCGGCCACGTTGTACTCGATCAGCTTGAATCGTTCGTCGCGCACGGCCCGCTGCACGTCCTTGTACGCGAAGAACAGGCTCTCCCGCCCTTTGCGGCCCTGTCCCCGCATAGCCGGTGCGAGGCTTTGCCCCTCCAGTCCGGCTGGCGCGTCCAGGCCGGCCAGGTCGCACAGGGTCGGATGGATGTCGAGCAGGCCGCAGAAAGCGTCACGCTTCCGGCTTTTCGTGATACCAGGGCCGCCGAAGACGAGGGGGACGTGCACGCTGTGTTCGTACAGGTTTTGCCTGCCCAACAGGCCGTGCCGCGCCACCGCTAAACCATTATCCGCCGAGAAAACGATAATCGTATCATCCGCGTGCCCTGTCTTCTTGAGCGTCTCCAGAACGCGGCCGATCTGCGCATCGACGTGCGTTATCATCGCATAGCACGCGGCCTGGTGTCTGCGAATCTCCTCCGGCCCCAGGCCACGCGGCAAGGCCCTCATCCCGGATCTTCATCTCGCCATTGTCGAACGGATGCTCCGGCAGGAAGCTCTTCGGCAGCTCCATGCGCGCCGGGTCGTACATATCCATATATCTCTTCGGCATCCTCCTTCAACAGCAGGTTTACCTGTTCCCAGAGGTCTTGCAGTTCAGCACGAAATCTGACCCTGCCTGCTTTGTCGATCAGAAATAGGGCCGGCTGCACGTTCACGCGATAGAGCCGGTGTGTCGCCCCGGCGGCCGCGGGCAGACGCCCGTCGGGCATCGGATCCGTGACCAGATTCGCGTCGGCATCGAAACATCCCGCGATGGGAGCGCCGCCGAAGAGACGGAGGGCCTGCTGAACAGCGCGCTCCCGGTCCCGGGAGGCATACTCCGGCAGGTGGCCAAGGACAACGATCACCACAAGCCCCTGCGGCCCATACTCCCGGCACAGCGTGTCGATCGGAGACATCGTTGGCTCACCGTGGTGCGGCCGCGACAGGCTGCCGAAAAGGAGCAGCACCACGTTGCCCCGAAGCATTTCCAGGGTCATCGGGGCATGGTTGAACCACCCATCCACTATCAGCGGCGGGGCCTTGGCACCGAGCAGGTCCCAGCCCTGCGGGTACACCTGGAACGTGCAGTTCGGGTCTCCGGTCACCGTCGTTTTCGACCACGCGCCGTAGCCGGGGACCCGGACAGTGAGGGTGACGGCCCGGTCCAGAGGCAATCCGGTCGCCAGGAGACTCCCATCGTTACGTGTCGGGAGCGTCCCGCCGGTCTTTATGGGACTCCCGTCCCCAGCCACCGTGGTCGACACCGTAATGAGACGGTTTGCCACCGGTTCCCCGTTCTCATCGATGATGCGAGCGCGGACGTGGCCGGTCGGTGGCGGCAACTCCGGGGTCCGGAGGACAATCGAACCGATATCATGCATGGCGCCCGGCTGGAGGTCGATGAGGTCCGAATAGCCCTGATTTCGCCCCTGATACGCGGCAACCCTCAGCTTCAGGCCGACCGCCACACCGTCGAACTGGAAGCGGCCACTTTCGTCCACGGTCAACGCATAGAGCGAATCGTGTTCATTGAGCCACCGGCCATCCGGCTCGAGCGCTTGGAGAGATAGCTGCGCAGCAGACAGCGGCTGTCCGGCCGCGTTGACAAGACGCCCGGCAATCTTCGCCCGCGGCTCCAGCACGATGGTCATCTGCCCGGCATCCTCCTGCCAACCAAATCGTCGCGCCAGGTCGCCCGATACATTGCAGGCATAGCCGCCAACGCTACTGGCAGGCGCTGGACCCGTCAGCACAATGCTGAAGGAGGCCGCAGGCTCCATATCCTCCTCCCAGCCGGTGCCGTCCAGGCAGACAAATCCTTTGACCGGGTTACCCTGCGCATCGACCAGGACACCCCGTAACATCCTCTGCTCGCGCGCGGGCACCAGCAGCCGTACGCTAAGTGCCTCCGCCCCAGGCCCGACGACCAGGGCCTGGGGATCGACCGCGATTCGGCGGCCCGCCTCCCACCGCGGTGCATAGATCTGATACCGGCCCGGAATAAGGCTCAACACGCAACAGCCCTGCTCATCCGTGCTGCCGCCCGCCGCCCCCACCCCGCTGGTAGATTCCGCTACGACCGGCACATCGACCACAGGCTCGAAGCCCTCTGTCTCCAGAACCATCACGACCACCGGCACTTCCCGGGCGAGGACAAAAGTGACCTCGTGGGACGGGGCCTCCGGGCCAACTCTGACCTCGACAGGTTCACAGAGCAGCCGACGGCGCTCTAATACATCCACGACGGAGACAACATAAGAGCCGGCGTCCAATCCGGCACACCGGAACCCGCCCTGCTCGTCGATCCGGCAATCGCGCGCATAACCCGGGCCCGTGACTCGAGCCACCAGCACCCGAGGCCACTGACCCGGCTCCTCACGTACCAGGCCCTCCTCGGAGACCACCTTGCCCCGGATGACGTAACCGGGCACACGCGGCCCCGTCGCCACGGACGCTTCCGCCGGGCGAACCGTCAACTCCCGTATCTTCATCTCGGGGGCTGCTTCGCTTCCCGACTCAGAGTCTTGAGAATCCGCGGCATTCACGAAGTCGATTTCGTTCGAAGAACTGTCGGCACCTGTTCCAACCGCGGGTACGGGCACACGCGCCGTCTGGCCTTGCCGGTCACAGGGATCGATGGAGAGATTACCAGCGACCGGCGGGGTGGAAGACGATGGTTTATGGAGGGAATGAACGGTCAGCACCGTCGCCAGCAACAGCGACAGGGCCGCCACCGGGAGCGCTACGTATTTCACAATGTCATGCAGCGACGTCACATGCACTGCTCGCACGCCTTTCGCCCAATAGCACGACCAAGAGAAGCCTTTGATCATGTCATTATACCACAGATTCGGTGGGCCGACCTATAAAACCCCAAACAGGCCCCTCGGTGTGCGCGACTACATTTTGTGGCGGAGCCCCCTCGATTTGTCATGCTGAGCGAAGCGAAGCATCTCGCTCACGAATAGAACCGACGCTGGTTACCATGCCCACCCCAGATCCTTCGCTGGCGCT
>CAYFUB010000466.1:0-3306 GCA_964346195.1 uncultured Pirellulales bacterium
ATCGTGACCACCCAGGCGATCATGATGCCGACGGCCACGAACACGCCGAACACCTGCACCGGCGGGATCGGCGTCAACGCCAGCGAGGCGAAGCCCGCCGCCGAGGTCAGCGAGGTATAGAGCATCGGCACGAACAGGTCGCTCATCACCTGCATCATGGTCGCCCGCCGGCCTTTTTCCTTCGTGTACAGGTCGAAGAATTCCGACAGGATATGCACCGAGTCCACCACCGAGATCGGCATCAGGAAGATGGGGATCATCGAGCTCATGATGTGCACGGGAAAGCCGAAGGCGATCAGCAGGCCCATCGTCGAGAGCACCGAGACCATCGCCACGATCATGGGCGAGATGACCAGCACGAGCTTGCGGAAGAACACCAGCATCAGGATGAAGATGACCGCCATCGCCAGCGGGGCCGAGATCGCCATCTGGATGAACATCTCGTAGCCGAACGTATCCTCCGCGACGGGCAAGCCGGTGATATGGTACTCCTCGCCGCCCTGGAAGTCGGCGATTTTCGCGTTGAGACTCTGGTAAACGCGGTGGCTCAGGTCCTTATGGGTCAGCGGCAGATAGAGGCTGATGGCTCTGCCGTCGCCGGAGACGACCGTGTCCTTGAGCATGGGGTTCGACATGGCCTTGTCGCGAATGGCGAGGGCCTCGGCCTGTGTCTCGGGCGGCCGAGGCATCAGCCACTCGAATGTGATGACGCCGGGACCGCCCTGGCCGATATGGTCCACCAGTGAAGGCGCCAGCAGGTCGACCTCGACAACGCCGACAGTCTCGTTCGGGTCCTCCGCGCCGGGCCATTGCAGCGTCCTGGCATATTGGGTCAGCTCGTAAATCCGGCGGAGTGAAGCGGGGTTGAACACACCGTTGGGATCCTTATTGTTGACGACGCCCACGACGACGATGTCGCTGAGGACGAAATCCTTCTTGGTCTGGTTGTGAAACACGCGGACGGCCTCGTCCTCCGAGAGCATGTTCTCCGGGTCCGTGTCCACCTTGATCAGCGGGATGAGCGCCGCCAACACCAGAGTGAAGATCACCATGACAACGGTGACCAGCCTGTAATGATCCAGCGAAAACTCGCCGATCTCGCGTTTCAGGTCCATAGCTTGATCCTATCACCCTTGCGTTTGTCTGTTGATGCTGCCGCAAGGCCTTGAGCTGACCCGGCAGGTACTACCGATTTGTTCCCTGTTGCCTTACTGTCACCGCCGGCTCGCGTTCACCGTCTTTTTCGTTTTCCCGCCCCACAGTGGTCGTAAACACAGTCCAGGACGCGAATCACGTTCGGATTCTGAATGCGATAGTAGACCTTGGCACCGTCACGCCGGGAGGCCAGCACCCCTTTGTCTTTCATCAGATTGAGCTGCTGGCTGGTGATGGCCTGCTTTTCGCCGGCGGCCGCCACGATTTCACCGACGCTTTTCTCGCCCTCCTGCAGAATGTCCACGATCTGCAGCCGCAACGGGTGAGCTACCGCCTTCAACACCTCCGCCGCCTGCATTGCCAGTTCCTTATCCATCAGATGGACCCTTATTATATTATCATTCTACTATATTATAATCTTACTATATATCCGCCCGCTGGTTCAACAGAGAATGCGAAATTTTTTTGCTCTGTGCAGAGAACTCTGCCGGCCGGCACGTGTGGGCAGGTGCGGCCGAAGCACAAGGCAGGTCTCATATGGATCAGAGGAAGCCTCCGGAGACCGCGCTCTGTCACGTCGGGCGGCCTCGGCGTGCCGCTGTGTGTCGCGGCGCGGTCGGGACATCACTTCGCGGAGTAGGGCGAGCGTCCTCGCTCGCCTGAAAGACCTCGTGCGGGGACGCACGACCTGCGAGGCCACAAAACGTAGCCGCCCACACCACGGGGCTATACGACAAATTTGTGGCAAATGCCCTGCATGTCATTACGGGCCAGCCAGAGGCTGGCGCGGCAATCTCGACCCTGGCAACGCGAAATCACTGCGTCGGCCTGCGGCCTCCTCGCAATGGCATCTCTCTTGTGCTGAGCGCCACTCCTTCGTCGTACACCCCGCCACGAGACGCCGCCAAAAAAGGGTTGCGTAAGCTGCGTATTGGCGGTAAAATACGTAGAGTAGGGAACTGGATGTGGGCGCTATCCACGCGCGACGGCACGCGGAATCGCGGTTGTTGGAGAAGGCAGATTATGGCTGGCATGTTCTACTCGCTCAAAGAGACAGCCGAAATCCTCGGCAAAACACAGGACGAAGTGCGGCAACTGGCTGAGCAGGGTAAGCTGCGGGTCTTCCGCGACGGGTCGAACCTGCTGTTCAAGATTGATGAGGTCCACGCCCTGCAGGCCGAGAGCGCGGTCGCCCCGGACCTGGACTTGGAGGTCAGTGACCTGGAGTTGGACGAGGCGGTGGCCGCCGAGCCGCTGGGCGAGTCCCTTGAGCAAGAGCAATCCGGCCCCACGCTGGACGACTCGCTGGAGCAGGACATCTTCAAGCTCGATGAGGAGCTGGCCGCCGTGGAGCCGGCGACGGAGGACGAGGCGCTGGCCGGGCTGGAGTTGCCCGCGGCGGGCGAGGACGAGACGCCGGCCGGCTTGGAGGTACCCGCGTCGGCCGAGGAGGACATGGCATCGGAGTTGGGTCTGGCCGCCGAGGAGGCGCGTGCGGAGCTGGACCTGACGGCCCAAGAGGCGGACGCGAGTTCGGAGCCGGCGTTGACGGCGGACTCCGGGGAGCCGGAGGCCCTGGCGCCGAGCGGCGAAGAGGACATCTTTCTTCTGGACGAGGAGCCCTCTGCGGGCGGCTCGACGACGGGCACGGAGGAGGAGATTTCCCTGGCCTCCGAGTCCGACCTGCCGGCCGCCGAGAGCGACATCACGAACATGGATACCGCCCTGACGGGTGAAGGGGTGAACGTGCTGGGCGAGTCGAGTTCGGGCTACGACGTGACGGACGACTCGATGGCCGAGACGGCCGGTCCCACCGGCACCAGCGCCGAAGCGTCGCTGGAGGAGATCGAAGAGGACGTGAACCTCGACAGCTTCGGCAGCGGCTCGGGCCTGCTGGATCTGTCGCTGCAGGCGGATGACACCTCGCTGGGCGGCATCCTGGACGAGATCTACACGTCGGAGGGCGGTGAGGAAGAGCGTATCGCGGGCGTGGAGGACCAGGCGTCCTTCGAGGCGATCACGGCCGAGGCCGACCACGCGGTCCCGGACGAGGTCGCGTTGCCCGAGTCCGTGGCGGTGCTGCCGGTGGCGACCGGGGCGGTCTACGCCGAGGCGGTCCCGGACACCCAGAGCAACGTGCTGGGCATGCTG
>CAYFUB010000467.1:0-2489 GCA_964346195.1 uncultured Pirellulales bacterium
ATTCGCAGCCTGCGAGACCCTTGTCTTTATAGCGGTGACCAACTCCGCTGCGCTTTTCACTGGCACAGGTCACTCTCGCCCAGATACGAGAAATGGGCTCGTCAGCGTGTCGAGTCGGGGGCTGCAACAACTCTCACCACCGAGGATATCGCCGGAACTGAATGGCCGGTATTCGGCTCGGTGTTCTATCTATGGGCAACCGAATCATTGCAGCAAGTACACTATATGAATCCGACACTGGCGTCTTCCTCACCACGAAGTTATGCACGAGGAGCGATAACCGCGGCTGCAGAGTTGATCGTCGATCCCAATCATGCAACCTGGGTCACAGAACACTGGGGCGACGATTACCTGAAGAAGGAAAACCTGTTCTACAGGATGCTCCTGATAAGCGGGCTGACCAGCTATCAGAAGCTGCTTGGCGACAGAAGATACGAGGACCTTCTGTGTAGCCAGGTCGAGTCTCTGGCGAACGAACTCGACGAGTCGCCGTACGGGCTTTTGGACGATTACCCTGGCCAATGCTATCCCGTTGACGTCCTGCCCGCGATTGCTGCAATCAGGCGGGCCGATACAGTCCTTGGCACCGACCACTCCGAGTTTACCGCCCGTGCGATTCGCGGATTTCAAGGCACATGCCTCGATGAAGATACGGGCCTGCCTGCGTATATTGTAGATTCAAAGACCGGCCGAGCCGAAGATAGCGCTCGCGGCGTAGGGCTGTCATTCATGCTAATCTGGGCACCCGAATTGTGGCCAGAAACCGCCCGTGAATGGTACGCCAAATACGAAGAGCACTTCTGGCAGCAGGGACGATGGTTCGCCGGCTTCCGGGAATACCCGAACCGAATCGACGTTGGACGGTTCGCGTTCGGCGAGGTGGATGCCGGGCCGGTCATAGGCGGATATGGCGTGGCGGCATGCGCCTTCGGCGTCGGGGCCGCACGAGCAATGGGACGGCCCGACCACACATATCCGCTTGCTGCACAGGCAATCGTCGCAGCATGGCCGCTTCCGGATGGGACGATGCTGGGGCCGCGCTTATTGTCAGGGCTCCCATTTTGCGATAAGTTTGCAAAATGGGGTCCCTCAGGATTCTCCGATGCCCCGTACCTGGGCGAGGCCGCCCTGCTGTTCGCCCTGACGCGCAGGCCTGTCTTAGTATCCAAATTAATCGACCGCGGCAAGCTGCCCTGGTCGGTTTACGCCGGCGTTATCTTGGGCATATGCCTTGGAACCTATATAATCATTGCCACAATTCTCAAGATGCGGCGTTGGCACAAACGCAAAGCCGAGCTAAGAGTGCCCGCCGCCGCCCTGCAAGTATCCGCATGGTCGCTGCTGATAATCGCCGCCGTGCTCACCTGGTTTATATTGAGCATCTGGGTCGGATTGATACTCCTGCTGACAGCTCAATTGATACCCTTCAGGGCAAAATTACAGCAAAAGATTGCCGAGCCGGATTCACCCGGTGAGATAGGCAAAGACTTATCTCACGGGATAAATCAGGCCTCGGGATAGACCCACGGCTTTCGGTATTCCCTGCGGAGCAGCTTGCTCGCATCTGGGTCGCCGACGATTATTTCTTTCTCGCCGTCCCACTTAACGCTCCTGCCGATCTTATACGAAAGCATGCCCAGCAGGCTCATGTTTGTCGAGCGATGGATCAGCTCGATATCACAAACGGGACACCCGCCGGTCTCGATGGCATCTAAAAAGTCTGCCCACAGCTCCCTGATATTCTGGCTATCAGGCTGATTGAGCTGCGGCTCCACATGAATCTCCTTCTGGCTCCTTCTGATTGGAAAGAAAGTCCAGCCATTCAACCAGCCCATGTGGAACGTGCCTTTGGTGCCGTAGAAATAACAGCCGACCCTCTCGGCCCTCTCAACGGGATTGCCCGCGAACCGGCGGTGCTCCCAGTACGCGGTGAAGTCCTCGAATTCGTACGTCGTCAGCAGGTGGTCCGGCGAATCGGTTGTTTGCTCTTGTTTAGTAAAGACCGCAGGGCCCTGGATCGGCCGGCCGCCGGCCGAATAAACCGTCTTGGGCCAATTCTCTTCCATTATCCAGAGAATCTGATCAACCCAGTGCACGCCCCAGTCGCCGAGAGTGCCGTTACCATAATCGAGGAACTGCCGGAATCCCTTCGGGTGGATTTTCCTGTTATAAGGACGCAGCGGAGCGGGCCCGCACCAGAAGTCCCAATCCAGACCTTCGGGCGGTTCTTCATTAGGCGCCGGTTCTTCGGGGCCGCCTGCATAAAGGACGAACGCTCGTATCATGCCGATTTTTCCCGCTCCGCCCTCTCGCAGGAATCTCATGCCGGAGACGTTGTGGGGCGATATCCGCCGATGCGTGCCGACCTGAACAACCCTCTTGGCGGCGCGGGCGGCGTTGACCATCGCCCTTCCTTCCATAATTGTATGGCCGATGGGCTTTTCGACGTAAACATGAGCTCCAGCCTTGACCGCAGCGATGGTCGGCAG
>CAYFUB010000468.1:0-2731 GCA_964346195.1 uncultured Pirellulales bacterium
TTAGCTGGAAAACAGTTGAAAAGCATCTTTCTTTCTGTAAACTGCTTGGACTCTTTGTTCTGGTTGTGTGGCCAAGGCAGATCTGTGTTTCGAAAGGAGCTAAACAGTGACTGCGCTGAGAAAGATTGTATGGTTATCAGTGCCGGTTCTGGCCTTGAGTACGGCGGCGCTGGCCGCCGAGACTTCCGAGGCCACGGAGACCGCAGCGGCTTCAGGGACGCCGCTGTTCTGGTGGATCTCACCCGTTGCGGCGCTGTGCGCGCTGGGGTTCGCCATCTATTTTTATAAGAGGATGATGCAAGCCCCGCCGGGCACGGAGAGGATGGTCGAGATCGCCCAATACGTGCGAGAGGGCGCGTACGCCTATCTGTTCCGCCAGTACAGCGTGGTGGCCTTCGTCTTCCTGGTCTTGCTGCTGATTTTCGGCTTCCTTGCCTACCGCGGCATCCAAAATCCCTTCGTGCCCGTGGCGTTCCTGACGGGCGGGTTCTTCAGCGGTCTGTGCGGCTTTCTCGGCATGAAGACCGCCACGGCGGCCTCCTCCCGAACCGCCCAGGGGGCCAGCAAGAACCTCAATAGCGGCCTGCAAGTCGCGTTCCGGTCCGGGGCCGTCATGGGCCTGGTCGTCGTCGGCTTCGGCCTGCTCGATATCTCCCTGTGGTACCTGATCCTGGACAAACTCGTCTATAATCCCGACAACATGCGTGACGGCCTGACCTTCCTCGGTCTTACACTCGTCAAGCCCGGCATGGACCCCGGGCACAAACTCGTGGAAATCACCACCACCATGATCACCTTCGGCATGGGCGCCTCGACCCAGGCCCTCTTCGCCCGCGTCGGTGGCGGCATCTACACCAAGGCCGCCGATGTCGGCGCCGACCTCGTGGGCAAAGTCGAGGCCGGCATCCCCGAGGATGACCCCCGCAACCCGGCAACCATCGCCGACAATGTCGGTGACAACGTCGGCGACGTGGCGGGCATGGGCGCCGACCTCTATGAGAGCTACTGCGGCTCCATCCTGGCCACCGCGGCTCTGGGAGCGGCCCTGCCGCTGTCGGCGGTGGAGGCCAGCGGCATGGACCCGCTCAAGGCGGTGCTGGCCCCCATGATCGTGGCGGGTCTCGGCATCGGCCTGTCCATTGTCGGCGTCTTTATGGTTCGCTGCAAAGAGGACGCCAGCCAGAAGAACCTGCTGCGTGCCCTGCTGCTCGGAACGCTGGGCAGTTCCGCCCTGATCCTGGCAACCCTGTTCATCCTGGCCTTCACGGACTGGATCAGTTGGGGCATCCTCGGCTCGGTCGCCGCGGGCCTGATCGCCGGCGTGTTCATCGGGCAGTTCACCGAGTATTACACTTCCGACCAGTACAAGCCGACCAGGGGCATCGCCGACCAGGCGAGAATGGGCCCGGCCACCACCATCATTGACGGTTTTGCCACCGGCATGTATTCGGCGGGCCTGCCGGTCGTTACGATTGTGGTCGGTATTCTGGCGGCGTTCGGATTCGCCGGGGGTTTCTCGAACGTGGCGATGGGCTTGTACGGCATCGGTTTTGCCGCCGTCGGCATGCTCTCGACGCTGGGCATCACGCTGGCGACGGACGCCTACGGCCCCATTGCCGACAACGCCGGCGGGAACGCCGAGATGAGCGGGCTGGGCGAGGAGGTACGCAAGAGGACCGACGCGCTGGACGCCCTGGGCAACACCACGGCCGCCACCGGCAAAGGCTTCGCCATCGGCTCGGCCGCTTTGACCGCCATGGCCCTGCTGGCGGCGTATGTCGAGGAAGTGAGAATCTGGATCGGGCGGCTGGCGCAGGAAAGCGCCGACGGCCTTTATCACGTCGGTGAAGTGGTCTTCGGGCATGTCGAAGGCGTTCAGGGCGTCATCAACCCTAGGACCGCCGAACTCACCGACTTCATCGAAGCCTATAACCTGACCATCATGAATCCCCAGCTGATCGGCGGCCTGTTCATCGGCGCGATGATGGCCTTCGTCTTCTGTGCGATGACGATGAAGGCCGTCGGCCGGGCCGCGGGCGCCATGGTCGAAGAGGTGCGCCGGCAGTTCCGGGAATTCCCGGGCATCATGGAAGGGAAAGACAAGCCGGACTACGCCCGTTGCGTTTCGATTTCCACGAGGGGCGCCCAGAGGGAAATGATCCTGCCTTCCCTGCTGGCGATCATCGTGCCGGTCCTGACCGGCCTGCTCCTCGGCGTCTCGGGCGTCATGGGCCTGCTGGCGGGCGGCCTGACCGCCGGCTTCGTTCTGGCCATCACGCTCAACAACGCCGGCGGCGCCTGGGATAACGCCAAGAAGTTCATCGAGAAGGGCGCCCACGGCGGCAAGTACCTTCGCAACGACAAGGGCCAGTACGTTGACGCCGACGGCAACGTGGTCCAGGACCGCAGCAAGGCCAAGAACCCCATCCACGGGGCTGCCGTCATCGGCGACACGGTCGGCGACCCGTTCAAGGACACCTCCGGGCCCAGCCTGAACATCCTCATCAAGCTGATGACGATGGTCAGCGTGGTCTTCTCCGGCGTGATCGTCAAATTCGCACCCCAGGTCAGCGAGTGGCTCCACCTCGGCAGCCAGTAATCCCTCACGGCAGGCAACTGTCCCAAAGTGTGTGGTTGGCGGTCTTGGGCACAACTGCTCGTGGGCCGAGCCGCTCGAAAACTACAACAGGTGGGGCTTTTCAGAAAGTCCCACAATCGTTGGGACAGTTAC
>CAYFUB010000469.1:0-4517 GCA_964346195.1 uncultured Pirellulales bacterium
CTGGCGAAGGGGTACTCCAGGCCGTGGGCGATGTTCCAGATGAGCTTGAAGCGCCGCTCGCGGACCACGCGCATCGGATAGTACATCGTGATCTCGTGGAACGTGTGCGAGGCGTAGGTCGTGTCCCAGTCCGGCGTGTGCTCGCGTTCGAGGACCGGCCGGAACGAGCGCCCGTGAAACTCGTACCCGCCCGGCGTCGCGCCGGCGAAGTCCAGAATCGTCGGCGTCAGGTCCGCCCAGTTCACCAGGGCATCGCAGGCAATGCCCCTCCTCTCTTGCCAGGGGGTGCGCACGATACAGGGCAGGTTGAGGCCGGGCTCGTAGGCCGTCGTCTTGGCCCCCGGGAACGCGATGCCGTTATCCGAAATGTAAATCACGATGGTATTGTCATACTGGCCGGCCTTCTTGAGATGCTCGATCAGCCGTCCGATACCCTGGTCGATGCGTGAGACCGCCTGACAGTACTGGGCCAGCTCGGCCCGGCATTCGGGCGTATCCGGCAGAAAGTCCGGCACGACGACCTCGTTGGGGTCGTACGTGACCTCCTTGACTCCGGGATAGCCCTGCTCGCGGTTGCCGAACCGGTCCGGCTGATGGGGTAGATCGCTCGCCTTGCCGCCCCCGCGATGCGGGTCGCTCGTGCAGAAATACAGAAAGAACGGCTGATTGTACCGGGCGGCTGACGTGTCGAGGGCGTCCCGCCCTCGATTCGCGGGCAGGATGCCCGCGACACGCTTGCGGTCATCGGCCTCGAAAAGCTGCCGGCAGGCGTCGGCCATCTGCACGGCGTTGCGCTCGTTGCCGCGCAGCACCGTATCGAACTTGTAGACCTCATCGGGCGCGACGTGATACTTTCCGATTCTGACGGTGCGGTACCCGCCCTGGCTCAGCAACACGGGCAGGCTCCGCACGTAATCGAAGCTGATAAAGTGATGGTATGCATGCTGGTGGCCGTACTGGCCGTTGTAGTGGTTGTAGAGGCCGCTCAGGATCACGGACCGGCTGGCGCTGCAACTGGCCGTCGTACAAAAGGCGTTGGTAAAGCGCACGCCCTCGGCAGCCAGCTTGTCCAGGTTCGGCGTCTTGACGACGGCGTTGCCGTAACAGCCCAGGTCGCCCCGCCCATGGTCGTCGGTGACGATCAGGACGATATTCGGCCGCTTACTCTCGGTCGCCGGGAGCTTCGTCGGTGCGAATGACGCGGCGGCAAAAGCTGAAACGCCCGCAACTGAGGTCTTCACGAACTGTCTTCGATTCATCGCGGTGGACATTACGGTACTCCATCCGAGGGACATATGACCGCTTGTCATCGTGAACGCAGCGAAGGACCCAGCCCGAGCATTCGACTGACCTCTCATTCGGTGGCCAGATCCTTCGCCTTCGGCTCAGGATGACGGACTTCCTCTGATTCTGCCCGGATTCTTCGCTGACCCGTGCTATTTCTGCTCCTTTATCTCGACGAGGCCGACATCGATGTACTGGCCGCCGCCGGTTTGGCGGCAGTGGACGGCGATGACGTTGCGGCCGGGCTTGAGCGCGGCCTGGGCCGCAGCGTTCATGGACAGCGGCTCGTAGTCGGTCGTATAGCCGGTCGCCTCGGCGGCCGGGACGCCGTTGATATAGACCTCCACGTCTTCGTCGTGATGCACGTTCAAGCCGAGGTTGTCCCATTTGCCTTCAGGCAGTGTGAACTCGCGTCGCAGCCAGATGCTGCGCGTGTCCCAGACGGTGTTCACGACCGCGCCGGGCGTGCCGCGCGTACCGAAGCCGCTCTTGCCTTCCCGCCACCCGCCGGCGTCGAAATCGGGTTTGAACCAGCCCTCGCCGGGCCGGCGCATCGTATAGCGCCAGGTCACAGGCTCATCCTGGGCCGTGGGCATCACGGTCACGAGCACGGGCGGCCTGGGCATGGGGGCCCAACCGGCGGCCCTCGTCTTGTCCCGACCGGCGTACTTTTGCCAGACGGCCTTGTCGTAGAGCATCTGGAGGAACACGCCGCCCACGACCGGGCGGGCGGTGAAGCCGCGCCGGCGGGCATCGTGCGTGAAGTACCAGTCGGTCATCGGCACACGGTCCGGCGTCTCGTTGAGGAACCGGAACACCGGGTCCACCAGGGCCTCGAAGTCTTCGCGATTCTGCGTCAGTGTCGCCGTCCAGAGAATCCAGTCGAGCTTCGTGTAGAGCGAGCGATTATCGAGCGGCAGGCCGTACTTGTTCTGGGTCCTGCGATAGAAATCCATCTCCTTGCGTGCGACCTCGGCGGGGAAGAGATTCAGGCCCAGGATGCGGTCCCACACGAGATTGTATTTCTGGCTCCACGTGCCGGGCTTGTCGAAGGCTAAGCGGTAGTGATCGCCTCCTGTGGCGAGGGCATCCTGCCCTTGTTCTTCATCTCTCGTGGCGAGGGCATCTTGCCCTCGTTCTTCGGATGCATCTGAGTCTGACAAAGCGAGGCCAGGATGGCCTCGCGACGCAGGGGCGGGACGCCCTCGCCACGCTGGGCCGTCGTCGGCCTCCTTCATCCAGCGGGCGGCGAATTCCTTCGCCAGTCTGGAATACTCGGCGGCCTTGGCCGTCTGCCCGCGCATGTCACACAGTTTCGCGAATGCGCCCAGGCCGCAGATGGCCTTGGCCGAGAGGTTCACGTTGTGGGCCAAGTGGCCGGCGAAGTCGTCGGTGCAGAGCTGGTTCTCGGGATCGAAACCCTTGGCCTTGAGATACTCGGCCCACTGTTCGAGCTGCGGCCAATAGAGACCGGCGAAATCGGCATTGCCCTCCATCTGCGCGACGGCGGCCATAAGGATGAGCAGATTGCCGCTCTCCTCGACGGGCATCTGGTTTTCCTCGGAGCGTTCGCCGCCGCCGTAGCGCTGGCCGTTGGCGTGCGGGTACTGGCCGAGGTCGTGCGGGGCGAAGGGGAACTTCCAGCGCTCGGAGGCTGCGTAGTTCATGAACGGCACGAGGAAGGACTTGGCCACCGACGGGCCGAAGAGCAGAAACTGCGGCGACATCGGATAGAACACGTCGGACATGCCGATGCAGCCGTTGGAGTGGTTCTCCTTGCAGAACTGCAGCGGTTGGCCGTTGTCGTCGGCCACGAACTTGCCCGCCGCGAAGCACTGGCGATACGCCAGCGCTGCCAGCCTCGCATATTTCTCGCCGCCAACCTTGGCCAGGTCCGCCGTCAACTCCTTGTCAAACGCAGCGCAGCGCTTCTGCAACGACTCATACTCGTGTGCGGAGGCCTTGAGCAGATCCGCCGCTTCCCACCCGTTGCGACGCCAGTACGGCCGCAGGTTCTTTCGCATGTACTGAATCGAGTAAAGGTCGTCGTATGCAAGCATCAGCCACCGCGAGACGGGCCGAGAGCCAACTCGACCTGCGTCAACAAGCAGGCGGCAGATGAGTTCCTCGGCGGGCGCTTCATCGACTGCCCCCAAGGCAGGAATTCCCACCATCCCCTGCGATGCAAATGCGCTACTCGGACGCGACGAACGCGGGACTATCATGCCGTTTGAGCTTTCGCGATGCGGCGTTGCCACGTACAGATAGCCCCAGTCAATGCGAATGTCATCGCCCCTCTTGGCCAGGATCGGCTGATCCTTTGACCCCACTCCGATCACAAGCAGATTCTCCACCCTTGCTCTTATGTCCCCACCGGGAACGACGAGCTGCCGGGGTTCGTTGACCGCGAGTTCTGCCGAGGCGTCGAAGTAGAGTTGGACAGCGTGCTCCTTGCCATCGGTCGCGCGGAAATCATAGGTGAGATAGGTCACCGGCCGGGACAGGATGTCGATGTCTTCCGGCAATAGCGCGGTCATGAACGTCAGAGCCAGAGCCACGCCTGCGCCCTCGAAGGTGTAGATCGTGCGGGTGGGCAGGACGGTGAGGCTGGTTTGCTTCATCGGCGGGACCTTGCCGGGGGTGGCGCCCATGATGCGGTAGGGCCGGCCGTCGATGCGGACCATGCTGGTCAGGCGGTGGGGCTTGCCGGTCCAGTGAACAGTGTCCTCGTCGGTCAGCTTATCCGCCGGGGACCAGATGCTGAAGTAGGGGTCGCACGCGACCAGCGGCGTGGCGGGCGGGATGAGCTTGTCGCCCTCGGCCCGGCGCGGCTCCGGCGGCGTGTAGAGGCTCGTATTCGCGGTCGCGACGCGCTCGGCGTCCATCTTGATGATCGCCCGGTCGTAGGTCATCAGGCCGTTGACTTCGATTTCCACGTCGGTCGTCTGCGTGTAGACGGCGGCGGCCAGACCCTGGGCCCCCGTCATCGGGTGCAGCTTGCGGAGAAGGGCGAGATAAGCGTCGGTCAACTCGTCGGCGTTCGTGAAACTGCGGTAGCCCCAGTTCTTCTCGGCCTGCCAGGTGTGCCCGGGGATGGGCAGGCCCAGCCCGCCGAACTCGCCCAGCACGGCAGCGCGTTTCTCTTCCGGTTTCGGCGCTGCGGGGCCGGGGTAGGCGTGGACGTCGTGGACGTCGCCGACGCCGCGGTCGGTCCATCCGCTGGCGCTGTTGAC
>CAYFUB010000470.1:0-12381 GCA_964346195.1 uncultured Pirellulales bacterium
TTGAGGATCGGGGCGACATCGGATTCCGAATCGGGCCCCTCGAAGATGGAATCAATGGTGCTGCGACCAAACGAGACGACCTTCGTTCCTTTGATCATATTGGATTCGGCCTCGATGTAGGCCGCCCCGAGGTTCACGTACCCGCTGAATCCTGACTCCTGAGGTATGGGCTCGATGGCCGGGACCGTCGTTGTGCGAAGGACCACAGGGAGGCACACCGACAGAACACGCCAACAAATCAGTTTCGTCCTCATGGTCTTGTCTCCTTTGTCAAAATTGACACTGGCCATCTGCCCGGAACTCTCGCTGACTTGCCGCCAAGCAGGTCCAGCCAGACCCTTGAGCTACACCGTCCCTCATCTGGTTGAATTGCGGCGGTCAGAATTGGTAGGTCAACTGGAGGAACGCAGCGTCGCCTTCAAGCCGGTTCTTTGCCTCGAACTCCCAATAATACTTGAAGCTGATGGCGAACAGGCGGTCACCGATCGTCGTGTTGTACGACACGACCGGTCCCAGGCCATAGACACGCCCCTTGAAATCGCCCAAGATGGCCCCCGAGCCACTGTCACCCGTGACCTGTTCATACCAGTAGCCGGCGGCGCCCAACATCATTCCGTTGGGCAGGTGTTGTGCCAGCACGAGGTCGGCGTGGAACTCGTCCCCCGTACGGTAGTCGATCTCGGTATTCTTGAAATTGACCGTGTAGCCCAGACCGAGCGAGACCTCCCGGCCGTTCTCCTCATTCAGATACGTGTATCCTAATGCGGGTTCGACAGCGTAGCGGTTCTTGCCCAGATTCACTCCCGTTCCCCTGTGGTAACTGCCGGTCGGAAAGTACACATTCGTGATCCCCAGGAAATGGGAGTTCCCGCGGTGGCAGCCCAGCAACAACGGCGCGACCATGACGTCCCCAAGGCCGCAATTGTCGTCTGAGAATTTCGGGGTCAGGGCCCCGATCTGGATACGCGCGTCGTACTCGGCACGTACGACGGGCACAATTACCCCAAGACCGTACTGAGCGCCCCACAAGGTCCAATCCGTAACGTGCGTGACGCTGGTGAAGTTGCTGAACACATCGAGGTCGAAATCGAGCCGCAGCAATCCGCCGGCCAAGGCACGGCTGGCGCTGGCCGTGTAATAGTAGGAGTAGTTCGTCAGGTAAATGCCCACTTCCGGCAGGATGCCGGTCTGCGGTCCGAAGGTGCCGGGCAGGTATAACCCGGCGCCGCCCTCGGCCGCTCCCGCCGGTTGGCACACGGCGCCAAGGCCCAGAGCCGCCCCAACCACGTACTTCAATAATCGGCTCTTGCTTCCGGCCTTCTTCATGACCGTCCCCTTCCATACTCAGACACCGTCGAGTTCTCCATACGGATAAGACTGCCAGGCACGTGTCTGAGGTGGCCATGTCTGAACCGCAAGCCCGCAGCCGAATCAGTTCAGAGAAACGCGTATACCAGGCGTCCACGGCGAACCGAAATCAGCGGCGGGGGCATCCCCGTCGCCGCAACGCCATGCAGGCATCGGCCCGAGAGTGGCTGTCTCTGCATCTTCCGACGTTCACACGACGGAAAGCAATTTGTTCAGGGTACCCTGCCCCGCCCGTTGGGACACGTGAGGAAAGTACTGAATTGCCCGGTAGCAAAAGCTTGACTTCGAGACGGCGAGGTGCTCAGGACAGAGAAGCTCCCGCTGAAAGTGTGAAGGGCGCGCGGGACTTCAACGACGACCAGTTCTTTGAGACGGTTTCGCGCAACCACGGTCACCTTCTGGAGGTGTTTTGCCAATTCGGACAAAACCGGCATCTTTCGCGACGTGGCGAAGGCCCGCGAGCGGCTCGGTCTGACGCCGGTCGGACCGGCGTCAGACGGGAAACGCCCGGGTGGTAGCCCCGCGCAGGCCCAGGATGCCCAGAGCAAGCCGCGGCGGGGACCGACAACCGGCGGTTGACCACCCGATACCGGCTTCTCAAACGCGAAATCTCGCCCGTGTGCAGGCGTGGACGCCCCCTTTCTACGTTCTTACCTTTGCGTGCCGGGGTCGTCAGCAGAGCTTGTCCCCGCACAGGCAGAATGCCCATGCTATGGGTCCGCAGCAAGTTAGGCGGGTGAAATCCTCGCGGGAGCGGCAAGCTGGGAATTTACTATTTTCGCGCCGGCGTTTATCATGTGCAGGCTAAGCCCGTGGAGCTTCGATATTCGCGTTTGACGTTCGTTTCAGATAGAAAGGAGAACGACACGATGGCAGCAAAGATTTACTATGGGCAGGACGCGCCGCTCACGCCGTTGGCGGGCAAGAAAGTGGCCGTTATCGGTTATGGCTCGCAGGGACACGCGCACAGCCTGAACCTGCGCGACAGCGGGATCGAGGTCGGCGTGGCCGAGTTGCCCGGGACGAAGAACTTTGAGCTGGCGACCGAGCACGGGTTCAAGCCCGGCGATATCAAGACGGCCGTGACCGGAGCCGCACTGATTGTTGTGACGCTGCCCGATGAAATGCAGGCGAAGGTGTACGAGGGCCAGATCGCCCCGAACCTCAAGGCCGGGCAGACGCTGGGCTTTTGCCACGGATTCAATATCCATTTCGGCTACATCGTGCCGCCGAAGGATGTCAACGTCGTCATGATCGCGCCGAAGGGGCCGGGACACCTCGTCCGTAGCGAGTTCCAGAAAGGCGGCGGCGTGCCCTGCCTGGTGGCCGTCCAGCAGGACGCCACCGGCACCGCCAAGCAGATCGCCCTGGCCTGGGGCCACGGCATCGGCGGGGCCCGCGCCGGCATCCTCGAAACGACCTATAAAGAGGAGACGGAGACTGACCTGTTCGGCGAGCAGGTGGTTTTGTGTGGCGGCCTGTCGGCCCTCATCAAGGCCGGCTTCGAGACGCTGGTGGCCGCCGGTTACCAGCCCGAGATTGCCTATTTCGAGTGCATGCATGAGGTCAAGCTGATCGTCGATTTGATCTATCAGGGGGGGCTGAGCTACATGCGCTACAGTATCTCGAACACTGCCGAATATGGCGATCTGACGCGCGGGCCGCGGATCATCACCGACCAGACGCGGGCGGAGATGAAGAAGATCCTCGGCGAAATCACCTCCGGCCAATTCGCGAAAGAATGGGTGTCCGAGTTCCAAGGCGGACTCAAGAAGTTCAACGAATTGTACGAAAATGACCACAAGAGTCAGTTGGAGACCGTCGGCCGACAACTGAGAAAGATGATGACATGGATCGACGCCAAGGAAGTGTAAAATCAGGATATACGATTTGCTATTTGCGATTGTGAGGCCGGTCACGGCTAACGTCTCATCCGGCCGGCGAAGCCGAATGGTAAATCATCAATGGTAAATCGTAGATTGAGAAAGGGGGCCCGATGACGACCGACAGGCCGCAGGTGAAGAATCGAGAGGCCGGAGCGGCACGGGGGACGTTGCGCCTGGCGGCTCTCTTTTTTGCGATGGGCCTGGCCGGCTGTGCCTACTCCCCGGCCCTGCGGGTGTCCTACGCCCAGATGGCCGTTCCTTACGACCGCACGCAGCTCCGGACGAGCACGACGCTGGACGTGCTGAACCTCGCCCGGGACCCGGCCTACCAGATCAACCGCAAGAAGGTCGAGGCGGCGCCCGTCACGCAGAGCGATACGGCCGTCGCGTTCTCCGGTCGCAGCAAAGACGGCCTGGTCACCTGGCTCAATCTGGTCGTCTTCGACGAGTATCGCATGACGGCCCAGCGCAAGTATTTCTTCTGCATCGACGAGCGGGCCGTCGCCGTGCCGGAAAAGCCGAACGACCATCTGATTCCGCCCCGCAAGGGCATCCTGTTCTACGCCGGGTTCGCCCTCGACCCCGAGGTCCTGACCACCCCCTATGCCACCGAAGAGGCGCGGCGCATCGCCCTCATCCACTGGCTCGCCGAGCAGTTTCAGCGCGACGTGACGGCCCTGACCGGCCGGCGCCGGGACCCCACCCAGGGCAACAAGTACGTCGAGGTCTCCGGCATGACGGTCCGCCAGACGTTCCAGGGACTCCTCGCCGAGCTGGACAGGTCCCCGGACCTCGCCAGGAACCTGGACCGTGACCAGGGGGTCGCATTCCCGCACATGAGTCTCGGCGCGGGCCGCGTCTGCATGCTCGTCGACAACGACATCGGCACCATGAAAATCCGCGTCAACCTCCCCATGTCCCCCGCGACAAAGTAGCATGGGCATCTTGCCCATGTATTGCATTTCCCTTCCTCTCGACGCGTCCGCAGAGCCAGGGAGGCAAGCATATCTACCCGGCTTAAGGCTTGCTTCGAGGGCCGGTCCCGGCGCCCCCGCCGACGCTCTGATCCGCGCCAAAGAAGCCCTGCATCGTCCCCGCGACCGCCAAGCCTTCCGCCAACTCAAAGCCATTCAAAAACTCCAGGACGAGGGCCGGCACGCCGAACCCGGAAAAAGCACCTGACATTTTCAGTTTCCTTCTTCCTTCTTTTCACTTGACAAATGCATCATTTTGTGCATACATATATGTATCAATGATGCATCAGGGGCACACGGCATGAGAACGACGTTGAATGTGGATGATGAGTTGGTTGCCAGGGCGTCGGAATTGACGGGCGTCGCGGAACGGACTGCGCTCGTGCATATGGGCCTGGAAGCCCTGATCGCACAAAAGAGCGCCCAGCGGCTGGCGAAGCTCGGCGGCACCGAAAAGCGATTGCGGCGGCCGCGCCGGCGCAGGATGCCGAGGTAGCGGGATGGTCCTGGTCGATACCTCCGTCTGGGTCGAGCACTTGCGCCGGAGCCTGCCGAAGTTGGCCAGACAGCTCGACGCCGCGGCCGTCGTGTGCCATCCATTTGTCCTGGGCGAGCTCGCCTGCGGCAATCTGAAAAACCGCCGGGAGATCCTCGAATTGCTGCAGACGCTGTGCACCTGCCCGGTCGCCGCCGACAAAGAGGTCCTGCACTTCATCGAATCGAACTGCCTGATGGGTCTGGGCCTGGGCTACGTCGACGTCCACCTGCTCGCCTCCGCCGCCCTCAGCGGCCTGCCCCTCTGGACCCTCGACCGCACTCTCCAGACCGCCGCCGCCCGCCTTCACCTGGCCTGGCAAAGCTGATGAGCCACCCGTGTGCCCAGTGGTCCCCAATTCCAGATGTGACGCCGTGTTCTGCTTCTTGTCCGCAGGGTCAGCGATGCAGCCGTATTTCCCGACCCAAGGCTTGATTCAGGGGTGGATCCCGCCAGCCTCTCCCGAATCTCTCGCGAACGAGGCGACTGCCAACAAGCCCGCTGCGAAGGCCATGGTTGGACCATGAAGTGGACAGGAGCCATGGCGTGATGTAAAGTATAAGGCCAGTTAGCAACTTTAACAGTGTGCGACCAAGGAGCCTGAATGAACAAAATGGCACGTATGCCTGCCAATCCGAAGATCTATCACATCACACATTTGCGAAATACGCCGCAAATCGTGCAAGCGGGTGTGGTTTGGTCGGATGCCAAACGAATTGAATTGGGCCTGGATTGTGAGGTCGTGGGCATGCGGAGGATCAAACATCGACGCCTGCATGAGATCGAGGTACACTGTAATCCCGGAACGAAAGTTGGAGAAGACGCACCATTCTACTTTTGCCCGCGTTCGGTCATGCTCTATATTCTGCATAGGGGCAACCATCCTGATTTGTGCTATACTGAAGGACAGGGACCTATCGTGCACCTTCAGGCTGATCTGATCAGCACGGTTCAGTGGGCCGAACGTCATGGCGTGTGCTGGGCGTTCTCCGACCGTAATGCCGGGACCTGCCTTGCTCAGTTCTACAACAGCCTGAACGATCTCGATAAAATTAACTGGCCGGCCGTGGCGGCGACGGACTTCCGCGACATGGTCGTCAAAGAAGGCAAACAAGCGGAGTTTCTGATGTATGAGTCGTTTCCGTGGGAACTCGTGGAGAGAATCGGCGTAAGAGATACGACAGCCATGAGAGCGGTACAGCGTACTCTCTCGGAGTCAGATCATCAACCGCCGGTGCGCGTAGAACGATCGTGGTACTATCGAGCGCAAGGAGCCACTGGTGATTGAATTGCGACAAGACGATATTCTGAAAGCGAAGGTAGACGTTTTGGTGAACACGGTGAACTGTGTAGGCGTGATGGGACGTGGAATCGCGCTGCAGTTCAAGAAAGCGTTTCCCGAGGTGTTCAAGGCCTATGAGTCGGTCTGTAAACGCGGCGAACTCCTGCCCGGCATGGTCCTGGTGCATGACCTCAACCGTTTCGCGCAGCCACACTACGTAATCGATCTACCTACAAAACGGCACTGGCGAAGTAAGAGTCGAATTGAGGACATTGAGTTAGGACTCGGTGCACTCGTAGCGGAAGTCCGACGACTTGGCGTCAAGTCGGTGGCAGTGCCGCCATTGGGTTGCGGCCTGGGGGGCCTGGAATGGAAAGACGTTCGGCCGCGCATTGAACGCGCATTCCAGGGATTGCCGGACGTGCAGGTGTTGCTGTTCGAGCCGAAAGGCGCCCCCTCGGCTGAGGAGATGGCCAAGGCTGAGAAGAAGCCAAACATGACAGAAGGTCGGGCGGCGTTATTAGGATTAATGCGTCGTTATTTGGCGGCGGTGATGGACCCGTCGGTAACACTGCTTGAGATTCATAAGCTGATGTACTTTATGCAAGAAACGGGACAGAACCTTAAGCTCGTTTACGCAAAGGGACCGTACGGACCTTATGCCGAAAATCTGCGACACGTGCTAACACATATCGAGGGGCATTTCGTTACTGGATACGGAGATGCTTCTGATCGTCCTGACAAGCAGATTGAGCTCAAGCGTGAGGCAATCGAAGCGGCGGAGGAGTTTCTGGCTAATCACCCCAGAGTCCACGAACGGTTCAACCGTGTGTCGGATTTGATCGAGGGCTTTGAAACGCCGTTCGGTATGGAGCTTCTGGCTACGGTGCATTGGGTGGCGGCGCACGAAGAGGCGCTTACTGTCGAACAAGCTATCGAAAGGGCATACGCTTGGAGTGACCGTAAGCGTATATTTAAGGAACAGCACATTCAGATCGCCTGGGCAGTTCTAAGTCGTAAAGGGTGGCTCTCAACGGCATCAAGATAACTGAGAACTGTAATCTGCGATCGTGTCGTGAAACGGGTGGCTGTCCCTACCATATCGAGGTACAATGATTCTTGTATTCGGGGGCCCGATAATCATGATGCTTTCGTGGCTTCTTGGACTATGGATGATACACCGATGATCTGTCGGGAAGATTGGGTTCTCACTTTATCCTCCCGTGTAGTGGTAGCAGATCACCGACGCCAGAAAGCAGACGAAAACCACCGCCAATCCAACGACTACCACGGCATGGACATACTTCAGGGTCTTCTCGCTGGGTCGCTTTTCTCCTTTGAACAGGATACTCGACCCGGGTCGCGTTCCTAACGCCAGCAGAACGAGAAAACCCACGGTAATGCCCGTTACGACGGCTTCAATGGGGCGCCATCCAAACATCCTTCAACCTCCAACTCACATGCGCCTTAGAGCAGCGACGAGGCTCTGCCTTTCATGTTAGCTGACCCCCGAAGTCAGCCTTCTTATCTACCTTCGCAGGCCGCTGACTATCAGCGCTGCAAGCGCTGGCAGAGTGAGAATCATGAAAGCACCGATCCAATAGCAGGAAATGGCCTTTCCCTTGCGACGCAATGACGCGTCGTCGAGTTCGTCTTCTCCCGTTGGATGCCAATAAAGCCGCGCTCCGGGGAGAGTCACTCGATAAAAGGGGTCTGCGTGTCGTTTCTCCGCGACAGCCGGGCACTTCTCTGTAAGTTCCCTCTCATAGGCACGGCCCAGGGATAGGGCGCGATACATGCAGAACCCGAAGATGCTCGCTTGAGCCACGTGCAATAAGATGTAACAAATTGTTACTATCAATGTTTCCTCGGTAGTCTCCCACATCCCGGAATTCCGGACACGGAATGCCGGGGGCACCCGGATTCGCCCATTGTTATTCCCTTTCTCTGAAATCTTCTACAGACTTGATGGCAACACGCTTGCATGTGAACGAACCGGCGCACCCGTAAGACGAGGAGATCTCCACGTAGATGCGGTCCTGGTCAGGCCGCATATGCAGGTGGAAAATCACGTTCTGTTCGTTGAACCCAACGATCTCTTCGGATTCAATACCGCTGAATCGCATCGTGATCATAGTGTGTTTGTCGCAGACGTATCTACCTTGTTTGTCCACATCGGATTTCATCTCAAAAACATGGACGCGCATCTCGAGATAGGGACTGTCCGGACCATCGCGATCCAGAAGAACGGAGTGGATTTCCGAATCGTGAAAGGAAGGCCAACGTCCGAATCTCTGAAGGACTGCTTGGTAGTTCCCAATTGTCTGAATCTCAATACCTGGTGATGGTTCCATATCTGGAAGTCTCCTGGTCCCAGTGGTAGTAATACAGGGCGTTGCCATCCGCTGCATCCATCAGGCATATCGGCTCATCAAGACCCGCCCCATAAATGAATTGCCGCAGAAAGGAGATATGGGCCGGGCTGGGTCTGTGACCGGACGACCATACAATCAGAGACGTGCCGGTCCTTCCTGGGACATAGCATCACCATCCACTTTCCTTGTACCCATCTTGCCTTTGAAAAGGAAGGCCGAAAGTCTGACCGCTATGCGTACCCCCGCTCCGACAGCCAGTAATGACACCGCCAGCGGAGCACCCGTTGTGCCTCTGTAGAGCAGTGTTGCGCATGCGACCGTTCCGGTCGCGAGGAAGTAATATGCGGCGCAGTGGGAGAACTGAAGAGGCTCCGCGAAGAGAAAAGGATTCACCTCCCATGACGGCTCGCGCCAGACCTTCGCCGAACGTGGGTTGAGTGCCTGGACAGCAAGCACTATAAGTAGGCCAACTATACTAAACAGAAAGATGAGCAAGGCCGCCGGCCAGTCCACATTCGATGATTCCACGTTGCTTGGCGACGTGATGGAGAGGCCTGAGAGTCCTCCTATAGCGGTAATGGCAACTCGAACCCAAAACCATTTGTTCAGTCTCATAAATATCCTTTTGGCGCCTGCAAAGAACACGGCACCCACAATTCCACGGGCACCTTACTTATCTCGGCGGCGAATTGCGTCATCGTTTTCGCTGTCAAGCGTGTCAATACACTCTTGTTGCCTTTTGATAATTCGATAGAAGACCCTGCGCTCGAAGTAGGTAAGGGCTACGAAGGCACAAATCATGCTGAAGATAGCGCAGGTAATCCAATGTGTCAGCAGAAACAGTACCAGAAAGAGCACTCCGAAGGAGATCTGAATCAAAGGCCAGTATCTCCATGAAGCGTTCCTTCCCACAAAGAGAATCCATTTTTCCGGCCGATTCTGCGGCGATACGTTTCGCATGAGCAATTGCCCTTTCCCCTTGCGTGAACGAGGCTCAAAGCGAAGGCACGAACATCATCAATCCCGCGCGACACCCAGTGTGGTGTCCCCAGATTTCAGCGTCCTTATTCGTTTCATGCCTGTGGAAAATAGTAAGTGCGTTTTCTTGGCTTAAAGATTGCCTCCAGAGATCCTGATTTCGTAGTGTTCTCCCTCCTTCTAACCTCGACAGTCAAGATCACATGGAGTTTCTTCCTGTCTTCCGGGGCTTGAACGTTGAAAGGAGGCGAAATTACATAAGCACGGAAAGCTTGGTAGTCCTCGCTGTATTTAAAGTCATCCATGACTCTATCTGAAAATGGACTTTCAAGCACGATAGGCTTGCCGTCTATTGTCAGAGACAACTCCTTTATTTCGACCTCCACCATCTCTGGAGAGAACGCAGCGATCCACGCCTCATAGCCGGAATCTCGGGTTTCCAGCCGACTATGTCCTATCGATGGTATGACAAGAACACCGTCAACCGAATATCGTTCTCTTATTTCCGGCGACACCTCTTTCGCTAAGCTGACCCAAGATGCAATCTCAGGATTCTCAAAATCAACAATAGAATGTCCCTTGCATCCCGGCAAGATCGCTACAACCACAATTGGCATCAGGCTGCATAGTAAGTCAACCCTTCTCATTTTCTGTCTCCGCCATTTACTATTCCCAGCATCCTCCAAAGTCCCCTCACGCCAAGGCCCTTGTACTTGTGGCGAGACGGGTCAGTCCTCGGAAGTAAGTGCAATGCGTTCGACGCCGAAATCCGATGATTGGCCCGTTGTCCGGGCTATTCCTATCGGAAACAGAAACAACGCGTCCGAGTCCGTCCCAATGGTAGTAATACACGGCGTTGCCATCCGCTGCATCCATCAAGCATATCGGCTTATCGACGCCGGGGCCATAAACGAATTCAGGCAGCAGAGGGCCGTTTTCGTCGTGCTCTCGGTGACCCGCAAACGCCAGAGGGGTCCGGCTTCCTGTTCCCTGGTTTGCCGCACGGAGCAGCTCTCGGGGATGACATTCCTGCGCAGGAATGACCGGGTCTTTGTGGGCGTTCCGCCTGGTTCCATAGGTGTGAGCCCCTGTCTTCTGCACGGAAAAATCCGAAGACATTTTCAGGACAATTTCTTTACTCCTTGTGACCTAAGGACTTACGCCCGGCGGTGGGGGATATTTTCTGGTTGACAGGGGGCGTTCGTTGGTTTAGTATGAATCGAAAATGTCGTAGTGTGAAGTTTGAAGTGTCAAGTTTGAAGTGTGAAACGTCGGAAAGGTGAGAAGGCGTCGGAACTGCACTCTTGCTTGTCACTTGTCGCGTATCACTTATCCCTTTGAAAACTGGAGGTGAGAAATGGCGGGACGATGCTGTCTCAATTGCGTGTATATGTGCTGGGACGCGGATCGGTGGCTGCGCCGTCTGGCGGCGGGGGAGCCGCTGGTGCCGCGGTGCGCGAACCATCCGCAGTGGCCCGGCCGGCTGCACGAGGTCTCCGGCACGGCCTGCCCGAACTACCGTCCGAAAGGCACCCAGCCGGCAGGCGACATCAGGTTCATCCCGGTCGGTGATGGCCTGTACACCTATGTGGACGCCGCCGACTACGAGTGGCTGAGCAAATACAAATGGTCCTGCAACAGCTCTGGTTACGCCGCCCGGCGCGACAAAGGCAAGTTGATTTTCATGCACCGCCAGATCATGCAACCGCCGGAGGGAATGTTCGTAGACCACATCGATCGGAACAAGTTGAACAACTGCCGGGCAAACATGCGCAACTGCACGCGCGAAGAGAACCTACGCAATCAAGGCAAACGCCGCGGCTCCACTTCCAGATTCAAGGGCGTTTACTTCTTTGCGAAGAGCGGCAAATGGTGCGCGCGAATTCGATTCAAAGGTGAGGTCTTCTGGCTCGGCTGCTTCGATGATGAGATCGAGGCCGCGCGGGCTTACGACCGCGCGGCGGTGGAATTGGGGATCGAGTTCGCCGCCCTGAATTTTCCCAAGGAATGGCCGCCGGAGCGGCGACGAGAGGTCCATGCCCAATGGCTCAGGAGCACCGCCGGACAAGAAGACAAGAGTCCCACACTGACAAAGAGACGCAAACCACGCGCAAAAAGACGCAAGCGTGCGAGACGGGGCAATCCTCGGAAGTGACTGCAATCCCTTCGATACTGAAATCTGATCCGAGGACTGGCCCCTATCTAAACTGAGTGCTCGGATGCGTAACTGCCATGACGGCGAAGACTATATGCGCGACGGCAAAGAGTATACAGAAGTACTTGGCGTGCCGGAACGACAGCAACAATGGCGCTATGCCCACGAGTGGGTACTGAATCAGCGACAGAATAAGTGATACGATGCCTATTTTCCCCTGCACGATTCCAATATACATCGGGATTGGAAAGAGGAGTTTGCAGAACAGATAATCGCCGTGCCCCCCGCCGGCGGAGAGGAAAGCGAGGAACAGGGCTATCACTTCGAAGACTATCCATGCAGTCAGCCACGATATCTTGTGTTTCGGATGATTCGTCATTCTCTCTCCGCAGGCGACGAAACCTGGAAAACCGTTAGCTGTCGCGGCCGTTGTCACTCCACGACCTCCACGGTGGCCGTGGCCTTCATGTTGATTTGCAGGATCGTGCCTTCCCTGGGAATGTCAGGCATGTAGGTCGAAGTCCTGCCGGTAAGGTCCATGGAAGCCTCCTTGCTGAGGACGGTGCCTGTGGTCCGGTCGATCCTCACGGTGGCCCGATACGTTCCCGCCAGCCTGGTGCGATGCCCTTCCGGGACCGGCGGCGCCCCAATACTCTGGTCATTCATGGTCCGGTGTGCCTCGACCTGGATTGTGCACGTGTCGTTCGCGCGACCCTTGAGGGTGTATGTGCCAGCCAATTCAATCGGCCCGTCGCTGCGGAACATGACGGGCGCGGTCCAGCGGCCGCCTTCGGCCACCGGTTCGGCGGGAAAGGGAATCAACAGGTC
>CAYFUB010000471.1:0-10976 GCA_964346195.1 uncultured Pirellulales bacterium
CCGCGCTTCGCCTCCATCGCGGGCCAGGAAGTGCTCAGCTCCGACGGCGTGACCCTGAAGGTGAGCCTCGCCGCCAACTACGAGGTTGTGGACCCGGATACCGCCGTGAACAAAGTCCAGAACTTTCACGAGACGCTGTACGCGGAGCTGCAGCTCGCCTTGCGCCAGATCATCGGCTCAGCCGATATCGACTCTCTGCTGGCCCGCCGGGACGAAATCTCGAAAAAACTCCAGGAAATGACGCAGGGGATGGCGGAAGGAATCGGCCTGCGATTGATATCCGTAAGCATCAAGGACATCATGTTCCCCGGCCCGCTCAAGGAGATGTTCGCCCAGGTCGTCAGCGCCCGCAGGGAAGGTCTGGCTGCCCTGGAGAAGGCCCGGGGCGAGACCGCCGCTCTGCGCAACCTGGCCAACGCCGCCAAAACGCTCGAATCCAACCCTGCTCTGATGCAGCTTCGCCTCCTGCAGACTCTCGACGGCTCCTCCGGCAACACGCTGGTCCTCGGTCTGCCGGCCCAAACGGCCGCCATCCCGATCAAATCGCGTACGACGCCGGGCAGAAAGACCGTGCCCCAGCCGCCTCGGAAATCGCGATAGGAGGGACATCATCGTGGCCGGGATGTCACGGGTCGTCCTGACATCGCCCGTGCTTCGGTTCACAGCAAAAACTCCGCCCCAGCGGGAGGCAAAATGAAAAGGCGAGCCACTTACGTTCTCCTGGCAGCCGCCCTGTTTGCGACTCTCCAGAAAGCCGGAATCGAATGCGACCAACATGGGCTCATGACGGCGGGCTTGTGCCTCGCATGGACGGCGAACATTCTGAAAGTGGTATTCCTCGTCCTGCTGATTGCCCTTCTGATCCGGGTGATCCGCCTGCACCCAAGTCTCTTCCTGCGATTTCTCGTGGCGGCTCTATTCCTGCCCCTGGTTTTGCTGTTCGGGGGACTGACCGCGAGTTCCGGCCGGCTTATCCTGAACGCCTCCCGTCCCACTCGACCGCAGGTCTTCATCCGCGATCGAGCGGCGGTCAGCCGGTTGACGGACCTGGCGAACGAAATGATCCGGAGGCAGCGTGTCACGTGGGTCGGCAACAGCCGATGGCGATTCGTGTTCGACATCAACGACGGGGGCGTGGAGTATCAATCCGCCTCGACGCTCGTCCCAAAGGACCACGACTTCAACAAGCCCGTCGATGCGGAAGACATGTCTAAGGTTCATCACCCTGACTTGCCGTTCCTCCGCAATGACCTCAGACCCACTGACAAAGTCCTGTTGGATCCGAATGACTACGCCTTTTGCCGGCGCGCCAGCAGGACCATTCGGCACATCGGGTTTGACAACGTCAAGCTCTATCCCGAGCACAACGTCGTCCAATATCAGATCTATGACTTCCTGGGCTGGGACAACGGTACGCGACACGTCTACTACTTCTGCCCCGCCGGCGCGCTGCCGGAGGAATTTCCCTATACGCGGCAGTTGAACGGCAACTGGTACTACGCCTGTCTGCCCCGGTTCCCGAACTGACCCGTAGGGGACAACGTGATAGAAAGAGACGTTGCGGGCGCGGAGACCCGCAACGTCCTGCGTGCCGTCGGAGACGGCAACTCCGGCTGTCGTGACCCTGGATCACGCAGCCGTCATCACCACTCTGCCGAGATCCGTCGGCGGGCCTCCCAGTGGCATCGAACTGTACAAGTGAGCTTACCGCTGCTGAAATCCAGCTCGATCTTCTCATCGGGCAGGCCGTCGCCGGCCGGGTCTGCGTGCGAAGTGGAAGTGACGATCAAGTTCTTCGGCTCATCTGTCGCCTACATCGCTGCGGCACGTATTCGTATCATCCCCTTTCGCGTACCCCTTCTTCCTGTCGGCGCTTTTTACCCGGCGAATCTGCTTGGCGCCAATGACAATACTACGTGACACGCGTTCGCAGGTGCGGGGAAATCGCTCCGATAATATGTCCCCAGCGGCATTGCCTTCCGCGCGCCCTCGGGATAGAGCGCCCCATATGCCGCCTCTGGCAAGGCGGGGGCCCGGGGCGTTGGGACCGCCGGCGGGGCATAACATTGGAACTCCTGACAGAATGAGCCCATTCCCACAGGTCTCTGCGGCGGTATCGGACGGCCTGTTCCCACCTGCTCCTGTCTGGAAGACGTACCGCGTACCTTCAATTTGCGCCAAAATTGAACTTGACGCGGGGATGCGTGTGGCCTTATACTTGTTGTTGGAGCCATGGATAAAAGGCCAACTCGTTAAAGCGCCAGGACAGTGCACAACAGACGGGTCGCAGATATCCGTCCAAGAGAAGTGGGGGAAATGGAGGAGTATGGCAATGAAACGCGAAGAGACTCTGGTTTTCCTGGTGACATCGGTCCTTGTGATGGCGGGGTCCGTCTTCGGTGAGCCCATTCTGGGGCCGAACGACCTCATTATCGCCGTCGATTCCGATGGGATTGTGTCGAGCAGCAGCTATCCGGCCGCCGAAGCGCCGGCCAACGTGCTGGACAGCGATCCCGCCACCAAGTACCTCAACCGCGGCGGGGGCGGCAGTGGCTTCATCGTCACCCTGGCCGTCCCGAGTATGGTGCAGAGCTTCGTACTGACCACGGCTAACGATGCCGCCACTCGTGACCCGGCCACGTGGGAACTCTACGGCACGAACGATCCCGTTACGAGTGCCGACAACACCGCGGGGATGGCGGAGAACTGGACGCTCGTCGCCTCGGGCGCCGTGGAGTTGCCCGCAGAACGACTGACGGTCGGCCCGGTGGTTTCGTTCGAGAGTTGGGAGGTTTACTCGTCATTCAAGATGGTCTTCACGACGACGAAAGGCTCCAGCAACATGCAGGTCGCGGACGTCGCCTTCTACCCGCTGCCCGATGCGCAGGGCATGAACCTGCTTTCGCCGCTGGATCCCATTATAGCCATCGAGCTGGGTTGGCAGAGCAGATATCCGGCGAATGAGGCCCCGGCCAACTGCATCGACGGCGACCCCAACACGAAGTACCTGAATTTTGGCGAGACGGACTCCGGCTTCATCGTGACGCCGCTGATCGGCCCGTCCATGCTGGACAGCTTCCAGATCACCACCGCCAATGACGCCGTGGAGCGTGACCCGGTCGTTTGGATGGTCTACGGCACGAACGATGAGATCGTGACCCCCGACAACGGCGATGGGCTCGCCGAGAACTGGATTCTGATCTGCGGGGGCACGCTGGCCCTGCCGGACGAACGCTTCACGCCCGGACCAGTGTACGTCATTGCCAACCAGGCGGAGCCCTATACCTCATACAAGGTAATCTTCGAAACGGTGAAGGACGCGGGCGCCGCCAACTCGATGCAGATCGCCGATATTCAACTGTTTGGCACATCCGTTCCACCGGAGATTCCAGCAGAGGTGGTCGAGTAATTCCCGACCCCGCCCTCGGAACGGAGAGCGTGATGCGCCCGCGTCGAGGACCGCCATCCCCGACCAGGATATTGCTTGTACGCGACAGGCAGCGCTATTTGATATCGTTGCGAATGCAGCGTATGTCTGCTTGAACGGGTCCCGGGGACGCCACACCCCATGCGTGACAGGATGGGTAAGGCGTCTCCGGGATTCGGCACGCGCGCCGGGACGTCGATGATGATCTTGAAACGGCCGCAAACCAGGCGCTCGACGTCAAAACGCATCGTCTTCGGGTACATCCTCTTGGCCGGGCGCGCGTCCTTCATCACTCTGGCGTTGACGCGGTCGCGATGCGCGCGCGATTTGAACACGATCCACGAGAAAACCACGGTCTCGTTGGGCTTGCACTTGACCGCGTCCGGGAACCGCACCCCCATCTTCACGTCCAGGTTGCCGCCGAGGCACTCGCCGTATTCCGGGGCGCTGTGCTCCCGCCGGACCCCACCCGCCGTCCGCGCCGTGCGCCGGCAGGCCTCGACCTTGCCCTTCCCACGAAATTCACTCGCACGCCGCGAATTGGCCGTGCGTCCTGGAATTGACTTCCGTCGCCGTTTCGAAGATCATATGGGCCGGTCGTACGCTGACCGCGGTCGGCTGACGGCTCGTTGACGGCACGGAGACCGTGGGCAGACCGATACCTGGGTCCGGCAAACCTTTTCGGCCGACGAGAGAAAGGGCGAGACCATGCAGAGTGTCATTCAGGCAACGTGTTATCGCGGCGGGAGCCTTCGCGAAGCTCTCGCCGGTGACCGGCATTTGGCCGAGTATCATCTGGCGGTGTCGAGGCAGAAGACCTCCGGACGCAACCCGGGCTGGGCCAAGGTTCACAGCACCGCGCCGGGCGTCCACGGCGCGATCAATCTGGAGTGGGATCCGGCGACGAAGACGCTCATGGCGCGGGTCGTCACCAAAGGCAAGAGCACGCCGGACCGCATCACCGGCGACTTCATCGCCTATCTCATGCGCCGCCAGCGAACGAGAATTCGCTCCATCCTTCTGCTGCCCGGCTGAGAGCAAGACCGCGCCGCGCGCCCTGCCGGTCCGCCACGGACGGCGGCAGACGGTCCTTGGTAAAATGCACCGTGAGAATCTCGTGGAGCCGGCCGGGAAACGCAGCCTCGATCTCTTCCAGACTCCTGAGACCGAAGATAAAAGCAACGGCGATAGGGTCTGTGCGATAGCCGGTATGGCCTTCGTAGAACCCGTATCGCATGACGTAGTACGGCTCCATCTCTCCCGTGCGAATGTGCGACAGTTTCTCGGCCAATTCTCCCATCTGCCGTCCATCGAGGCAGGAATATTTCTCATGCAGGAATTCCCGTTCACGCTCATTCAGCTCACGATGGAAGTTGATGTCGAAGGCCCCCATAATCTCATCGTTGAAAATGGAGTCCTGGAACCCTCGCGTGGGGTGTACCGCGCCGAAGCGGACCTCGTTCCCATGGTAGAGCACGTACTGAATGTTGTCCCAGGACCGCCCGAAGCGATTCAGCTTATACTCCTCGAGAATCAGGTTCCAGATGTGAAACAGCGGCCTGGCCATCTGGGTGTGGGTCAGCCCCAACCGCCCGACCAACCGATTGTCGCCCCTGATGACCGAGATAACGTCCTCGTCTGCCGCCATGAATCCTTCGCCGGACGCGTTGCCGGGTCGGCCGACCGCCGTGATGACCTCAAGGCGCCGGCCGGTAATCCGCTCGGTCGCATCCAACTCCTGCTCCGAATGCAGCCCGGTCGCGGCCAGCGTCGGAAAGTCGTTGGCGTCGACCGCCAGTTGTTGGCCCTTGCCGATCTTCCTGCTGCCATAAGGGAGGGTCGGCGGCCCATTCTCGACGGTGACCGGCACGACGGCATATTCGTTGCCTTTCAGGAATGCGACGACGACCTCCTCGCCGTCTGGCAGCCGGCCCGGCGATACCACGGCGGGCGGCCGACGGGTCGTGTGAGGATAGAGGCTCAGGCCGCTTCCTGCACCGATTGACTTGCGGTCCGCACACATCATCTCGGCCTGCGGCCCTTCGGCGCTTGCCCACATCGGCCCGCACAAACAGAACCAGGCAAGCCCCCACACCACAACGACAAGACCGCACCTGCTATGCATCTGAAGCTCCCTTCCAAGCTATCATCATGGTACGCCCGACCCGGCGGCCCTCGTCGGCCGCCTATGGCCCGTGACGCCCGCAAGGGGCCACAGGTTGACAAGAAACCGAAAAGAAGGCCTGAGAATCAACCACCCGAGCCCTGGCACCGCGGGCCAAGCCCTTGATCTCAGGTCCAGGAGTGGGTATCATGAGACTCGTGGCATGTTGAAGGAGTCAAGAGATGAAACGCCAGGCCTTCACGCTGATCGAGTTGCTCGTTGTTATCGCCGTCATTGCCATCCTGATGGCGATTCTCATGCCGGCGCTGAATCTGGCGCGCGACCAGGGGCGCAAGATGAAATGCGCCGCCAATCTGCGCAGTCTGGCGTTGGCGAACGGCGTCTATGTGGCCAACAACGAGGACTGGACCGTGCCCTGCCGCTTCACCACCAGCGCGGGAACGACCCTGTGGACGACCAATGACCGGTTCCGCGAGTACATCGGCTACGAAGGAACGGAGCCGGGTCTCTCGGAGGTTCAGACCCCCAAGAAATACAAGTGCCCCAGCGACCGGCAAGAGGCCTGGCTCCACGCCTACAACGTGGAGCAGGGCACCACGACCGGCACCCTGGTCAGCTACGGCTACAACATCGAGGACTGGTACCCCTCGGTGGGCACGCCCTCCTGGGACGCCACCATGGGCATGACCGTGCTGGGATACAAGATGTCCACCATCCCGCACCCGGCCGAGAAACTGCAATTCAACGAGGCCCAGGACTGGTGGAGCAAGTGGCGCGGCGCCAATTATATCGACGGTTGGGACGTGCTGGGCCAGGACGGCACCGTGAACCAGTACAAGCAAGTGGGTTGCGGCGGCCCGACCATGTACCGCCACAACGAGGCCGCCAATCTCGCCTTCTACGACGGTCACGTCGAGGGTCTCCACAAGACCAAGGTCTGGATACCCGAGCACGCCACCGTCAAGCCCTATCGGCCGGGCATGTGGGTCGTCCGACGCGACATCTGGGAGAAAAACGGCGGCGGCCAGTGAGACCGCCGATCTTGCCTTCTACGACGGCCACGGCCATGAGAGAAGCATCGTACTCGTTTGATTCCCCCACGACGTCCAACGCTTGATCGCGCACCGTTGCCATGCTATCGTTATGGCCTTCGGGAAATGCTCGCGCAACAATCGTCGTATGGACATCGTGTACACACGATCCTGTGCGGAGCGATGGGACCGCGAGGAATATCGATCGTTGCATCCAGAGGTCGCGCAGGCTAAACACACAAGCGGTTTGACATGAAATGGGGGTGTCATCATGGCCATGCTAAGATGTGAGGTTGCCTATGTCAAGTCGGGAAGATGCACGGCAGAAACTCGGCAAGCCGCAGGTTTCGTTCTCCCGTTTTTCAGGTCTGGATTCACGGACGCTTCAGCATCATGAATTCCGGGAGGAGATCGACCGATCCTATCTCCCCGGCCTCATCGGACAACTCAAAGCAGTCCTCCAGGACTATCCCATGCGGGGAGAAAGACCACGAGAGTGGCAGCCATCTGATCTGGAGTCCAAAGACCGTAGACTCGGCCGGTCTGGGTCACGCTGGAATTGGTTGGGGATCAGGCTTTGGAGATGAGCACAGTCGTGTGTAAAGAATTCTTGATTTTGCGCGCTCATTTGGGACGCTGGGATGCACATATATACGAAAGCTGATGCTGATATCAGCCACCGGCGAACAGCAGCAGGTTAGACGGATGAGAATCGAGTCTCTGGAACAGTCGGATGCGGTTTTGGTCGAGGCGGCCCAGCACGGCCGGCTGGACAGCTTCGGCGCTCTTTACCAACGCTATCACAACCCCATTGTGGCCCTGGCGTACGCCCAGTTGGGCGATAAGCACTCGGCGGAAGACGCAGCCCAAGAGGTCTTCGCGATCGCCTGCCGGGACCTGCGGTCGCTGCGGGAGCCCGGCAGGTTCGGGGCCTGGCTCGGCGGCATCTGCCGGAACGTCACAAGGCAAATGCTCCGGGTCAAGAGCCGAACGGCCCCGCTGCCGAGCGAGTCGGCCGAAACGTTGGCCGACGGGCAGTCGGAGCAGGAAGAACAATGGGACGCGGTCCGGCGGGCCGTCTGGAAGCTGCCGGAGGCCGAGAGAGAGCTGATCGTGATGCGATACTTCGACGGCTTCTCGCAGGCCAAGATCTCGCAAGTCCTGGACCTGACGCCGGCGGCCGTCAACGGCCGGCTCACACGGGCCAAGCGAAGAATTGCAGATTGGTTGAAACGAGATGGCTTCGGGAGTGAATCATGGGACGCGTAAACGACGACAACTGGCTGGACAAGGCACTGGAGAAAGCCATCCATTCGGACGATACGCGGCCCGACTTCGAGCAGTGGATGGCGAGTCACCCCGAGGCCGTGGAAATGCTCACCGCGCGGACGCCGCAAGTGCAGCGCCCGCCCTTGATACGGAGAATCCTCATGAACAGCATGTACGTGAAACTCGCGGCCGCGGCCGTGATCGTGATCGCCGCCATCGTTGCTATCGCACAATTTACCAGGCCCAATGACAAGACGCCCACCATCAGACAAATCGCCGCCGAGACTCTGACGGGGCCGGTGACCCACGCGCTTGCCGATAGCTCGACCGTCCGCCTGGCCGAAGGCGCCAGTATCCGCACGTACGGCGAGGCGGGCAAGCGCGGCTTCGAGCACATAGCCGGCCAGATCGATGTCACCGTGGCCAAGGGCCTCGGCGAGTTCATCGTCACGACCCCTTGCGGCAACGTGAAGGCCCTCGGGACCCAGTTCACGATGGAGCTGGTGGACGGCGTCACGGCCGACACGAAGGAGCCCGTCAATCTGC
The DNA here is from genome assembly GCA_964346195.1 of uncultured Pirellulales bacterium. Lineage (GTDB taxonomy): Bacteria > Planctomycetota > Phycisphaerae > Sedimentisphaerales > Anaerobacaceae > PLanc-01. The sequence goes on from CAYFUB010000471.1 coordinate 8,399, forward strand.
TGGCGGTGGAGGTCACCGAAGGCAAGGTCGAAGTCAGCAACACCCAGGGCAGAACCACGCTTGAGGCGACGCAAAACATCATCGTCGAGACGGACAGCGCTCCTTACGACTTCAACCAGGACGAGAATCTGCCAGCGCGACTCAGAGAGCGGATCCAAGCGATGCTGGCCGCTTTCGAAGCGGGTGACGCCACCGCCTGGGCCGCCAACTTCAACATCGACTACGTTTACCGGCTCGGAAAGGGGCAGGTGGAGTACGACCCGCTCCTGTTCGGCGGTTCGAAGCAAGACGCTGAACGTCTGCAAGAAATGCTAAAGGACATCGAGAGCCCGGAGGAGTTGTCGCAGGTCTTCCTCGACAGCGTCAACATTACCGAACCTGTCAAGATCTACGTGCGCTCTGTGGAGCTCAGCGCCGACGGCAATCACGCCTGGGCCGAATGCGTGCGACGCAGGACCCGGAACCACATGGTCCGCACGGGTCCCCAGTGGCACTACTTCGATAACGACTGGTGGCAGATCGACGACTGACGGCCAGCCACTCGACAATGTCACCCGCGCCGGGCTTGGCCGCAAGTCCGGCGTTTTTCATGCGCGACCAGATACAATGCCCACAGGCGTGAGTGGCCCCTGCTGCCTTGTCACACCCGCCCCGACGGGAATCGAGCGGCACCTCAGTACTGTGAAATAGCGTTCTCCCCTACTTTTTTTGCGCTCGATGCAACGTTTCCGGCGTGGTGGCGTTATGATAGGAGAAGACTGGCTCCGGAGCACCGAATGACGGACGACACGGTAGAGTGCGGCCTGGAACCCCGGGTCGAGATGCGCGATGAAGACGAGGTGCTGCTCTCTGCGGCCCAGGCGGACACGGAAGCCGCCGGCAGACTCTACGACAAGTACTACCCCGAGATTCTCGGCTACATCTACCATTGCACCCTGGACCACGTGGCCACCGAGGACCTGACATCGCAGGTCTTTCTCGCCGCCTTCCAGCATCTGGGGCGGTTCCGGTGGAGACAGATCCCGTTCCGGGCCTGGCTCTATCAGATCGCCACGAACGAAGTGCGGACATACTACCGCCGACAGAAACGCGCCCGGGCGACAAGTCTTCGACGCGGCCATCGTGGCCGCGGGAACGAGGCGCCCTCCGCCGCGGAGGGCCCGGCGGCCACAGAAGAATATGGCCTGCTGCGCCAGGCACTGCTGGAACTGCGGCCCAAGCATCGAACGGTGATCGTTCTGCGATACTTTGAGGGCAAGACGATGGCAGAGATTTCCAGTATCACCGGCCGGAAGGAAGGCACGATCCGGTGTCAGTTGCATCGCGGGTTGGCCCAGTTGCAGGAAATCCTGGTGCGCCGGGGCGTCCTGCCGGAATAATCAGGAACGAGACCATGGACAACAACATTGAGAGAATGGAACGATACCTAAAGGGTATCGTCCCGCCGGGGCACGAATCCGAATCCCATCGGCAACAGTTGCGCCGGCGGATTCTTGGAGAAATCGAAAGGAGACAGAGCATGTCTGCAAGAGGAAAAGCGTGGAAAATCGCCGCTGTAGTGACCGCCCTCGTCTGCACCGGGGCCGCCGCGACAGCCTTCGTAGGAGTAAAGATTCACCGATATTACTTCGAAGGCCGGGACGCCAAGGGCGTTTACCATTTCGGCGCGGAACCGGAGATTGTCTACCAATCAGCGGACAGCGGCATTACCGTATCGAGCGGCTATGGGGTCTCCATCGGTTCGAATGATCCCAATTTCACGATCGACGTGGAGCAAACGCGAAAGGACCTTGAGGAGATAGCGCTCCTGCGCCAGCAAGGGGCCGGGGAACTCGTCGGCGTGATCGACACCGAGGTGAACGGCCACTTCCACAGGACGTTTCGGTATCAGTACGCGCTCTCCGACGGACGCACGCACACCATGGGCGAAGGGGACCCGGATGCACAAGTGCAAAGGACGCCGGAAGAAATCGAAAGAGACCACGAAGAGGTCGCGCGCCTGCGCGAACAGGGCGAAAGGGATGTGGTTACGGTCATCGATACCGGTGTGGAAGGCCAAATCAGTCGCACGCTGAGCTGCCGGTATGTGCTGGCTGATGGTCGGGAGATGACCATCGGCGAAGGCGATCCGGAGTGGCCGGAGCCGACCAGAAGGCTCAGCAGTGAGCAGATCCACGAGCTCTGGCGGCTGAAACGGCTGGACCAGGGGGAGTTTCTGGAACAAGTGGACCAGCCCATGTACGGCAAGGTCTTCACGTTCGAGAGCTACCTGTATACGCTGGCCGATGGGACGGTCGCGACCCTCGCCGTCGGTGAGCCCAAGAGCCTGAAGACGCGCTTGACGGAGGCGGATTGGCAGGAGTTTCGCGACCTGCGGGAGGCGGGAGCGGGGGAGGACCTCGGCACCGAGGAAAAGGTGGTGAAAGGCCGCGTATTCTCCTTCAAACGGCAACGGTTCATCCTCAGCGATGGCACCGAATTCATCTGGTCCGTCGGCGTACCGAAAGACGATTAGGGACAGCGAGAGACCCTCATGGCGAGAGTGGCCAGCGGACGCCACTCTCGCTTTGCCTTTCCC
>CAYFUB010000472.1:0-13234 GCA_964346195.1 uncultured Pirellulales bacterium
TGGCGGAGAATCAGTACATGCGGCTGCTGGCCAATCCGACCCTGGTGGCCCTCAGCGGCGAGGAGGCCAGCTTCCTGGCCGGCGGCGAGTTTCCCATTCCCGTCCCGCAGGGTGGGGCCGGCGTAACCGGAACGACCACCATCACGATCGAATACAAGGAGTTCGGTGTGCGGCTGCTCTTCACGCCTACGATCCTGGGTGACGGCGGCATCCGCCTGAGAGCGGCCCAGGAGGTCAGCCAGTTGACCACCGTCGGCGCCATCCGGCTCGGGGAGTTCACCATCCCGGCCCTGACGACGCGCCGCGCCGAGACCACGCTGGAGCTCAAAAGCGGCCAGTCCTTCGCGATGGCCGGCCTGCTCCAGAATAACGACACCGCCGTCAACTCGCGTATTCCGGGTCTGGGCGATCTGCCGGTCATCGGCCCGCTGTTTCGCTCCATCGCCTATATGAACGAGGAGACGGAGCTGGTCATCCTGGTGACGGCCTCGCTGGTCGAGCCGATGTCCGTGGCCCAGGCCCCCCCGCTGCCCGGCGTGACCCACACGGCGCCCGACGACTGGGAACTCTACCTGGAGGGCCGCATCGAAGGCAAAGAGCCCGCCAAGATCGACCCGACCAGCCGTGAATGGCTCAAGCAGATGGGACTGGACCAGCTCGCCGGACCCGGCGCCTGGGATTCCTATGAGAATTAAGGGCGATGTGGACAGCGACGGAGGCGGAATGAAAGGAGATCTCTGGTCATGATATCCGCAGACGTGCTGCTGTTGACACAGGAGGAGGGAACCGTCGCCGCCGTGCGCGCGGTGATGGAGTCCGGCACCATCACGGGCCGGGCGGCCGCCTGCGACTCCATGATGGAGCTGCGCAGCCAGCTCTCACGCAAGTCCGCGGGCGCAGAGTGCCGAATTGCCGTGGTCGATATCGACCACGACCCCGAGCACGTCCTGTTCGAGCTCGGCAAGGTCATCGCAACTTATCCGCAGGCGCGATTCGTCGTCGTGTCCAAGGAGTTCAACGAGAAGCTGGTGCTCCACGCCATGCAGGCGGGGGCCCGGCATTTTCTGCGGAAGAACGCGATCGTGGCCGAGCTGGGCAAGGTGCTCGAGCGGCTGCTGGCGCAGGAACCGGAAGGATCGACCCGATTCGGCAGCATCATCTCCGTCTTCTCGTGCAGCGGCGGCTGCGGCGCCACGACGGTGGCGGTCAACCTGGCGAACGAGCTGCGGCTGGCCGAGAGCAAGCGCGTCCTCGTCGTGGACCTGGACCAGCACTACGGCGCGGTCGCCTCGTACCTCGGGGTCAAAGGCCGGTACGGCATCGGGAACATTCTCGACCGTCAGGGCCCCATCGACAAGCACCTGATCGAGTCCACGGCGGTGGCCTATCGCGAGGGGTTCGACGTGCTGTTGAGCCCGGCCAGCACGGAGAGCGAGGCCGCGTCCGCACCCAGCTACAAGAACCTGCCCGCCGCCCTCGAAGCGTGCCGGGAATCGTACGATTACATCGTCATCGACGCCCCCCGCATCCCGCGCCAGATGATGATCGACCTGGCGTCCGTCAGCCGTGTCGGCATGGTCGTCTTTCAACTGACCGTCCGGGACGTGGCCTACGCCAGCTCCGTCATCGCGTTTCTGGCCGACCAGGGGATCCCGCGCGAGCGCCTGGTGTCCCTGGCCAACCGCGTCCGCAAGCGCGGCCCGCTGCTGAGGCTGGAAGACGGCCGGCGCGCCATCGGGGCCGGCGCGATGTGCCCGGTCCGCAGCGATTGGGCCAAAGCCATGAAGAGTCTCAACCGAGGTCAACTGCTGTCGGATGTGGCCGGCAGGTCCGGGCTGCGGAAGGACTACCGCCGACTGGCGGCCTGGATCCAGCGGTCCACCTCGAACGGCAGCCTGTAGGAGGACGGTAAACGTGTTTGACAAGAAAATCGAGTCTGTCGGAGTACGCGGCGGACAACCGCTGGATGGAGATGCGGCTATCCAGATCAAGGCGCGGGTCCACCGCAAGCTGCTCAAGGTCATGGACCTCAACGAGGCCCGCAGAATCCCGCTCGACCAGTTGCACGCCCAGTGCGCCGAGCGCGTGAACGCCCTGCTGCTGGAGGAAAAAGTGCCCCTGTCCGGGCCGGAACGACAGCAAATCGTCCGCGAGGTCATGGACGAGGTCTTCGGCTACGGGCCTCTCGACGAGTTCCTCCGCGACCCGTTCATCAGCGACGTTCTCGTGAATGGGCCGCGCAAGGTGTATATCGAACGCAGGGGAAGACTGGAGGCGACGGATGCCACGTTCCTCGATTCGGACCATCTCATGCGGGTGATTCGCCGCATCGCCGACAACGTGGGGCGACGGATCGATGAGAGCAATCCGATGCTCGACGCCCGTCTGCCCGATGGCTCCCGTGTCAACGCGATTATCCCGCCGCTGTCGCTGGATGGGCCGGCGCTGAGCATCCGGCGTTTCGGCACGAATCCGCTCGACATGGTCCGGCTCATCGAAATGGAGGCCCTGAGGGAGGAGATGGCCGCCTTCGTGGAGGCCTGCGTCCAGTGCAAGATGAACATCCTGATCTCGGGTGGTACGGGAACGGGCAAAACGACGTTCCTGAACGCGCTGTCGAAGTGGATTCCGGGGGGCGAGCGCGTCGTCACGATCGAGGATGCCGCCGAATTGCAGCTCCAGCGCGAGCACGTGGTGCGCCTGGAGACGAGGCCGCCGAACATCGAGGGCGAGGGTGAGATTACGCAGCGTGACCTGCTGCGCAACAGCCTGCGTATGCGGCCCGACCGCATCATCATCGGCGAGGTCCGCGGCGCCGAGGCGCTCGACATGCTTCAGGCCATGAACACCGGCCACGAGGGCTCGATGACCACCGTGCACGCCAACAGTCCCCGTGACGCGCTGCGCCGCGTCGAGAACATGGTGAGCATGGCCGGCCTCAACTATCCGGTGCATGCGATACGTGATCAGATCAGCTCGGCGCTGGACGTTTTGATCCACCTGGGTCGATTGGCCGGCGGCGCGCGAAAAATCGTCGAGGTCGTGGAACTCACGGGCATGGAAGGCGACATGATTTGTCTCCACGAGATTTTCCGCTACAACCAGAAAGGCGTCGATGAGGGCGGGAACGCCTACGGTGATTTCGAGGTCTGCGGCGTGCGGCCGCGGCTCTTGCCCAGATTGAAGGCGCAGGGTGTGGAAATGTCGCCCGATGCGTTCCAGCGGCGGATTCTGCCCAAACCGGAAGTGCTGAACAAAGAGACCGACGGCCAAACCGACGAGGCGGATGCTCAGGCGCGAAAGAAATTCTGGTGACAACGATATATGACCAAAGTGGGGCCTCCGGACAGGTCGCGCGGGCCGGTGAATCGCACGGGTTGAGGTATTCATGAACAGACAGGAGCTCTTCAACACAATTCTGATGGCGGCCGTGTTCGTTCTCGTCTTCTCCGCCTGGAGTATTTGTGTCGTCCTGTGGGTTGTGCAGTATCTCAGACGCCGCCGACAGCTTCAGAAGCGGCTGGGGTTCAGCGGCCTGGAAGGACAGAAAACGCGGGCATTGCAGCTCTGGCGCGACGAGTATGAGACGCACCGGCGCGCAGCGCGCAGCAAGAGGGAGACCTTGGCCGAACGGCTCGAGCGGCTCCGGCTGGAGGCCGGCTGGAAAGCGCCGGCGTCCATCGTTATTCTCGCCGTGCTCGGACTGGCGGCCTTGGCGCTCGTGTTCACCCTTCTGCTCGGGTATGATACGTGGCTCGCGTCCGTCGCCGGGGGCGCCGTGATCGTCATCTTCTGGATCTTCACCAAAAAACGCATGGCGGCCCGTATCGCCCTGTTTGAGAGGCAGTTCGTGGATTCGCTCGGCATTGCGGCGCGGGCCCTTCGCGCCGGACATCCTCTTATCGGCGCGTTTCAACTGGTCTCGGAGGAGGTAGGCGACCCCCTGGGCCGGCTGTTCGGTGAGATCTGCCAGGAACAGGCTCTGGGCCTGGACCTGGAGAATTCGATCCGAAGGGTCGCAAACGCCAGCCGCAACGCGGACCTCAAGCTCTTCGCCACCGCCGTCAGTATTCAGATGACCAGCGGCGGCAATCTGGCGGAGCTCATGGACACCTTGGCGAACGTGATGCGCGCCCGCATGCGACTGCACCGCCGCGTTCGCGTGCTGACGGCCCAGACCAATATGAGCAAATGGATTCTCATCGGGCTGCCCATCCTGCTCTTTGTCGTTCTCAATATTATCGCACCGGAGTACATGCAGTTGTTCTACACGACATGGCCCGGCAGATGGCTGCTGATGGGCACCATCATAAACGTTCTCCTCGGTGCGTGGTTGATGGAAAAACTGTCGACTATGCATTATTAGGCTCTCGGCACCCATGTTCAGGGACACGATTCAAAAGATTGGCATCGATTTTACCGGCCCCGCGGGACTCGCGGCCGCGCTGGTCTTCCTCGCGGTCTTGTTCATCGGGGCCAGCATCCTGTTTCTGAGAGAGCAGCATCGCAAGGCGATGCGCAGGCGACTCGAGGCCGGCGACTTCGGCGATATCCGGCTCGGCGACTCCGCCAAGAGGGGCCGCTTTCTGCGATTGCTCGAGGGGGTCGGCAATTTTGTCTCCCACGGTCATGCCACCACCAGCTTGTGGGAACAGTTGATACGAGCCGGCTACATGAGCCGGGGCGCGCCGGCCATCTATACGGGGGTCAAGATCGTCCTGTTTATCGCGGGGCTGATGGTCACCGCCATCGTGCTCGTGCCGATGGAGTTGAGCATCGTCAAGAAGACCTGGTGGATCTCGATTGGCGGGGTGGTTCCATTTTTCCTGCCGAACCTGTTCGTCCTGCACAGGGAGGGCAAACGCCGACAGGAGATCCAGCATTATCTGCCCGACGTGGTGGATCTACTCGAGATCTGCGTGTCCTCCGGTATCGGCCTGGATATGGCCTGGAACGTGGTGGCGGATGAGATCCACCACGTGAGTCCCGTTCTCGGCACGGCCATGGACCTCAGTAATTTCGAGATGCATCTGGGCGCCAGCCGAACGGAGGCGATGCGAAACATGGCGGCGCGGACGGGGGCCGAGCAGTTGTCTTCCTTGGCCGCCATTCTCGTCCAGAGTGAACGATTCGGGACCAGTGTAGCCGTCGCTCTGGGTGAATTCGCCAGCTCGATGCGGGAAGAGCGCAGGATGACCGCGGAGGAGAGCGCGGAGAAAATGTCCGTCAAAATGGTTATCCCGATGGTCCTGTGCATCTTTCCCGCGGTAATCATCGTGACCGCGGGTCCTGCCGCCATCAATATCGTTCGTACGTTGTTGCCGTGATACCGACCGTTTCCGTTGTTAAGAAGATTTCGGTAAGAGGAGAACGTTCTATGAGGTTGTACAGCACGATAGCAATCTGTCTGGCGTGTAGTCTGATGATCGGATGTCAGGACCAAACGCAGAGCCGGACCAACGAGAATCTCGACGTCGAACTCGTCAAGACGATCAATAACGTCGGGGTGGAGAACGCCATTATCACCCAACACACCCTGTATCCGTACCATTTCGTGACGGATGGAGAGAAGCTCAACGACCTCGGACAGCGCGACTTCGCGGTGCTGGCGCGACACTTCACGGAACATCCCGGGATTCTGAACATCCGACGCGCACAGACCGGCGCCGAGCTTTACGACGCGCGAGTCGCTCACGTGTTGAGCAGGCTGAAAGAAGCCGGAGTCGAGACAAACCGCGTGAGCGTATCCGATGGGATGCCCGGCGGACCCGGCATGCCCTCCGAGCGTGTGGTGACCATCCTCCAGAAAGAGGGCGCGGCCACCAGGATGACGACGGGATCAGCTTCTCGTGAGATGATTACGCGATGAGACAAGCGCACTGTTTGTTGGCTTCACCGGGGTGCCGGATTCTTGTCGGCAGCATCTGCGTCGTGCTGTTATACGGCTGTTCGGGCGCGGAGCGGTCGTCCGGCGTAAGCGACGGGTCGGGTCCCGACCAGTCGCAGGCCCAGTCCAGGGTACGACGCGACCAGCCGCCGAGCGCCAAGACGCTCTATTCCATGGCCGATATCCTGGCGGCACAGGGCAAGGACACGGAATGTGAGTTCGTCCTGAGAAGGTGCATCGGCGAGCACCCGCGGTTCACGCCGGCCTACAACGGCCTGGCCGAATTGCAGATGCGGCAGGGACGCGTCAATGAGGCGATTGATGTGCTCTCGGAGGCCATTCGAGTCCGTCCGCAAGATCCCGTTCTCCTGAACAACCTCGGCATGTGCTTCCTGGTCCGCAAACAGTACGGGAAGGCCCTGGAACTTTTCATCACAGCGGCGGGTCTGGTGCCGGAGAGCCCGAAGTATCGAGCGAATATGGCAACCACGCTGGGATTGCTCGGGCGCCACGAGGAATCGCTGGCCTTGTTGCAACAGGTGCTCCCCGAGGATGAAGCCAGGTTCAACGCCGAGATTCTCCACAAAGCCTGGGAGAAGGAGGCGACTCCGGCCGCCGATATTCAGGGTTGACCCCTTCGCGACCTCCTTGCGAAAAGCTGACCGCTTCCGGCGAAATGCGCGCATCCATCCGTACGCCGTTTTTTACGACGTGATGTCCTCCCGTACCAGATTGTCCGGATCCACGAGAAGAAATATTAAAGCAAATGCCGCCTCGGACCGATAACGAACAATGAGGTTATCTACGCAACTTCATAGATGGTCATGGGGATGAACATGCAGAATGAGTTGACAGGTGCAGTGCAATCGACTGAGTTCTTCTGTCCCAATTGTGGCACGGCCGCCTTCGAGGTGGTTGGCACCCAATGGAACTCCAACGACGACAGCGGAACCGGCAGTGAAGAGTTCCTGGTCATGAGGTGCCTGGATTGCCTTCACCTGTTCCACTATCAACTCAAGGGCGAAGAGTCCGGCTTCATTCTGCCGGACTTGCACGACACGTCGCCGGAAAGTGAAGCTAGGCTCTCCGATAATTGACCGTGCGCGGTCGGCTTGCTCGCCATCACCGACGCGCATCCACCTCGGAATCCGTGCTCGCCAAAGGCAGTTCGATGGTCAAAGAGGTTCCTTTTCCCAGTTCGCTGTGAACGGTTATCGTGCCTTCGTGGGCCTCGACAATCTTCTTGGCCGTGGCCAGTCCCAGGCCGGTGCCACCCGAGCGCGACGAGCAGTACGGCCGAAAGATGGTTGGAACCCGCTCCGGCGGTATGCCCCTGCCGGTGTCGTTGACTTGAATGACCGCCCGCCCGGCCCGCCGACCCGTTCGGATCATGAGTTCCCCCTCCTTATTCATCGCCTGCTGGGCATTGATGAAAAGATTCAACAGCACCTGTTTCAACGCCCCGGGATCGATTCTGCATATCAGGGGTTCCTTCGCGAAGCTGTGCCGGACGGTCAGAGAGTAGCTGTACGCCTGGGGTGAATAGAAGTCAATCATGTCGCTCACCAGTTCGTTCACATCCATCGTGGCGAACTGCAGATCGGGCCGGCGGACATACCCCAGAAAACCATCGAGAATCTGCTCGAGCCGGTCGGCTTCTTTCTGGATGACACCGATCTTGCGCGAGGCGCTTGAGAGATTGCGCCGACATTGATCCCAGGAAACCCTCTGGGGCTCCGCGAGATCGACGTCGTCCAGCGCCTCCTGGGCAAGCTTGAGATTGACCTTGATCGTTGAAAGAGGGTTCCTGATCTCGTGAGCGAGCTCGCCGGTGAGCCTGGCGAGTTCCTCGTCAAACTCGGCCGCCCCGGGCCGGTCCGTCCTGTCTCTATGGTCTGCCCTGCGAAACCGCGCTGCAATTCCTGCCGCAGCAGCCGCAAGGATCAGACGTATTCTGTTCACGAGATTCTTCACGCCACTTCCAGCCCATCCACGCTCAGGCGTCCGCCAAAACATAGAGCCGAAATCTCAGGAGATCGATCAGACCAACGAGGCCACACACTCTTGAGGTTTCGGCTTTATCTTGCGGAGGCAAGCTCCGCTCTCCCTGACTGATGGAACGGCTCACCTCCTTCCGGATGGCCTCGGCCGTCGCTCTTCTCCTGCTGGCCTGGGCCGTCGCTCTCCTCCTGCGGCCTTCGGCCGTCGCTCTTCCTTGATTCCCATCTCGGCCAGTGCCGCTTTGCGCGAGAGCTTGTAGCGCCCCTGCTCATCGATGGAGATCAGCTTGACCGGTATTGCGTCACCAACCTTGCAGACCTCCTCCACGTGCTTGACGTACCCTTCGCTGAGCTCGCTGATGTGGCAAAGGCCCTCGACCCCGGGCACCATCTCGACGAAGGCCCCGAAGTCCTTGACGGAGACGACCTTGGAATCCTTGTAGATTCGGCCGACCTGAGGCGGCTGCGTCATTGCCTCGATCATCTCTTTGGCCCTCAGGTGTCCGTCGCCGTCGACGCAACTGATGTAAATCGTGCCGTCCTCTTCGATCTCGATCGTCGTATCCGTCTGTTCCTGGAGGCTCTTGATCATCTTGCCTGCGGGGCCGATGACCTTGCCGATGTACTCCGGATCAATCTCGATCGTGATCAGTTTCGGTGCGTACTTGCTCAGCTCCGCCCGTGGCTCGCTGATGACCTTATTCATGATCGAGAGGATTTCCAGCCGGGCCGTCCGGGCCCGCTCAAGCGCTTCCACCAGGATATGATGGGCCAGCCCGACCATCTTGATGTCGAGCTGGATGGCGGTGATCCCCTTCTCGGTGCCGGCCACCTTGAAATCCATGTCGCCGAAGTGGTCTTCCTCGCCAATGATATCGGTGAGCAGTTGGTATCGCCCGTCGTCTTCACTGACCATACCCATGGAAATCCCCGCTACTGCCGCGCGAATCGGTACGCCCGCATCCATCAGGGCCAGCGAGCCACCGCAGACGGAAGCCATCGAGCTGGACCCGTTCGATTCGGTAATGTCGGAAACGACGCGGATCGTATAGGCGAAGTCCTCCTCGGGCGGTCTGACGTACTCCAGGGCCCGTTCCGCCAGCGCTCCGTGGCCGATTTCCCGTCGGCCCGGGCCGCGGACGGGCTTGACCTCACCCACGGCGAAAGGCGGGAAGTTGTAGTGCAACGTGAAGCTCTGGGCATACTCATCCAGCAGGCCGTCAATGATCTGGGCGTCTCGAATCGTGCCCAGGGTAACGTTGACGAAGGCCTGGGTCTCACCGCGGGTGAAAAGTGAGGAGCCGTGGGTTCGGGGGAGCATTCCCACGTCGCAGGAGACGGGACGAATCTCCGTATAGTTTCTGCCGTCGGCCCTTTTGCCCTCCAGGATCAGCTTGCGAACGACCTCCGATTCGATCCTGGTCAAGACGCGATTGAGCATGGTCATATTGACCGGCGGTTTGGTCTGTTCCGCTGCCATTGCCTGGCCGGCGCCTTCCGGTTCGGCGTAGCGCGTGCGGGCCTCATCGAAGAGCTCGTTGACGGCATCATTGCGCTCCTGTTTGCCGACCACGGTCTTCAGCGGCGCCAGCCTGTCGGCGATCTCCGCCTTCACTCGCTCGTAGAGCTCCATATCGAGCTCGACGATATCGGCTTCCTTCTCCGCCCCCGCCTTGGCCTGGAGCTCCTCGATCATCGCGATGACTTCCTGGATGGCCCCGTGCGCCTTCTCGACCCCCGCGGCGATGACGTCCTCCGGGAGCTCCCGGGCGCCGACCTCGATCATGTTGATCGCTTCCTTCTTGCCGCCGACCAGCATGTTGAGGTCGCTGGTCTGAAGCTGCGTATGCGTCGGATTGATGACGAACTGGCCGTTGACCCGGCCGAGCCGGCAGGCCCCCAGCGGCCCGAGAAAGGGGATCTTGCTGATCGCGAGCGCCGCGCTGGCGCCGATGATCGCGGGGATATCCGGATCGTTCTCGCGATCTGCGCTCATCACCGTGGCAACGATTTGCACTTCGTCGAAGTAACCGTCTGGAAACAGGGGGCGAATCGGCCTGTCGATGATCCTGGCGGTGAGGATTTCCTTGGTTGTCGGTCTTCCCTCACGCTTGATGAAGCCGCCGGGAAACTTGCCGGCGGCACTGTGTCTCTCGCGGTACTCGACGCTCAGGGGAAAGAAATCGATATCCTCTGCACGCGGCGGGGCGACGACGGCGGTGACCAGCACGAGGGTTTCGCCGTACTGCACCATGACCGCTCCGTGAGCCTGTCTGGCCACGCGACCGGTCTCAATCGTCAGGGTCCGACCGCCGATCTCTTTTGAAACAGTGTAAACACCTATCATAACATACTTTCCTTCACTGATTTATACGTAAATGCACTATTGTGCGGATCTCCGGCACGCGCCCGCTTGCGGCAAACGCCAACTCGCGCGTGATTCGCGCTCTCGCCTGACCTCACCGGCCGCCGGCCTATTTTCGCAGGCCGAGCCGCGCGATAATAGTCTGATAGCGTCTAAGGTCCCGGTCGCGGACGTACTTCAGGAGTGCCGAGCGGGTCCCAACCATTTTCAGCAGGCCACGCCGGGAGGAATGATCCTTCGGATGCTCCTTCAGGTGGTCGGTGAGATCGTTGATTCTCTTGGTCAGCAAGGCAATCTGTACTTCCGGCGAACCCGTATCTCCCTCATGCGTCTGGAAATCCCCAACAATGCTTCCTTTATCTTCTTTTGTTAGCATACTTTCTACATACCCTTCTTGTTTGACCTTACTAACGCTTTTTCAGCATCCAAATTAAGAATCCCTCATGCTAACCAATTGACTGGCATTCTGGCAAGCCTTTTCCCTCAACGTTTTTGCCGGTCCAGGAAGGTTTGCAGGATTTCCGCCGCGGCCAAGGCGTCCAGCCGCTCCTGTCTCCTGGTCCTGCCAAGGCCGATTTCCCGCACTTTCTCCTCGGCCCCGAAGCTGCTGAGCCGCTCGTCTTGAAAATGGATGGGAATTCGCAGATACCGCTTGAGCCGTTCGGCGAACGCCAGGACCTGTTTTGCCTGGGGGCCCTCCGAGCCATTCATGTTCAAGGGCAATCCCAGAACCACGGCCCCGATGTCCTCGGCGGCAACGATTTGCCCGATCTTCTGGATGAGGTTTTTTCGGCTGTGGAGCACGGTCAGAGGCGAGGCAATCATCTCCCCGGCATCGCAGACGGCCAAGCCTGTTCTCTTTGTGCCGTAGTCTATGGCCAGATACCTCATACGGGCAAATCCCTCCGGGCGCGGCTACAGGAACTTGGTGCGGCCGTGCTGCTCGATTCGTTCAAGCAACGCCTTGAGCCGCTCCGTCTGGCTGACAGGACACACCAGCGTGGCATCCGGCGTATGTGCGATGACGACGCCGTCGAGCCCGATGGCCGCGATCAAATGGCCCTTGTCTTCCGTCACTACGATGCTGTTACGGCAGTCGAGCAGCTCGCTGGCGCCGGCGACCACGATATTATCGTTCTCATCGGATCTGATGACGTCGGCCAGCGCCGCGAAGGAGCCCATATCCAGCCACTGGCAGTCCAGTTGAATCGCATGCACCTTATCGGCCTTCTCCATGACCGCATAGTCGATGCTGATCTTCGGCAGTTGCGGAAAACACTCCTTCAACGTTTTCTCTTGCGCCGGCGTCTCCCATGCGGCGGCGATGCGCTCCAGCGGCTCGATCACCTTGGGCAGGAACTTCTGCAGTTCAGACAGGATGGTCGCGGCCTTCCAGACGAACATGCCGGAGTTCCAGAAGTACTCGCCGCTCTCTACGTACTGCCGGGCAGTCTGAGGGTCGGGTTTTTCCTTGAACGCCTCCACCGAGTAAACCGTATTCCGGCATTTCGGGCACGCGCGAGGGTGGGCGCACTTGATGTACCCGAGCTGAGTACTGCCGAAGCTGGGCTTGATGCCGAACGTGACCAGTGCATCCGGGCAGTTGCTGATGAACTCGAAGGCGTCGCTCAATGCCTGGTGCAGGACTTCGGGCGGTTCGAGCAATTGGTCGGCGGTCAGCACGGCCATGACGGCCTGCGGATCGTACTTGGCCAGGATGGCGGCAGCCAGTCCGATGGCGCCGGTCGTATCGCGGACGGCCGGCTCGGCAATGACATTATTGGGTGGAAGGTCCTGGAGATTCTCGCGCACCAGGTCCGCGTATCCGGCATTCGTCAGGACGATGATGTTGCGCACGTCGAAGACAGGGACGAGTCGCTCGAAACACCGGCCCAGAAGCGTCTGGCCGTTCAGCAGCTTCAACACCTGTTTGGGGCGCTTCTGTCGGCTCAGCGGCCAAAGCCGTTTGCCCGTCCCGCCCGCCATGATCACCGCATAGTCCATCGCTCGACTCCTTTCCCGAACCTGATACCCCCTGCCTCAGCACCTGCCGTGCACCACCGGCGGAAGGAACGCCGGCGGTGCCATCCGGCAGAGGATTGTAGCACAACCGCCACACAGTGCAATGCCGGACCTGCCAGGTAAGAAAATCCTTGCCGAACCGGACACCGCCGTGGTAGAATCATGACAGGAGATAATTGACAAGTGAAGGCGGTATTCATCATCAGGGAAAGGCGACAAAGATGGAGCGGAGAAGACAATCCAACGTCGTGGCAGCCATTTGTGCCGCCCTCATCAGCATCTGTCCCGTGACCTACGGCAGGATCATCTACGTGGACGGTGACGCCCCCGGCCCCGGCGACGGCACATCCTGGCAGACCGCCTACAAGTTCTTGCAGGACGCCCTCGCGCAGGCGGAGTCTCTCCAGACGCCGGTGGAGATAAGGGTGGCTCAGGGTCTCTACAAACCCGAGCGGGAAGGGGAAGTCGCTCCCCACGAGATAGGGGGGACGTTTCGGATGCTCAACGGCGTAACGATCAAGGGCGGCTACGCCGGTCTGGGCGAGGCAGACCCGAACGCCTGGGACCCCTCCCTCTACGAGACCCTTCTCTCGGGGGACCAGCAGGACAACGACGACATTGCCGATATCAAGACATTCTACGATAACAACAGCCACATTGTCACTGCCGACGGAGTCGATGCCACGGCCGTTCTGGAGGCCGTCACGATTACCCACGGCGGCTACTCGGTGCCCCTGATGCGCCCTGGAAAGTCGTGGGAGCCGAAAGGCGGCGTCGGAATCCACAACCGGGCGCGCAGCCCCACGATTCGCCGCTGCACGTTCTCCCATAATCTGCTCGCGAGAGGGTGGGGAGCGGCCATGCTCAACTACCAGGGCGCTGCCGCCCACCTGGAGCAGTGCACGTTTCAGGAGAATTACGGTAAGTCCGCACTGTGCGACCACGAGAGCGCGACGGTTC
>CAYFUB010000473.1:0-3315 GCA_964346195.1 uncultured Pirellulales bacterium
TCGTTTTCGAACCAGGCCAGTACGCGTGCGCCCGGGCAGTCCGTGATGTCGATGCGCCGGTGCCGCCAGAAGTGGATGCGCGTGAAGTCCGCAAAGCGCGGGTCGGCAAAAGACTGCAACAGAGGATGCTCGAATTCGAGTCGGCCAAGCATCGCATAGCCGCCGCCGGCCGCCTCCCGGCACGGGATGTCACTCAGACCGGCCAATCCCGACAGAACCGACGCCGCCTCGGCCGACGCCAGCACCAGCAAGACAGTTCCGCCCGATTCCAGGTACCGGCGTACCGCCGCGCTATTCGGGGGGCTCAGGGGCTGCGTGACAACCATCGCATGAGCCGCCTCCATGTCACCGGGCCCTAGGGCCTGCGCGCCGCCGCGCTGAATGATGCGCGATGCCGCGGTGCGGTCGGCGGCGAGGGCCTGGCGAAAATAGTACAGCATCTCGCTCGTGTCGCTAGCGTCTTGGGCGCCGATGTAGAGGACATTGACCGACTGTTTCGCCCGGGGCGCCACATAGAGGATGTTGTCGAAATCGTGATCGTCGCCGCGGAGGACCAACTGCGTCGTTTCCGGCACGTTCGGTCCAAGCGGGAGAGGCACGACGGCGCCGTGTCCGGGCGGAACATATACGTCTATGCCCGAATCCGTCCCGTCCGCCCGGACCAGTTGGAACTGCTCTTGGGTTGCGCCGGCGGAGTTGGTGATGCGGACCTTCCGCGTATCCTCCTGCGAAGCGAACGGCGTGCGGCGGTCCGTCAGCAACTGCAACGCAGCGTTCGTCGAGCCCCGGCACGGAACCGCGCGGACCACAAGCTGCGTCTGCGCGGGCCACTCGTAGGCGCGCAGGGCATTGAGGCTGCCCCCCTCCTGCAGATCGCTGACGAGCACGACGCGCCGCCGGCTCTGCTTCTGGTCGTTGACCTCATCATCCTCAATCGCCTCGGCGGCCGCCACCAGGGCCAGCCCCAGGTCGGTGCCGCTCCAACCCGGCGATTGTTGTGACAATTCCCGCAAACAAACAGACACGCGCCCCTCCGGCTCGATGTTCGCCCATTGTTCGAAGCCCATCAGGCGATGCACATTCCGGTCGAAGGTCATAAGACAGGCACGGTCGGACGGGCCGAACTCCTTGAGAATCGCGCCGGCCTCCTCGAGGGCCCGGGTCCACAGGCCCTCGCGCCGCATCGAGGCGCTGACATCGACCAGCAGGACGACGCGCTGGTCCGGGCGGACGCTCGCGCTCGGGGCCGAGCGCACCAGGAACGGCCGGGCGAACGCAAACGCCAGCAGACCGATCACCAGGCAGCGCAGGAGCAGCAACGGAATATGCTCGAGCCGGCTGCGATGGCGATAGCGCGGCATGGTCGTGCGCAAAAAGAGCAGAGAGCTGAACGTCACGCGCCGGCGCGTGTGACGGCGAATCAGGTGCAGCACGACCGGCAGAACCACCACCGCCACACCGGCCAGCAGCAGGGGATAGAGGAAGCTCATGGCGTCCCCCTGGCCCCCCGGGGGCGAACGTGCCGGATGCGCTTCCTGCGCTGCGTCCGGTGCTGGAGGAACTCCACGAGGGCCGCATCGAACGGCCGATCCGTGGCAAACAGATGGTAGTCGATCCCGAGTCCCTGGCAGATGGACTTGATGGTGTCCAGGTGCCGGTGCAGTCTGCGTTTGTAGTCCTTCGCGGCCGCGGACGGATCGATGTACATGTCGCGTCCGGATTCCATGTCCTCGAAGAGGGCCGGGGAGTCGAACTCGAAGGCCAGTTCGGCCGGGTCGAGGATATGGAACAGGACGATGTCGTGTCCGGCCGCCCCGAGATGCCGCAGGTCGGACTCGAAGCGGTCCACGGAGGTCAACAGGTCGGAGATCAAAATGACCAGGCCCCGCCGGGTCAGGAGTTGGCCAAGGTGCTCCAGGGGCGGTCCCAGGTTGGTGGCGCGGCCCCGGGGCGGGCTCTCCAGCGCGAGCATCAAGCGCCGCAGATAGCTCGGCCGGTTGCGCGGGGGCAGGTACTGCCGGATACGGTCGTCAAACGTGGCCAGGCCGACGGCGTCGCCCTGCGTGAACAGGAAGTAGGCCAGGGTCGCCGCCAGCGTGCCGGCGTATTGGGCCTTGCTGTAAGCGGTGGAGGCGTAGTCCATGGACCGGCTGTGGTCGAGCAGCAAGTGACAGCGGAGATTGGTCTCATCCTCGAATTTCTTGATGTAGAACCGGTCGCTGCGGGCATAGACGCGCCAGTCGACGTAGTGGGGATCGTCGCCGAACGTATAGGGCCGATATTCGGTGAACTCGACGGAGAAGCCGTGATACGGGCTGCGGTGAATGCCCTTCCAGAACCCCTCGACGATCACCTTGGCGCGCAGCTCCATGGACCTGATCTTCATGAGCGCCGCCGGATCGATCAGGCCGCCACTCGTCACTCGGGCCTCGTCGCTCGGATCTCGTTGTCCGGATTCGCGTCCGAGAGACGAGCGACCAGCGACCAGCGACGAACGGGATGGATGGGGTCGGCCTCTCACTACGCATTCTCCTTCACTTCCCTGAGCAGCCGGTCGATCAGGGTCTCCGGGCCTACCCCCTCGGCTTCGGCCCGATAGTTGATCAGGACCCGGTGCCGCAGCACCGGATGCGCCAGCGCGCGGATGTCCTCGAAGCTGACGTGCGCGCGCCCGTAGAGCAGGGCCCGCGCCTTGCCGCCCAGCGACAGGTACTGCGAGGCCCGCAGGCCGGCCCCCCACGTCACCCACTCGTTCACGAAGTCCAGGCGGTTCTGCGGGCCCGGCCGCGAGGCGGCGGCCAGCCGGACCGCATAGCGCACCACGTCTTCCGCGATCGGGACCTTGCGGACGACACCCTGGAACCGCAACAGGTCCGCACCGGTGAATACCTGTGCGATCGGCTCGGGCGCGACCGACGTGGTCTGCCGGACGACGGCGACTTCGTCATTCTCCGCGAGATACCCGATGTACACGTTGAACATGAACCGGTCGAGCTGGGCCTCGGGCAACGGGTATGTGCCCTCCATCTCGATCGGGTTCTGCGTGGCGAACACGAAGAAGGGCTCGCTGAGCCGGTACGAGACGCCCGCGGCGGTCACGTGATGTTCCTGCATGGCTTCGAGCATGGCCGCCTGCGTCTTGGGCGGCGTGCGGTTGATCTCGTCGGCCAGAATCATGTTGGCGAAGATGGGGCCCTTGACGAAGAGCATTCTGCGCTCGTGGTCGGTCTGCTGCAGGATCTCGGTGCCGGTGATGTCGGCGGGCATCAGGTCCGGCGTGAATTGAATCCGCTGGAACTTCAGGTCGAACAGTTG
>CAYFUB010000474.1:0-11332 GCA_964346195.1 uncultured Pirellulales bacterium
GCCGGAGGCCCGAAAGCGGTAAACTCCCGCCGCGCCGTGCCGGAAGCGTTCTGTCGCGGAGCGGACCTCCAGAGCGCCAACGCCACCAGAGCCGTAAGGACCGCCACTATATTCCGGCCGCACCCGGCGAACCAGCAGACGCGTGCGGGGTATAGGTGTAGCCGCGATTCATGGGTATGTCGGGTGACAGCGGCAAGCGGGGTCTGCGGAGCTTGCCGCTGCCACCCATTCTCAATGCTCGGAGTCTTCACAGCACGTCGCACACCTGTCATGCGTATTTCCTCGACACCGGCGGAGCGGTCCCTTATACTCTCCGGGCGTGTAACCAGGTTTGCCCAGCAAAACCGCAACGGTACATGGAGAAGAAGAGATGGACTATCGAAGAGTCATCCCCTGTCTGGATGTCAAAGACGGCCGACTGGTGAAAGGCGTCAATTTCGTCGATCTCAAAGACGTCGGCGACCCGGCCGAGAATGCTGCTGCCTACAGCGAGGCCGGCGCGGACGAGCTCGTTTTCCTCGATATTACCGCCACCCTGGAGAACCGTAAGACGCTCCTCGACGCCGTCCAGCGAACCGTGGACCGGATTTCCGTGCCGTTGACCGTCGGCGGCGGGATCAAGAGTTGCCAGGCCATTGAGGAGTTGTTGAGCCTCGGGGTCTCGAAGGTCTCGATAAATACGGCCGCCGTACGCCGCCCGGAGTTGGTTGGCGAGGCCGCCGAGCGGTTCGGAAGCGATAAAATCACGGTGGCCATCGACACGGCCCAGAATTCGAAGCTGCCTTCGGGCTTCGAGGTTATGGTTAGAGGCGGCACCGCCGGCACCGGCATCGACGCCGTCGAGTGGGCCCGGAAGGTCGAGGGCCTCGGGGCCGGGGCGATTCTGCCGACGAGCATGGACGCGGATGGCACGCAGGCGGGTTACGACATTCCGATGACCCGGGCCATCGCCGACGCGGTTTCGCTGCCGATCATCGCCTCCGGCGGGGCCGGTACGCTC
Source organism: uncultured Pirellulales bacterium (assembly GCA_964346195.1). Lineage (GTDB taxonomy): Bacteria > Planctomycetota > Phycisphaerae > Sedimentisphaerales > Anaerobacaceae > PLanc-01. The sequence continues at coordinate 1,001 of CAYFUB010000474.1, forward strand.
GAACACCTGTACGAGGCCATCGCCAAGGGCCACGCCGACGCCGTACTGGTCGCCTCTATCGCCCATTTCGGCACGTTCAGCATCAAGCAGATGAAGGAGTACCTCGCGAGCCGGGGCGTGCCGGTCAATTTATAGTGCCCCTCACGCGATGGAGATACGCTATCTATGTCGAATGGGAGGAATACATAGGCGGGAATACCTCATCGTCGCAACCCATGATGATTCGCGTTATTGGCCCCGTGCCGCCCGGTGGCGAACAGCGACCGTGAAAGGACCGCTCTTTGTTTTTTTCCGCGAAAGTCCGGCCCCGATTCGACCGATAGGGAGGAGGGTGACAGTTCACGATTCCTGGCAGGAAGTCCTTGGCACACGCATGTTCGGCAGACTGAAAAAAGACGGCTTGCTCCTGAAAACAAAGCTCTTCCTGGTTCGCTGGTACCCGAGCAACCGCTGCTGCATCAATACGTCAAACCACCACCGCCCCCCGCAACTGATGCCCCCGCTCATGGTCCGTAAACCCGAGTGGCGCAGATAGAAAGAAAGGCCGGGACTCCGGTCGGTGCGGAGCGCCGCCGCACGCCGGGCCGACACAGGCCCCACAACCACCTTTGAATTCAGCATTTACGATTCGCTACTTCCGATTGCAGGGTCGCACTCCGAACGGCAAATCGTAAATCATAAATGGTAAATCATAAATCCTCAGGGTTTGGCCACCCGGATGTCGTCGATGTAAATCCGGCCGGTGCCGTCCGGCTGCGGGGCGTTCTTGTCGCCCACGCCGAGGTACAACCTCTCGACCCTGGCCAGATTCACGCCGGCAAAGTCGCTCAATGGAATCTTCCACTCGGTCCAGGCGGTGACGTTCACCGCAGCCGGGTCCGGGTTAACTGCGGTGGCCCGTTTGCCCGCGCTGTCCTCGACGATCACGTACAGATTCTGCGGACTGTTGGCCAGTTGCGGATCATCGCCGATGGCAAGGGGCTGCCACTGGCCGGTGACGCTGCTGGTCGTCGAGATGCCGGAGAATACCGCGGTCGTGGTCGCGGCCGTATTGTGGCTGGTCACCGCCAGACCGACATAGACATAGCTGGTCATGGTGAGTGTCGTCGAGACCACGGTGCCCGTGGCGTCCTTGACGTCCGTCCAGGCCTTGCCGTCGGCGGAGTACTGGGCGGTGAAGGCGTCGCCCGCGCGCGTCAGCTTGACCCATTGCGGGGCCTGGATGCCGGCCTGCGTAGCGCTGCCGCAGTTGGTGTCATTGGCGAACGGGCGCCAGCCGAAGGAGACGCCCTGGGCGGGCGTCACTACCACGTAAGCGAACTTCGCACCCGGATCGAGGCTCTCGCGGATCATCACGCCGGCCTTGGCCCAGCCGTTCGTATTGCCGATGCTCTCGACCTTGGCCGTGATCGACCCGTTGCCGCTGAGCCGCTTGTAGGCAAAGCGGAAATCGTCGGCCGCATCCCAGATGTCGTGGCCGGAACCGCTCATCGTGATGACACCGGCGTCTTCCATGTACGATATAGGATTGCCGCGGAACCAGACGACCAGGTCGCTGACGCCGTTGACCGTCCAGTCCTGCACGGGGGAGAACTCCCGGTAAGCCTCGCTGTAGAACGGCGCAACGGTATTGTTGTAGTCCATCGGCATCGACTGCTTGCCGCTGTGGACGATGGTCTGCTCGGCAAAGGGTGGGTCCCAGTTGCCGACCGTCGAGCCGTTGTCCTTGGTGGCCCAGCCGTCCAACCAGTTTTCATAGATGCGCGTGTTCTGGTTCTCCTCGTCGTTGTAGCTCTCGAAGTCATCGACCACGATGAAATCCGCCGTGGTGAAGGACCACACGCTGCCTTTCCACGGGCTGTCGGCATGGGCGTCGTTGACCTCATCGACTCTCCAGTAGTAGGTCTTGTTCCATTCGAGTTCGCCCGGGTCGAACGTGGTCTCATCCAGGGGCTGGCGTTCGGCATCCGTCGTGGCACTGGCGACGGTCTCGGCATCCGCGCCGAAGTACACCTCGTGGAGCACCGCTGCGTCACCGGCACTCCATTGGAGTATCGGCGTCTGGGTGACATCGACGGCGCCGTTGGCCGGTATCGGATTGCCAGCCCGGACCGGCGGCGACAAGGCCCCGGCCGGGATCACCTGTTCGAGCGTGTGCGGGCTTTCCCATTTCAACTCGACGACGGCGCTGCCGGTGTTGAAGAAGTACTCCACGACGATTGGATACTTCTGGCCGGCCTCGAGGTCGGCTTTCACCCGGTACTGCGGGCTGCCGGCCTCCTGGCCGAACCACTTGTCCACCACCAGCTCGCCATTGAACCACAGCCTCACGCCGTCATCGGCGTGCACCATGAGAGTATGCGTCTCGGTGAAGGCGACCTCCAGGTCACCGCTCCAGCGCACGGAATAGCCGCTCGCAGGCAGCGGCTGGCCCGGCCCCGCGGTGCCCCAGGCGAAATTGACGGTGGGATCGGTACGGACCAGAGCCGGCGTACCGCTCAGGTCCGGATTGGCGTAGTATTCTCCCTTGAGCCCGCCGCCCGGGGCCGCCGTCGTGAAGCGCCAGACCGGCCCCGGCTTCTTGCTGTTGTCGAGGAGGACCTCATCAATGCGCCAGTGGTACGTGACGCCGGGCTCGAGGACGCCCAGGCTGAAAATATTGGCAACCTGATTGACCTTGAACGTATCGCCCGTGCCCGCCGCGACGTCCTGCTCGTTGACGCCGAAGTAAACGTCATGGGTGACGGCATTCATGCCCAGCGACCATTTGAGGTCGCCAACTTGCGGGTCTACCCACTTGGCGCCATCCGGCGGCTGCGGGCCATAGGCCGTGACCGACGCCGATTCGAACGTCCACACGAGCCCCGTGGTGACATTGCCCGCCGCGTCGATTTCATCCACGCGCCAGAAGTATTTCGTGCCAGGCTCGAACCCGGGGGCATGCCAGTGCATGGCAAGAGTCAACCGCGACGCCACAAGGTCCTGCGGCCCCAACTCCGCGCTCGTGCCCAGGTACACGTCATGCAGGACGCCGGTATCCGATGGACTCCAGCGCAACAGCGGCTGCTGCACACCCACAGTGCCGTCCGTCGGAAGGGGGTTCCAGGCCGTCGGGTGCAGTCCCTGAATCAACTCCTGCATCTGGGCCAATGACAGGGCGTAGCTGTAGAGGCGGACCTCGTCGATTCGGCCGTCGAAGAACTTGTTGGCATGCAGGGGGTCGGTGGCATAGGCCCCCTTCGGCTGGCTGGCGATGGCCGCCTTGATGCTGGGGTTGGTCGCTACGGCCGTGCCGGCCTTGGCCACGCTGGCCACCGCCACCGCATTGTGGTAGAGCCGCATCGTCGTACCGTCCCACGTCGCCGCCGCGTGCTGCCATTCACCCAGGATGATCTCGCCCTGGCTGGCAATGAGAGTCGTAGTCGCCTGGCCGGCCGTCTTGAGCCGGAAGCGCAGGAAGGACTGGTTGATCGTGCTCAGCATCCACCAGTGGTCGTTCTCACCCCACTCGTTGGCTTTTGAGATGATGCGGCCATCATTGATATTGAAGCTGTCCGCATTGATCCAGGCGGCCAGCGTGATACCTGGGCCCGCGACATCGATCGCGCCGAGCTCCACGCGGTCGTCATTGCCGTCGAAATCGAGACACCAGCCCAGCCCGTTCCAGCCTCCCTCGACCCAGGCAGCGCCCTGAATCGTGCCGGTGTTGCCTTTGCCGGAACTATCGGCAACGGTGTCCCCCGTGCTCTCGTCAAAGCGCCACCAACCCACATCGGGATCGGGCACGGCGGCCCGCCCCGAACCGGCCAGACACGACAGCACGACAACAGCCACAGCGATGCGCTTCTTACTCATGGTCGTCCTCCTTCCCAGAAATGAAAGATCGCGGAACATACCCAAGCCTCTCTCTCAACGTTACCTGACTTGCGCGATGGGCCTCACCCACCCCGGTGGCAAAAAGGGCTAACGTCATAATGTTATGACATCAAGCTTGCTTACACATCACTTTTCATCGCCGGTCTGTCAACCATTATACCTCGGCCCGTCGCTCCGGCAAGATAAGAAAAACTGTCCCCGCGCTGCGTGTACGAGCGAATCTCGCAGGACCGGTAAGTCCATAAGAGACAACGCCTTGCATGGACCCTGTCATGCGGACCCCAAGAGCGGCATGTCGCGTTTGGGCCCCGGCTGCCCCTGCCAGGCCGAATGCTTCGCTTCGCTCGGCGCGACGAAGGGTGATTGGCCCGCCACGAAATTTGATCACACGCCGAGTACGCGAGCCGCCAAATCTCCGCCGCTGCCTATTTCCTGTCCCTCATCCGGCGCCACCACCGTTTCATCGGAGAGTCCCGCTCCCAGATGCACAGGAGCCGGCAGACGATCCGGGCCGGTTTGCTATTTGGCTTGGCACGTGCCCACCGCAGCAGCCTGTCCCGCAGCAGAATCCGCAAGCCCAGCAATTCCAGGCCGATGGGGATCAGCCACGAACCGGGCGTCAGCGGCGTCAGCAGCGCCGCCAGACCCAGGATGATCAGGACGACGCCAACGACTTTCTTTGTGATTTGCTTCATCGGCCCTCGCGGCGGGCAAGGATCGTTTCGATCTCATCCATCGTGCGGTTCATTGCAGCCATGGTCTCTTGGAATGGCCCCGGCGTGGTCATGTCGATCCCGGCCCGTTTCAACGTCTCAATCGGGTAGTCCGAGCCCCCCGCCGAGATGAAATCAAGGTAACGCCGTGCGGCATCCCCCTTCCCCGCGCGAGCCTCTTCGGCCAGCGCCGTCGCGGCCGTGAACGATGTCGAGTATTGATATACATAAAATCTGTAATAGAAATGCGGGACGCAGACCCACTCGACCGTATACAGGTCATCGATCCGGCAGATGCCCCGGTCGTGGCCGTAGTACTCCTTGAGAATGTCGCCGTAGAGCGCCGTGAAGGTGTCGCCCGGTGGCTTCAGCGCATCGAGATACAGGGTCCGGGCCAGGAGCTTCTCCTCCTCCTTCGAGAGCGTGTGGGGCTTGCCGCGCAGAACGTCGAAAAGATACATGCGATAGACCTTCAGGGCCGGCTCGGCGGCGACGAACTTCTCCACCGTCTCTTTGTCGAGCGTAACAATCTCGGGCTCGAGGAAGGAAGCCCGCGCGTGGTATTCCGTGATGAGCTGTTTGATCTCCTGCTTCATGGCCAGATACGTCGCATTGCGCGTATCTTCGTCGGATTTCATCGTGGCGTAGCTGTGCAGGCGTCCGAAGACCCTGGAGATCTCGCTGTTGAGCGTCAGGCACGCGAGCAACGGCCCGGCCGATTCCGTCAGCCTTCCCTTATACTGGAGAATCTCGTCCAGCCGACCCGCCAGCTCGCTCTTGGCCTGTTCCCACGCCTGGTCCGACGGATAGAGGTCTTCCAGTCGCCACTGCTGCGCCGCCGGTACCCGAGCCCGCTCCCGCAGCCGGCCGTGACCGTCCGCCGCCGGCAAAACAGTCAGAATCATAGTCAAAGCACCTGTTGCCCGCATTTCTCTCATTCCGCGCCCTTGTGCATCGTGCCGTATGTTACGCCCTCGTTTCGTCATACCCACTATAGGCGTCCGGCCATCCTAAGGTTCGCCCGCCGCTTCCGTCAATGCCGCAGAACCGTATCGGCGCGGATACGGGGGGTTATTGATGCTCCGGTTTCCGAACGCGTCCTCGTGGCCACCCGGTCATCGGGCCTGAGGGTGAATCTTAAAGACAAGATCATCAGTCCTGCGTCGGGGACGAGAGGATGATGCGTTGACCGTGGATTGAGTGGAATCCTGTGAGTCTCTACCGACACAGTAGACGACGGCTTCCCGGGGCAGGTACCGAAACGGCTGGCCATCAAACGGGTCACGCGGCACCTCACGAAGCAATGCCGGCACGAGCGTGTCCAGTGTATCCGGCAGTCGGCCGTGTCGAAGCTCGTAAATCCGACAGGCGCCGATCAAGCGGAGGGCATCCAGACGGCTTTGGGTCGCGCACTTCATCCCGCGAAAGCCATCCATCCGATCTCCTGAGGGCAACAACATCGAGGCCAGAACGTAGCCCTGGTTGTTCCGTCGAATCAAGGACAAAGACCTGCGCAGTCCTTTAGGCGGTATGGGCACAGTTTGAGGCAGGCTCATCCGGCCGTACGGACACGAAGCATTCGCGATCATGGCACGGTAAAATTGTGCAAAGGTATCCTTGGTCCGGTTGGGTTGAAAGACGTAGGCGTCGAACAGAGCATGAGTTCGCGTACTGGAAGCGATGTCATCAATGGCATCGGCCGCTGATTGGAACTCCATTCTGGCGGCGGTAGCCCAGGCATGGTCGAGAGAACCGATCTGACTCAGCCGTTCAAGCAATCTGACAAGCTTGGTCTCGCCGGTCCCGGACCCACACAAGAGTCGCTCGACCTCGTCAAGCCCCAGATTGAGGGTCCTCATGCCCGCCATGCATTCAACCATGCAGCGGGGACACATGGTAATGAGTGAGCCAAAACGCAGCAGATCCAGGCCGGATTGCCATGCATCCTCGGTCCGGCCCATGCGCCGCTGCTGCGCGGCCTTCAGAGCCATGAGTTCACCCGCGTCACGCGACCAGAGCATCAACGGGTCGCCCGCTCTAGATTCGGACATCTTGTTCGGTTGGTACGCCGGACAAGTCAAACCCTTGGTCAATGCCGCCAGGGCTTGCGTGTTTTGAGACAACAACTCGGCAGCGCGCTCGTCGTCCCATTGGTCACCGAAAATCATCCTGTACACACTGAAGTCGTCCTGGGGCCACTTCAACGATCCGGCTGCCTTGCGGAACCACGTGTAGGAATTATCCGCCTCGGACACCTCAATTGAATCGATAAGAAGATCGGAAGTGTCGGTAGCGGAAATATCGCCGCTACGCGCAATGAGCCAACCCGACGCGCACGCGAGCAGCCCGAGCGCGCCGAAAACAAGGATCGATGCTATTTTGACACGTTTTCTCATATCCTGGATTATCCACACTGACACCTGGAGTGGTAGTATACATTGAGAATTACTCGCTGGAAACCGAAAAGGCCGACAAAGAGACTCGGATGTAACTACATTTGATGGCGCAGCCATCTGGCGTTGTCATGCTGAGCGAAGCGAAGCTGAGTACGGGTGTTGCCCCGCGCACAATGGCTCAGAAGCGATAGACCGCCTTCAGGAACACGCTGTTGACGTCGTCCTCGTCGGTCTCGTAGTCGTTCCAGAGCACGTAGATGTCGATCTCCTTGCGCACCGGCCAGGAGAAAAGCATCGTCAGGTTGTGCCGGCCTTCGGAGGTCTGCTCGGCCGTGAACTTCGCCCGCGCGTTCCAGGTGAAATTGTACTGAGTGACGCTGCGCCACAGCCACGCAGTCTCATCGTCGTCCCGGTCCGTCCACCGGCGGTAGTCGCCGCTCAGCGCCGTGACCAGCCGCTCCGTAATCCGCTGCGGCTTCTCCAGGGAATACTCCACGTACGGTTCCGTCTCGTATTCGCCGCGCTCGACGCTGAAGCTGACCGATTCCCAGACATCGACCTCTTCGTTGTATTCGATCCGAACACGGTCGTACCAGTTTTGAAAGGGCCTGCGGAACCTGTCGGCGCGGGAGTACCACAGCTCAATCTCATTCCTCAGGCACATCCCCGCCCGTTCGTCGAAATCGCGGAGCTTCGTATCGTGGTCGTTGTCCTCATACCAGCGGGCCTCCGAGCCGGCGCTGACCCACTTGAAGGGCCCATCATCCAGGTTCTGACGGTACTGGAGGAACGAGCCCGGCCCGCGGACATCCCGGCGCGGGACGTACCCGAGGTCGGGTCGAAAGCCGCGGGAGATATCCCGGAAGTTGACGCCCCACCAGAACGGCTGTGTCCCACCACTCAGGGACGTATACGCGGCGTAGGCGTCTTCGTCCACGACGCCGTCGGTCTCGATCCCTTCGGAATCGGCGAGGCCGAGGACCTGGGTCGTCAGCGACGTGGTGCTGTCGAAGAAGATGCGCGAGTCCAGACCGCCCGTGACGTTGTTGCCGTTCTCCCGGGCCGAGACGGTCCAGATGCCGCCGACGTGGGAGTGCTCCCCGACGTTATGGATGTACCGCCCGACGTGATAATTGCCGTTGAACATCTCATCATCCCGCTCGATTTCGCCCTGGACGTCGATGAAGCCCGCCGCCCAGGTCCGGCCCTGGCCCGTGACTTTGCCGCCGGCGTCGATTTCCTGCAACCGCCGGCTGTAGTACACGCTGACCGGCGTCTCGAAGAGCTCGCTGCCTTCGCGGAAGAAGGTGCGCCGCTCCTCGAGAAACCGCTCGGTGTCACGCAGCTCGATCGTATCCGGGTCCGCCTCCACCTGGCCATAGTCCGGATTGAGCGTAAAGGCGCTCGTCAGCTCCGAGCTCAGCCGCAGGGACACATCCGCGCCGGTCGAGAATTCGCCGCTGCCTTCATCGATGTCGTAGGTGCCGCTCACATACGTCTCGACCGCGGGCTTGTGGTCGATCTCGACGTGCGCAAGGTCCAGGCCGGTCAGGACGCCGAACTCACGCGGATAGCGGGCCTGGCTGTTGCGATAGCACCAGTAGCTGCTCTCCTGCAAGCCGTGCTCCACCCGGCGAAAGTTGCACCCCCACGAGCACGCATCTTCCCTGCTGAACAGCAGGTTCCCGATGGGGACGGCGATCTCGACAAACCAACGGTCCTCGGCCACGGAGCAGGCCGCCGTCCAGTCGCAGCCCCACGAGTCGTCGTAGCCGAACAGCCCCGACCGCGCATCGTACCGGTTGCCCAGCGTGTTGACCGCAAACACGTAGGCACAGCGCAGGTCGTGGAACGTGTCCAGGCGGACCTCGACCCGGTCCTCGCCCTCCATCCCCTGGTCGTACTTCCGCCCGAACGCGACAATCTTCTCCAGTTCCGGCTCCAGACACTCGAGGCCGAAATAGATGTTCGTGTCGTCGTACAGGACCCGGACGAGCGTCTGCTCGACCGCCGGCCGCTCCGTCCGGTAATCGATGAAATCCGTGGCCACCTCGGCCTTGGACCAGCAGGGCTCCGTGAGCACGCCATCGATGATGGGCGGCGTATCGGCTCGGCAGGCGGCAACGGACTTCGCCCCGTTCCTCGCCGCGGCCGCCCCGGCTTCGCCAAGAACAAACAGTATCGGCAGGAGGATTGAGAGTACTACGATGGAGCGATTCATGTGGCTGCTTGCGTTCTCACCTGCCGAGGGACCAACGATATACACAGGACTCACGCACGGGCCCGCAGAAGGACGCCGTGTCTTTCGGATTATACCCGCTCCATGCGTCCGTTGCCAGGCCAAAATGAACGTAGTCCGTCAAATCACAGGGTCCGCCACTCTGTAGGCTCGACTTGGCATATGGGACGGGTTGTGGTAGGATTACCGCACGCGTGTAAGACAGCCCGGGCCTGACAGAACAGCAGTGGGAAGACACGTCATGAGTGACAGACGCACATGGACAATCAGCCGCCGCCGGTTTCTGCGCCGCTCGGTCACAGCCGCCGGAACGGCGTTCGCGATCCCGGCGCTGGTTCCGGCCTCCGTCTTCGGGGCGACCGCGCCCTCGGAGCGAATTACCATCGGGTGCATTGGCGTCGGGAACATGGGCAGCAGCGACCTGAAGGCGTTCAAAGGCAACGCCGGCGCGCAGGTCGTGGCCGTGTGCGAGGTGGACGCCGAGCGCCTGGAGAAGGCCCGCGCGCTCGCGGAGATTGACAAAGGCTCTTGCTACGGCGACTTTCGCGAGCTGCTGGCGCGGGACGACATCGATGCCGTGACGGTGGTCACGCCGGACCACTGGCACGTGCCGATCTCCATCGCCGCCGTCCGGGCCGGCGTCACTGAAAGACCAGACCATCGGCCCCGATGAAATTCACCTGTACGACAGCAGGAACCATCATCAGAACTTTCTCGATTGCGTCCGCAGCCGCCAGCAGCCCATCTGCCCCGCCGAGGTCGGCCACCGCTCCTCGACGCTCTGTCACCTGGGCAACATCGCCATGCTGCTCAAGCGCCCGCTGAAATGGGACCCGGTCAAAGAGGAATTCATCGGCAACGAGGTCGCCAACCGCATGCGCTGGCGGCCTCACTGGGCCGCATGGTGCTTGTGAGCCAATCCCACCCTGAACGGAACGTAATGCAGCACGCGGGGCTCCTTGTTCATACGAGGACGCACGCGGGCGCTCGCCTTAGAGACTATCTCAAGACGACACTCTGACTTGTCATGGTGAGCGAAGCGAAGGGGTCCCCAAACGCGAAGTAGTGCGTTTGGGGGGCCCCGAACCATCTGGCCATCGAATGAGGG
>CAYFUB010000475.1:0-2667 GCA_964346195.1 uncultured Pirellulales bacterium
GGACTGGGTCGAGTGGAAGATTCCACTGAGCGAGTTCACCGGTGTGAATCCGGCCAGGGTCAAGAAGATCGTCATCGGCGTGGGTGACCAGGCCAACCCGGTGGCGGGCAGCGCCGGACTGTTCTTCATCGACGACATCTGCCTGGTCAGGCCGTGATGTCATTACGAGAGCCTGGCAATGGAGCGATCTAGGTTCCCAAACGCGATTCGTCGCGTTTGGGAACCCTCTCGATAGCGAATCACGAACTACAGATTCGAAATGGAAGAAGCTCATGTACAAGAGACTGGTGGTGATTTGTGTTTCCATTCTGACAGTGGGCGTGATTCCCGTACAGGCCGGCTTACAGGACGGGTTGGTGGCATACTTCCAGCTCGATGAGGGAAGCGGGACCGTCGCCGCCGATTCCTCCGGCAACGGCCATGACGGCGTTCTGTTCGGAAACGAGGTGGAATGGGTGCCGGGACGCTTCGGAGGCGCCGTGCTCTTCTCGACGGCCGAGAGCGAGGCTCACGTGGAGTTCCCGACAACGGGCATGTCCGTATCGGCGGGAACGATTTCCCTGTGGGGGTATCTGAGCGAGCCCCAGGCGTCGCGGACCCGCTACTTCTTTGGCCACACCACCCGGCCGCCGTACAAGGACCGCATCCAGATATACATGGATGGCGGCAACACCAACCTGGACCTCGGTCTCGGGGACGCGCACGCCAGGACGACCGACATCGCGGTGCTGCGGACCAAGACTTGGGTCCATATCGTCCTGACCTGGGACAACGGCCGGTATGTCGTCTACCTCGACGGCGAGAAGGCGGCGGAAGGGACGTACACCGGTCTGACGGCGCTCGATCCGGTTGCCAATATCAGTGATGACGACAACCCTGATGAAAACGAAGCTTTCGACGGCGTGCTTGATGAGGTGCGCATCTACAGCAGGGCCATCACGGCGGCGGAGGTGACGGAAATCTTTCAGGCCCCGGCTGCGCCTCGAGTCAAAGCCTGGGGCCCCAGTCCTGCCGACGGCGCGCGGGATGTCGTGGCGCCGGTGCTCAAGTGGAAATCGCTCGATACGATCCGGCTCCACGACGTCTACGTGGGTACGGACCCGAACCTGACGGCCGCGAACCTGGTTGGCCCCCGCTGGGGCATGAATCTGTATTATTACGCCACGCCGCTGGAGCCGGGGGTTGTGTATTATTGGCGCGTGGACGAAATTGAGTCGGACCTGGTGACGATCCACACCGGAGACGTGTGGAGCTTTCTGGCCCAGCCCCTGACGGCCTACGACCCGGAGCCGCCGGATGGGACGAATACCGCAGGGTCTTCCCTCGATCTGACGTGGCGGGCGGGGACCGGCGCCATGAAGCACCACGTGTATTTCAGTGACAGCCTCGATGCGGTCACAGAGGGGACCGCTGACGCGGACCAGGGCATTCTAACGGACCCGAATTTCGCCCCGGGTGATCTCCAGGACGCGAGCACGTACTTTTGGCGGGTCGATGAAGTCGGGCTCAATGATGTCGTGCGGACCGGCGCGGTCTGGAGTTTCACCACAATCGTTCCCGTGGACGATTTCGAGAGCTACAACGATGAGGAGAACCAGGGCACGCGCATCTATGAGACCTGGCTCGATGGGCTCACGAACAACACCGGCTCGACCGTGGGTTACTGGGATCCGCCGTTCGCCGAGCAGACCATCGTTCACGGCGGCTTGCAGTCCATGCCGCTGGACTACAACAACGTCGACCCGCCCTTCTACAGCGAAGCCGAGCGCGAGTTCGCCCCTGCGGAGGACTGGACGGCCTTGGGCACTGATACGCTGGTACTCTACATCCAGGGCAGGGCCAACAACACGCCGGCCCCGCTGTACGTTGCGATCGAGGATGCCTCCAACCGCAGCGTCGTTGTCATGGATCCCAATCTCGCGCCCCTGACTGCAACCGAGTGGCTCGAGTGGAGGATTCGGTTGAGCGATTTTGCGGGCGTGAACCCGGCGAGGGTCAGGAAGCTGATCATTGGCGTGGGCGACGAGGCCAACCCGGTGGCAGGCGGAACCGGGCTGCTTTACGTCGATGACATTTGCTTGACCAAGCCTGCGCCGGCGCGTGACTAAGTATCGGATCGACGTTCTCCGCGCCAAGTCGGTGACGCGGCTGATCGCAGCAATGGCACGATACGGGCCTGTGCCGGACAGCGTTGGCACAGGCCCTCTCTTGTTCCGTCCGGCAAGGGAGGCATGGATTGAAAATGGTCAGGATAAAACGGATCGTGCCTTGCATGGCTCTGATGCTTACCTGGGTGAGTCCGGGCGAGGCCGCGGAGCCGGAGCGCTGGTGGCTTCAGGCGCAGCGGATGCTCCAGACGAATCTGCGCGAGATCGACGCGACGATGGACATCGACCGCTACGTGCAGGAGGTCAGGGATTTCGGCGCGAACGTTGTGCTTTTCAATGTCGGAGGCATAGTCGCCAATTATCCAACGGAGCTGCAATACCACTATCGCAATCCCTATATGAAGGGCGATCTCGTCGGGACCGTGCTGGAGCGGCTGCATAAGGAAGGGATTCGGGTCATCGGCCGGTTCGACTTCAGCAAGATCAACGAGGAGTTCGCCGCCGAAAAACCCGAATGGCTCTACGTCAGCGAGAGGGGCGCGCACGTCAATTACAACGG
>CAYFUB010000476.1:0-1783 GCA_964346195.1 uncultured Pirellulales bacterium
GTTCTCGTTGCGATGGCTGATGATATTCTGGGCCAACTGGGGTCCGAGCCCGGAGACGTACTGCAACAGTTGCTTACTGGCCGTGTTGACCTCGACGCCGACGCTGTTGACGCAACTGATGACGACGTCGTCAAGGCTCTGCTTCAGGAGTGGCTGGTCCACGTCGTGCTGATACTGGCCGACGCCGATCGCTTTCGGGTCGATCTTGACCAGCTCGGAAAGCGGGTCCATGAGCCGGCGCCCGATGGAGACGGCGCCCCGCACCGTCACGTCCTGGTCGGGGAACTCTTCGCGGGCCACGTCCGAGGCCGAGTACACGGAGGCGCCGCTTTCGTTGACGACGACCACGGGGATACTGCCGGGCAACCCGATGCTCCGGATGAAGGTCTCGGTTTCGCGGCTGGCCGTGCCGTTGCCGATGGCGATGGCCTCGATCTCGAATCGCTGGCACAGGGCGGCCAGCTTCACGGCGTCCGCCGCCGCCAGCCTTTCGCTCTGGGCGGGATAGACGACGTCCGAGTACTTCAGTTGTCCCTGCCGGTCGAGGCACACGACCTTGCACCCGGTGCGAAATCCCGGGTCGATGGCGAGGATATTCTTGCGACCCAGCGGCGCGGCCAGGAGCAGCTCGCGCAGATTCTCCGCGAAGACCCGGATGGCCTCCTGGTCGGCCTGCTGCTTGGTTTCCATGAGAATTTCCGTCTCCATGGAGGGCGCTAGGAGCCGCTTGTAGCCGTCCAGCATGGCCTCCCGGACCAGTTCCGAGCACGCCGATTGCCCCTTGACGAACAGCGTTTCGAGGATTCGCACCGCCTGCTCTTCCGGTGCGGTCACCTGGAGTCGCAGGAAGCCCTCGTGCGCGCCCCGGCGCATGGCCAGGATGCGGTGGGATGGCGCCTTTGCGACCGGCTCCTCCCAATCGAAGTAATCCTCGAATTTGCAGCCCTCGGTCTCCTTGCCCGAAATGACCTTTGTGCGGAACGCGCCTTCCTTTTGAAACAACTCACGGGTCCGGGCCCGGGCCGTCTGGTCTTCGTTCACCCACTCAGCAATGATATCTTTCGCGCCGGCCAGAGCGGCCTCGACGGACTCGACTCCCTTGCTTTCATCGACGAACGCGCCGGCCTCGGCCACGGGGTCGGTCGAGGGCTCCTGGGCGAGAATCAGCTTCGCCAGCGGCTCCAATCCCTTCTCGTGGGCCACGGTCGCCCGGGTGCGTCGTTTCGGCCGGTAGGGCAGGTAGATGTCCTCCAGGATGGTCATCGTCTCGGCCTGCAGGATTTGGGCCTTGAGCTCATCTGTCAGCAGCCCGCGCTCCTGGAGGGAGTTGAGAATCGATTCCCGCCGGGCACCCAGCTCCTCGAGCTGGCTGAGGCGCGTACGAATAGCCGTGAGGGCGACTTCATCCAGGCTGCCCGTGGCCTCCTTGCGATATCGTGCGATGAACGGAATCGTGGCCCCGCCCACAAGCAGGTCGGCCGCCGCCTCGACCTGCCGGAGTTTCAGGGACAACTCCGCAGCGATCCGTGGCAGATGTGCCTGATTCAATGGTCAGCCCTTTGCTGTTGTCAATATTGTCCGACACACCCAATCCGTGTCCGACCGGGTAACTATACCGGCCCGCCGTCTCTCTTTCAAGCCGGAGGTTCCGATAGGCTGGACACGGGTGCGGCCGGCATCCAGTGGCGGATTCCGGCAACCTCCGGCGCGCGCTACGGACCTTCGCGAGCCTGCCGGCGAGACGCCGGCAGGGAGTTTGGCGCTTTGAGGCCACCGGCGGGGA
>CAYFUB010000477.1:0-12932 GCA_964346195.1 uncultured Pirellulales bacterium
GGGACCGTGGTGACGACTTCCGGACCCCGGGGGCCGGCCGGTCCGCCCGTCGGCGGGCCGAGCGCGACGTCCCGCGTTGTCAGCCCCTATACGACCTCCCGTACGGCTCACCAACAGTATTGGTACTACTTCCCGGAAGGGCCGCAAGGCCCCATGATGCTGCGTGCCCAGACGCCGGCCGGCGCCGGCGGCCTGCACCCGCAGGTCCTGCAGAACGACCAGGCGAATTACAGTTATCAGGACGGCACCGTACACATCAATAATCATCACATGCTGCTGGACGACCTGAGCGTGTTCAAGCTCCCGACCGACAACGCGGAGCTGCGCGGATTCCTGGCGCAGGTGGAAGGGGTACGCAACGATATCCAGCCGGTCAGTGCTGCCGGCAGGGGGCTGTTTATCATCGTCGAGCGGGGTCGGCAGGCCGGCAGCGAGCCCTGGACGATTCGCCAGTCCAACATTCTGGACGAGAGCTATTTCCAGGACAACTGGCCGACGAATGCCCGCGTCGTGGACCATCGCGACGATATGCACAAGCGCGGCTGGGCCTGGTTCCGCGTTCAAGGCAAGGTCAACGGACAAGAGGTCACGGGAACGGGGCGGATGCCGTTCACCTATGCCGCCGACCGGGAACACAGTCCCTGGTTGAGACTGACGGTCGGTGACGCCCTGACCATCGTCGATGGCGGCTCGACCGCGGTGGTGCAGGATGCACAAGGAGCCGTCCTGGGCAAGTACCCGCGCGGGAGCTTCTTCCGAGGCCTGTCCCGGCCGTGGATGGGTCTGCACACACTCGATACGGTCCGCCGGGATGCGGCCGAGCAGAGGGCGCGCTTCGAGACCCATCTGCTGGCCGGTGGCCGCGAGGCCCAGGTCACGGTTGAGCGGGGCGAAGCCAAGCTGGTTTATACGATCGATATCGAGGCGGACCTCGTGCGCCAGATCACCTTCATGGTCGGTAGCGCGACGGTCGGCTCATTGGAATTTGCGTACCTTTCGGATACCCGGGTCAACACCAGTGAATTCGCCGCCCCGGCGGGGCGGTATGAGCGGGCCTCACGGCGCGAGAGCCCGGGCATTCTCTGGCTCGTCCGGCTGGCCGACGGGGCCCTGGGAAACTGAGGCCGGACCGACAATCGGACCATGTACACAAACGCTCGTTCGTCATGAATACAAGCTCATTCGACTTGCAGGTAAGTATGTCTCAGCGGCATGATGCCTCAAATGTGTCAAGTGCAGTAAGGGGGACTTGCGTGCTAAGGAGGGCGTCGGTCGGCGGCTCGATACTCCCGGTCTTTGTCCGGGGTAAAGAGTCCGTCGAGACGATGGCTGAGAATCCGACTCCTGCGGTGAACTGCGCGATCGCTTCGCCGAGGGCTTCTGCCGGAACAGGGGGTTTGAGGAGGTAGCTCCCTGTTTTTTGTCTATCTTGGCAACTGAATAGTTGCTGGTTGTTTGGCGGTGGGTTTTTAGGTGGGCCCAGGCCCACCTAAAAACCCGAATTTACCTTGTGGCGGTAGTCACGTGAGTGCAATGAAGCTCGCAAAATATTCCGGCTGGTATCTGATGGTGGCTCTGGCCGCCGTCGGTGTGGTCCGGGCGGACTGGACTTACTCATACGCCGATGATTTCAGTGTTGATAAAGCGGAGTCGGACAGCTATCGCCATTCGCCGTTCTGGTCGACAGAGGCCGTGCCGCTCCCTGAGCCGTACCTGTCCTACGTCGAAGTCAACGGCAATCGCGGGCTCGCGTTCTCCGAGTACAAGGGCCGGTTGGCGGAATTGGGCTATCGGTTTCCGATTTCATCGACCTCAGGCCGGCGGTACGTCCGGGGCGCTCTGACGCTCAATGTCTCCTTCCCTTCCACCTCCGAGATCTCTCAGTTCTATCCGGGCCGCCTGCTGTATTCCGTCTCCTCCGACGGTACGGCATGGTCGGCGGTCGAGCCCCTGGAAGAAGGACGCAACGAAATCTCCATCTTCTCGCCGAACGGCGCCTGTTACGTACTGTTCACCGGCACCCGTGCCGTGATCGATAACGTGGCAGTCTCGCTGTATTCAGCGCCGGTGACAATGAATGTGCCCGGCGAATTCCCCACGATCCAAGCCGCCATCGACGCCGCCGGCGCCGGCGACGTCATCGAGGTACAGTCAGGCCGGACCTATTCGGGTCCGGGCAACCGCGATATCGACTTCCGAGGCAAGGCGATCACCGTCCGCAGCGCCGGCGGCCCGCAAACCACGATCATCGATTGTGGCGGGGCCGCGGCGGCGGCTGACGGGGGGCACAGGGGGTTCTACTTTCATGGGTCGGAAGGAGCCGACTCCGTACTGTCTGGTTTTACGATTCGAGGCGGGCGGGTCTCCGGCTCGGAAGTCCCGCCCAACCCCCTGTCCTGGACGCCGGCCTCGTCCCACCCCGTCGGCGGCGGGATCTACTGTGAGTTCAGCGGCCCGACCATCACCGATTGCATCATCCGCGACTGCGGCGCCGAAGTCGGCGGCGGCATCGGCGGTGTCGGGGCCGAGCCGACGATCGTTGAGTGCAAGATCGAGCAGTGCGTAGCCGGCGGTTTCGGCGAGTCGAGGTCGGGTGGGCGCGGCGGCGCCATCGGCCTGCTCGGATTCTCCGACGCGACGGTCACGAACTGCACCATTCGCAACAATACCGGTTACTACAACAGCTACGGGGCGGGCCTGTACGTCTGGCAGAGTTCCGCCGTCGTTGCCGGCTGCACCTTTTCCGGCAATGTCGCGCCGGGCAGCATCCAGGGTGGCGGCGCCTACTGCGGCGGCGCGGGCACCGAGGTCACGCTGGGCAACTGCGTCTTTTCCAAGAACCAGGCCGACGGGGGGGCCGGCCTGTTCACAGAACAGGGTCGTGTCAACGTGGTTAACTGCACCTTCGCCCAGAACGAGGTCCTGGGCGCGTTTTCGGACGGCGCGTTGCAGTCCACGGGCACCGATATTCTCGTTACCAACAGCATCATCTGGGACAATACCGGCAGGTCGGTGGCCATCGCGGGCTCACTGTCCAAGATCCCCGTGACGTATTCGGATGTGCAGGGGGGATATCAGGGGACAGGCAATATCAACCAGGATCCGCTGTTCGCGGCCGTCAGCCGTGAGGACTATCATCTGCGCTCGAAGGAGGGCAACGGCCGCTACGACCCGCAGATGGGCCGATGGGTGGTGGACGGGGACCACAGCCCGTGTATCGATACCGGCGACCCGGCGGCCGCCGTAGGCGACGAGCCCGAACCGAACGGCGAGCGGGTCAACATGGGCGCCTACGGCGGGACGCGCCAGGCGAGCAACGGACCGCGCCATTCCATCTACCACGTGGACGCCGCCACCGGGCGCGATACGAACAACGGATCGAGCCGAGAGAACGCGTTCGCCACCGTGCAGAAGGGAATCGACATGGCGAAAGATGGCGATACGGTCCTCGTCTGGCCCGGCACGTATCGCCAGAAGCTGACCTTCAGAAAAGCTATCACCGTTCAGAGCGCCGCCGATGCGGCGGTGCTGACTGCCAGCGATTACGCCGCCTCGTTCTTTTACGCCGAGAGCTCCCGAACGATCCTCGCGAATTTCGTCATCACCGGCTGTGCCGACGCCGCCGTCTTCTGTGACAGCGCCTCGCCCACGCTCAAGAACCTCACGATTGTCGGCAACAAATTCGGAGTCATGGCCCGCGGCGGGGCCGATCCCAATATCATCAACTGCATTCTCTGGAGCAACAGCAGTGGTGATTTGTTCCAGTGCGAGGCCCGCTACAGCGACGTCCAGACCGGTGCTACCGACAGGATAGTGGGCAATATCAGTGCCGATCCGCTCTTTGCCGACCCTAAAAATGGAGATTATCACCTCCGGTCCCGCATCGGCCGCTACGACCCGCAGTTACGCCTCTGGTTTGCCGATGACGCCACGAGTCCGTGCATCGACGCCGGCGACCCCAGGGAGGACTCGCGCGGGGAACGCATGCCCAACGGAGATCGAGTGAATATGGGGGCGTACGGCGGCACCCCCTTCGCCAGCATGAGCGATTGATCGTTGCGGGCTTCGGTTCAGGGTGATCGTGGAGGACCCGAGGAGGTGGCTGGATGGTAGAGGCAAATGTCAGCGCGGTGGTGGGAATCCGAGGCCGGTCACGGAACCGGCGCCAGGTGGAAGGAGAGCAGAACCAGGCTGTCGTCGCGACGGGCCAGCCGCATATCTGCTCTCCTGTCATCATTTTCGAGGTTTTTTGGAACTCGTAACGGGCCCTTTTGCAGGGAATAGCACCGAAAGTGGTGGTTCGATGCCCGCGTCCCACCACATATAGTACTCGAAGGGGACATACTGAGGTTGACAGAAAATCACGGCCCGGCGTATCGATTCTGCTTGTCACACCGACGGCAAAGTCATATAATAATACGCTGAACCTGTAGTGTCGGCAGGTCATAGGGCTTTTGGATTCGGAGGACGAGAAATCGGCGGGAGATGTCGACACATCTCTGTCCGGGCCGGTAGGGTGACGGCTTTTACGCTTGTCGAGTTGCTCGTTGTCATTGCTATCATCTCGACATTGATGGCCATCCTCGTACCGGCGCTCCACGGCGTGAGGCGGCAGGCAAACGCAGTGCTTGGGATGCGCAACCAGCGAGAGGTCTCCAACGCGGTGAACCTGTTCGCGATGGACAACCGCGATCTCTATCCGCCTTCCGTTGCCACCGTTGGGTTCGATGACAACTGGAACTGGTATGAGCCCACTCAGTTGACGGGTGTCGAGAAGCGTACCCCTCGCGTCCACCGCGCGATGAGCGCCTACCTGAGCAGTTATGTCACCGACGCCGAGACCTTCTCCTGTCCCGCCGTCCCGCAGAAATACAAATACCTGCAGGAAGCCTGGGACGCCGGTGACGACTGGGACAACCCAGATACGTCCGTTCCGTCCGACCCGGTGGGCGGGACGTATTGCTTTTACTGGAGCTACGTCGGCTACATCGGTGGTGCCCGCACGGCGTTCCGGGGCCCGTGCGGCCCGGCCAGCGGCGGCCGGTACAGCCAATTGCTCATCAGCGATTATCTCGGCTACGGCAACTGGCGCAGCCCGGAGAAATTCATGAGCTGTGAAAAGCTCCCGGGCGCCGAGATCGACGGCGAGCGGTATCTGGAGCCGGCCCTGTGGGTGTCGGAGGGCGACCCGAACGCCGCCAGGCCGGCCATCAAGCTCAGGGCTGCCTACACGGACGGCCACGTCGAGACGTACTCCCCTGTGGATACCATCCCGATGAGAATATCGCAGGGTCCCGACGGCGTCCCGCCTCGGCCGGACGGTGACCCCAAAGGCGTTTTCTACATCCCCAGAAGCGCCGCCCCCTGACCGTGACAGATCCCGCACACCGCGCAGGCGCACAGCCCGGCCTTCGGCCGGAGCCAACTGCGTTTATCGCTTTGTGGGCTACCAGCAGGACAGTGTGGGATTCGCCCACACCGGCTTCTCCGCGCTGGCACCCTGAAGGCGATAAACGCCCTCTCAGGCTCGGCCGTGAAATCCATCCAAGCAACGACTTATGGAGTGGCAGCGCGATTATCTGGAAACGATTTTCAGTTGTTGTGAGTTAGCAGCGCAAATGTCCCTTTCACCGCGAAACCCACACGCATAACGCCAGGATTCGGCAGCCCCCGGCGGGTGTGTCAGGGAAAATACAAAGGGCCGGGATGAGCGCTGACCAGCCCGTACCCAGCCCCGGATCATCACATTGATACGCTATCGATTGCGGCTTTGCCTACAGGGTCCGACGCCTCCGCAACCGGCCGACCAGGCCCGCGCCGAGACCGGCGAGCAGCACGGCTCCGGGGGCGGGGACATAGGTCGAGCCAAACTCGAAGTCATCCCAAATCGTGTACGGATTCTCGTTCCAGCCGGACAACGGTGCTTGAAACATCGTGTACAGGCCCATCTCCGGTCCCAAGTCGATGTAGTCATTGCGATAGCTCATCCCTACCAGGTTGCCGTCGAGATAGAAGCGGACGTAGCCGTCCGCGCTGGACAACTGCATTTTGAGCTGGTGCCAGCCGGCGGCCCTGGCGATTCCGGTATCCTGCCAGCCCGGGTGACCTTCGCCGGCCGCCACATAGTAGTAATCGTCGGATCGATTGAACCGGGCACCGAACTGGATATCCGTCCAGTCCTCGCTGCCGTCGATGTAGGGATTGACCCAGCTCGGGACGGCAAACAGTTGCCCGCCGACGCCGGCCGAGAGGTCGTCGTAGTACCAGGCACTGATCCAGGGATCGTATTGCCTCTGCATGGCGGTGGCGTTGACGGAGACCGGACTGACCCCGGCCCACCACATCCAGCTCTCCGGCGTGCTGTCCGCGATCAGCTTCATGCCGCTGCCCGTGTGGCCGCCGGCAACCTGCTCCATCATCTTGCCTATAGGCGGGACGCCGTGCCGGTACGCGGTGTTCTCCCATCCGGGAGCATAGTCTCCGGACCAGGACGTGTCGAAATCGAAGCTCACGTGGTAGGCCGCATGAGCTGTACCGCTCAAGGCCGCCATCAGACCAAGGGTCGCACAAGCCGTCAGGACAGTTCTCACTGTAGTGCCTTCCAAATGCAGAACGTAACACCGCTGCAGAGAAATCAGGTTTCGGGGGGGACCGCTCCATGTCCGACTCATGTAACAGTATTATACCAGGCCGGGCCGGGCATGTCAAGCACGCGGCGTAATTATCAGACACCCGGATGATGGTGCGCAGGAAATAATCCCAGGGATTGTGCTTCCTTATCGTCTTTCCATATCAGGAATTTGGCACGAGGGATTGGGAAATATGCCGATTCCACGGCCGCCAGCCCCGATATTATCGTACCCTTCCGGGATACGGAACATCTTGAGGGGGAATGCAGATTTTTTATGTGAACGATTTCTGGTCAGGGAGGATGTTATGAAAGCGATGGTTTATCACGGTGTAGGCGATATTCGTCTGGACGACGTGCCGGAGCCGAGGATCGAGGACCCCAACGACGCCATCGTGCGGATCACCGGCTCGGCCATCTGCGGGACGGACCTGCACATGGTTCGCGGCACCATGCCGGGGATGGAGGAAGGCACCATCCTCGGCCACGAAGCCGTCGGGATCGTCGAGGACCTGGGCGCGAACGTGCGCAACTTCACCATCGGTGATCGGGTAGTCATTTCCTCGACGATTGCCTGCGGGTACTGCGTATACTGCCGGGCGGGATACTTCTCGCAATGTGACAACGCCAACCCGAACGGGCCCCACGCGGGCACGTGCTTCTTCGGCGGCCCGAAATCGGCCGGCTCCATCAACGGCCTGCAGGCCCAATTCGCACGCGTGCCCTTTGCCAACGTCGGGATGACCAGGATCCCGGACTCGGTGACCGATGAGCAGGCGCTGATGCTGTCGGACATCTTTCCCACCGGCTACTTCGGCACGGAGCTGGCCCACATCCACGCGGGCCATACGGTGTCCGTCTTCGGCTGCGGGCCCGTGGGACAGTTCGCGATCGTCAGCGCGCTACTGAAGGGCGCCGGCAGGGTACTGGCCGTGGATTGCATCGACGCGCGGCTCGAGAAGGCCCGTCAAAACGGCGCGGAAGTCATCAACTTCGAACAGGAGAACGCGGTCGATACGATCATGGAGCTGACCGGCGGCATCGGCACGGACCGTGCCATCGACGCGGTCGGCATCGACGCCATGCACCCGCACAGCCCGCCCGCCGTGGCCGTCTCCCCGGAACTCGAAAGGCAGTTCGAGGAAGAGGTCCAGGAGCTGGCCCCGGAACGATTCACCCGGGCCGAGCCCCGCCGGCGCTGGCACCCGGGCGACGCCCCCTCGCAGGCGCTGCAATGGGCGGTCCAGTCCATCTCGAAGGCCGGCACCATCGGCATCATCGGCGTCTACCCGGAGAGAATGCGGTTCTTCCCCATCGGCCAGGCGATGAACAAAAACCTCGGCATCAACATGGGCAACTGTCACCATCGCCGGTACATTCCCAAGCTGATGCAGATAGTCTCCTCCGGCGCGATTCAGCCCCAGAAGGTCATCACGCGGGAGCAGCCCGTGGTCTCCGCCCTTGACGCCTACCGGCTGTTGGACGAGAGGAAAGCGGGCTGGATGAAAGTCGAGCTGCGGCCGTAGCCCTGTCGCGGCCCGGTCCTGCAAAGTCGATGGCAGGGGCGGGTTTGAAACCCGCCCCTATGGGCGAGCGCGACGTCTGCGCGGGTGGCCTGGGCCGACGGCGTGTCGTATTCGCGTGGCGGGACGCTTGCAGCGAGTCGCCGGCGGCGGTATAGTACCCCGGTCAAGGGTCGTCAGGATGACCGTTGCCCATCCCCAGACGACCTGTCACCCAGGACCATGGGAGGACCGCTATGGACCGTCGTGAGTTTCTGCGAGCCACCGCCGCCGGAATCGCCCTGTCAACTGCACCGGGCTTCGTCCCCGCCTATGCCGCATCGAAGCCGAGGCGCGTCGGCCTGATCGGCACGGGCTGGTACGGCAAGAGCACCCTGTTTCGCCTGTTGCAAATCGAGCCGGTCGAGGTAGTCGCCCTGTGCGACGTGGACAAGCGCATGCTGGCCGAGGCCGCCGAGATGGTGGCCGCCCGCCAGGCCTCGAAAAAGACGCCGCGCACCTACGCCGACTACCGCGAGATGCTCAAGTCCGAGCAGCTTGACATCGTGCACGTCGCGACGCCGGACCACTGGCACGCCCTGGCCACGCTCGCCGCCGTCAAGGCGGGTGCCGACGTTTTCGTCGAGAAGCCCGTCAGCGTGGACGTGGTCGAGGGCCAGGCGATGCTCGCGGCGGCCCGCAAATATAATCGGGTCGTGCAGGTCAACATGGAGCGGCGGAGCACGCCTCATTTGGTGGAGGCCCGTGACCGCGTCATCCGGGAGGGCAAGCTGGGCAAGGTCGCCCACG
Organism: uncultured Pirellulales bacterium; assembly: GCA_964346195.1. Lineage (GTDB taxonomy): Bacteria > Planctomycetota > Phycisphaerae > Sedimentisphaerales > Anaerobacaceae > PLanc-01. Next base: position 8,941 of record CAYFUB010000477.1, read on the forward strand.
TCGAAATCTGCTGCTATTGGCACATGCGTGCGCGGGGCAATCCGCCGGACACGAAACCGCCCGAGAACCTCGACTACGAGATGTGGACCGGGCCGGCGCCGCTGCGGCCGTTCTGCTCGTTCACTCATCCCCGCGGCTGGCGGGCCTTCATGGAATACAGCAACGGCATCATCGGCGATATGGGTGTGCACATGCTGGACATGGTCCGCTGGATGCTCGACCTGGGCTGGCCGACGCGCGTCAATTCCACCGGCGGCATCTACGTGCAGAAGGAGAGCAAGGCCAACATCAGCGACACGCAGGTCGCCACCTTCGACTTTGGCGACATTCCCGTCGTCTGGACCCATCGCACCTGGGGTACCGCACCCGACCCGGAGTACTCCTGGGCCGCCTTCCTCTACGGCGCGAAGGGCACGCTCAAGGCCAGCGTGTTCAAGTACGAGTTCATCCCGGACGGCCGGGGCGAGAAGCTGGAAGGTAAAGCCCTCTATGAATATGACAAGTTCCCGGAGGACGAGACGGAGAAGGACCTGGAGCGTCACGTGGCCTCCGCCCTGCGCGGGCACTGGCGCAACTTCCTGGAGGCGGTGGACACGCGGGGCCGGCCGGTCTCGGACATCGAGGAAGGCTACATCTCCGCCGCCGCGTGCATTCTGGCCAATCTGTCCTGCCGGCTCGGGCGAACGCTGGTCTGGGATCCGGATAAAGGCCGGGTCGTCGGCGACGACGAGGCCAACCGGCTCTTGCGGCGGCCCTATCGCAGCCCCTGGGTCCATCCGGACCCGCAGACCATCTGATCACCGGCGCCTCCACGCAAACTCGCAATCACGCCGGGAATCGGGGTGACTGGATTCGAACCAGCGACCTTGTGGTCCCAAACCACACGCTCTAGCCAAGCTGAGCTACACCCCGCCGGGACTATGGTCTGATAGTATTATACCGCGTCCGCCGGGGCCGGTGCAACCGCCGAATCACACCCCTCCGGCCGGCCTCCGGCTTCACACTTCAAACTCCAAACTTGACACTTGGCGCCTCGCCCTCACTTGACACTTGGCGCCTCGCTCCCACCCTTCAAACCTGACACTTGCCGGTTTCCGCCCGCTCGCTCTTTCAATCGTAAATCCCGCGGGTCAGCCTAGGGCGCGGACGACGGCTTTGGGGTCTTTCTCGAAGACGCGCAGCAGGGCCTTGGCCGGGCCACGCGGACGCCGCCGCCCCTGCTCCCAGTTCTGCAACGTGTCCTTGCTGACCCCGATCATCTTCGCAAACTGGGCCTGCGAGACGTGCACCGATTCCCGCAGCTTGCGGATGTCGATAGCCTCGTAGCGAAAGACCCGGGCGGGTTTCCTTTCGCCCCGCCGAATCTTCCCCGCTTCCCGGATGCTCTTTTCCAGCTCCCTGAATAGTCTCGAACTCATGACAGTTCCTCTCTGACCAGCGTCGAAGTTCACCGATCCTTCCAGTAGTCCGGGTGTCGATGAAGGTGCATGACGGCGAGGATGACGATCTCATCGGGGAGAATTCGGAACAGAACGCCAAAGGGGAAGACTTTGGTCAGGCAACGGCGGACATCCGGGCCGGTATCACGTCAGTTTCGCGTAGGCCCTCGCAAAGACCTCTTCGGCCCGGGCCAACTGAGCCACGCCCTCATCGATTTCGCGTGACCTTCGGAGTACCTCCGCTTTCCACGGCTCCGACAGTTCCCCGTTGGTGCCGGCATCGAGGCTCTCCAGCAGCTTCGCCGCGACAAACGCACGCAAGGGTGCAGGCAAGTCCAACGCCTCGGCCATGATCTTATCCACGTTCGAATCCATAACGATAATATACCCGCGTCGCCGGCCCGCGTCAACACTTTTACCGCCCGCTCGGCCGGACTCTGGCTTCACACTTCAAACTTGACACTTGACGCCTCGCCCTCACTTGACACTTGGCGCCTCGCTCCCACTTGACACTTGTGGCCCGGCCACCCGCTCTTCCAATCATCGGTCATCCATAGTCAATCCCGGAACCACGGATGAACGCCGATGGACACAGATAACCGGCCTCCGGCCGGGAGATTCCTCAATCATAAACCGCAAACGGGCCCGCTTACCGGTCTCTCGACTGTCAAGAGCCGACCCCCGGCACTTGCTCACTCGGAGTGCGGATGTCCCGCGGCCGCGCCTTCGCGAAACTCGACAGACAATCTGCCCAAGGGAGTCAGTCCGAGCTTGTCAACCAGCTTATCGTCCTTCTTCAGATCGCTGGTCCGAAAGACCTCCAGATACCCAAGGTCCCTCAGCAACCGAAGCTGTTCCGGGAGCCTCCCGTTCGGGTCATACCGAAACTTCTCATCACGACGGTATAATCTGGACAGATATCCGGAAAGATAAAAGCTCAGGGAGTACTTGACGATTGTATTGACTCTCTCCTGCACCGCCGCCGCTTGCGCCTGAACCGTCTTCATCTCGCCTTCCAGGCGCTTGGTCTGGACGTGCAAATAGTCCGTTTCGGCCCTGGTCTTGTCGATTGCTGCCGCGTCGCTCTTCCTGCGCAAAATATGGCCCAGCAATACCGACAACCCGCCCCCACCCAAAGCCGCTGCCACGATCGGTACGATGAACTGAGGGTCCATTTGGCATTCCTCCCGACTGTGCGTCATCCGGTTCTGTCGACCGTCAAACTGCCGCCATTGAACGAGACGACGCGACCCACGTCAAGTGCGTCTTTCGGCGGTCCCTTTCCGGGCCGCGTGCTTCCGCCGGCCACCAGCCCCAAATCGGCAATCGTAAATCCAAACCCCTCCGGCCGGAACGACGACGCTTGGAACCGCGAAATACGCCAAATACGCGAACACGGCTACACAATCATCAATCATCAATCGTAAATCGTAGATTCCTTTCTCTCTGAAACCACGAAGAGCACCAAGCCCACGAAGGGGAACGCGGCTCTGTAGCGTGGATTCTCGACCCACGCGTCAAAGCTGGCCCCAATCCCGCAGGAATGCGGGAGACAACGAGCGGTTTTCGTGGTATAGTCCCGACCAAAGGAGGAATTCATGGGAAAGGGAAAGTGCCACGAATGTGTCTACGCCGGCCGGCTGCCGCCCGGCCGGGCCTTGCGTGACATGTCGGCCGGCTGGCCGACGATGCTGCTGTGCGTGAACCATGCCGGCGCCCCCGGCGTGGTGCGGGAGGTCCTGCCCGGCGCGACCTGCCGCAACTTCCGTGCCCGGCGCAAGCCTCCGGTCCGTCCCGAATTGCCCGTGCCGCCGAGCGACGACGTCCGCTACATCGCCCTGACCCGCGGCCTGTACGCCACGGTCAGCACGGAAGACTACGAGCGGCTGAACAAGTACCGCTGGAGCGCCTCGCCCAGCGGCGGGGGCAAGATGTACGCCCGCCGCAACACCAAGCACGGCACGGTCCTCATGCACCGCGAGATCATGAACCCGCCGCCCGGCATGGTGGTCGACCATATCGACGGCAACGGCCTGAACAACCATCGCACCAATCTGCGCCTCTGCTCGGCCCAGCAGAACGAGTGCAACAAGCCCCCGCGCGGCCGGCGCTCGAAGTTCAAGGGCGTCTATCCCAGGGGCGGCAAGTGGTATTCCACGCTCAGGCACGAGGGCGTGCCGTACTATCTCGGCACCTTCGACACCGAGATCGAGGCCGCCCGGGCCCGCGACCACAAGGCCGTCGAGCTCCAGGGCCCGTTCGCTTACGTGAACCTGCCTGAAGAATGGCCCGGCCATCCCGGCGCCGGCGGCCGCAAGGCGTGACTCGCCGCACGCCGCCCGCACGAAGGCTCGGTGGCAAATCGGATAATCGTAAATCCAAACCCCTCCGGCCGTAACGACGACACTGGGAACCGCGAAATACGCCAAATACGCGAACCATGCAAACTCCGGCTTCAAACTTCAAACTTCACACTTGACACTTGGCGCCTCGCCCTCACTTGACACTTGGCGCCTCGCTCCCACTTGACACTTGTGGCCCGGCCACCCGCTC
>CAYFUB010000478.1:0-63389 GCA_964346195.1 uncultured Pirellulales bacterium
CCGTTCTCCATCAGCTCCTGCTGGATGCGGTGCTGCATGATCTTGCTGGCCACGCTCAACTCGGCCCGGCTGTTGACGCCCATCGCCTCTTCCGGCCGGACCGCCGTGATCGCCACCACTTTGTGGCCGCTCGCGATGATGACCGAAAGCGCGTCCGTCAGATAGTACTCCTGCTTGACGTTGTCCGGCTTGACCTTCTCCAGAGCCTTGAAAAGGACCTGATTGTTAAACAGGTAGTAGCTCGGGTTCACTTCCCTGACGGCCCGCTGCGCCGGCGTGCAATCGCTGTCCTCCACGATGCCCTGGATATTGCCATAGGCGTCGCGGATGATTCGCCCGTAGCCGACGGGATCCTCCAGGACCGCCGTGGCCAGCGTCGCCGCCGACTGCTCGGCCTCATGCTTCTCAATCAGGGTCTGGAGCGTCTTGGCCCGAATCAGCGGCCCATCCCCGCACAGAACGAGGGTCTGGCCGTTGAAATCCTGCAAATGCGCGCGGCAGTACATGACCGCGTGGGCCGTTCCCAACTGCTGCGGCTGATGCACCCAGACGATGTCCGACGACTCTTCGGCGAACCGCTCCTGCACCTGCTCGGCGCGGAAGCCGACCACCGCGTAGATCCGGTCCACGCCGACGCTGCGGCAGGCATCGAGCACGTAGGCCAGCATCGGCCGGCCGGTCACCTCGTGCAGCACTTTCGGCAGTTGGGTGTTCATCCGGCTGCTCACTCCGGCCGCCAGCAATACTGCAACTCTCTCAGCCATAGAACGCCCTAACATTTATGATTCACCATTTACCATTTACGATTTGAAAAAACCACAATACCCAACACCACTCCACCCGACGAGCGAAGCTCAAATCGTAAACCGTCAATAGCAGATCCCAACGCTACCCGGCCAGGACTCGAACCTGGAATAGGAGGACCAAAACCTCCTGTGTTGCCAATTACACCACCGGGTAATCCAAATCTACGATTTATGATTTTCGATTTACTACTTTAGGGACAGAATGCCCGAAAGCCATCCCCGCGGCACGTGAAACAAAAATAGTAAATCATCAATTGTAAATCGTAAATCCAAACGCTGTCACGGAGACCGCGCTCGCGCGGCCTGACAGGACCTTGTCGGAGGCTTGAGTCAGCCATGCCGTGATGCTGCTGACCCCCTGGGGATCTACAATTTACGATTTTCGATTTATGATTTGAAGGGCCGCGTCTGGAACCTGCATCACGCCACGAGCAGCGCCGAAATCGTAAATGATAAATCGTAAATCACACATCCAAACGTCTACCCCGTGCGACAAAGGCACTTACAACGGTCCCACTCTACCCCCTTCCGGGCAGCTCGTCAACTATTTTGTGCCGGATGCCCCAAAAAGGGTGCAGCCGGGCCTGTGCGATCCCTATTTGGGGGTCGGCTCCCACGGTTTGTCGCTCATCTCGAATTTGGACGTGGTCTCGAAAACGCTCGGGATGACCATCATGGGCGGCCCTTCGGCCCCGCTTCCGACCTGGATCTCGCCCTTGAGCAGTTGGCGGCCCTGACCGGTGATAATCAGACCGGTGGCCTCCTCCATCCGGAGGGTGCCTTCCTGCGTGCCGGACATGTCGAACTTCAGCTTCATGCCCTGGCTTTCCATCGGCGGGGCATCGGGATCGGACCGGATCGAGGATGTGGCCGCAATCGTCGCCACGCCGGCCTCGCGCTTCTGCAACGTCCACTTGGACTCGGTGAGCACGCCGAACCCCAGTTTCATGGCCTTCTTCTCGCTCCAGGATTCTCCCGGTTCGACCGGCTTGTCCGGATAAATGGCCATCTCGCTCTCGATCATGTCTTTGAGGCTTTGCTTGTCGAGGTACAGGTTCACGATGTTCATGGTCTGGCTGGTTTCCGCTCCCGGCGGGAGCTTCTGGCGCACCGCCTCACGTAATTCCTCGATACCGTTGACATCCAGGACCTTGCCCTTTGGGTCCAGCCTGACCACATAGCTCTGGCCCAGCAGGGCCGCGAGGGGTTCGGCCCCGGCGGGTGGGGTGGTCTGCTGCGCGGAATCATAATCGATGACGGCCATCGGAACGGCTTGCTTGAACCTCGACCAGATGCGAGTGTACCGAATACGCATATTCCCCTGGGCATCCACGTCCAGAACCTCCAATTTCATGCCGGTCCCCATGGCCAGCTCGATCACCTGCGTCTGCTCCATGACGGTCTGGGTGATCTTCTGCTCAACCACCGTCCTCTCATAGTACGTCTTGCCCTTGTCAAGTTTCAGTCGCAGTTCAACGGCGGTGGCCGTGTTGCACCCCGTGGCCGAGGCAAGAGCGGCCACGATGAAGATGATTGCCCTGAATCCCTGCTTCTCCATAATGCCGATACCTCCGAAATAGACGATATTCGGTCTTTTGACCAGGCAGCCGACGAAGCCGCACAACTCCCGCCGCAAAACGCACGTGTTCGGCGCAGATTCTACACCGGCTTGACCACCACGGCTATTTCTTTTTCAACCTGGGGCCAGGTCTTCGTCTCGGTCCAGGCCCAGGCACGGGCGGTCGCCACCTTCAATCCCTGCGTCAATGCGGCACAGGGGTCGCGCACCTGACGCCGGGACGCCAGAAAGCCGGCCAACAGGTAATCCCCGCAGCCGACCGTGGACAACGCTTTGCCCTTGGTCGTGGCCCGGCCCGTCCAGGCGCCGTCTTTCGTCACGACCAGCGCGCCGTTTTCGCCCCGGCTGATGAGGGTCATATCCGTTCGGCCCAGCAACGCCCGCGCGGCCTTCGCGAGTTTTGCCGGGGTGTCCCCGATATCGGACGCGAGCAATTCGCGCAGCTCTTCGACGTTGGGAGCAATCAGCCAGGGCAGGCCGGCATCGACGATACCCTTCAGCGCGGGGCCATACGTATCGGCTGCGATTCGAGCCCCGCAACGGCGGCACGTCCGGACGAGGTCCACCGTCCGGTCCCGCAGGGCAACGCCGGGCATCGCGCCGGCGAAGACGCAGAGGTCGCCCTTGCAGACAAGCCTGCTCAGATCGAGGTCGAGCCGGTGCAGGCTGCGCGCGCAAGCCAGGTCGCTCTTTCGGCGCAAGTGCAGCTCGCGGTGGTTGCGCGTATCGACGACCGTGATGTTCTGCCGCGTCCGGCCCGCCGTCGCGGTCATCTGGACCTCGATCAATCGGTCCAGCCGCCCGACGGCCCGCTGCATCTCATCGTAGTCATCCCGCCCCCATAGGCCCGCCGCCACGCTCTCCAGCCCCATCCACGCCAGGGCATACGAAACGTTCAGCGCCTTGCCGGCCGGCCGGATCACCTGCTCGTCTATTTCCACGTGCCGGCCCCAAGCGAAATCCCGGCCCCGGCAACTGATATCCCACGCCGGCGCCAACCCCACCGTAACGATTCTGCCATCTCTCTCCACGAACCACCCTGAAGAAAGCCACGCCGCCACCGATTTTCACTCGGGCGTGAGCGTGACGTCCACAAAGTCCATAACGTCCACCGCGTCCACTAGGTACGCACACCGGCGTGAACATGTCACTCGGCGCGACGCACGGCCGCACCCATCCGGAACCCCGACCATTGTAGACGGATTCCCGCACGTTACAACCAGCAGAAGGAGTCGCCTACAAGTCGGCAGATGATTCTCTTTTTGGCTTGCGGGGACGGTAGCCGGCCTGGAGCTGGCCGCAGGCGGCCTTGATACGGCGGCCCATCCGGAACCGAATCGTCGTCTCCACGCCGGCCTCCTTCAGGGCCGACGCGAACCGCCGAATCCGCGCGCGGCTGCTGGCCGTGTGCTCGCAGCCGGAGAAAGGATTGTGCTCGATCAGGTTCACGTTGTACATCAGGCCGCGCAGGACCTTCACCAGCAGGCGCGCGTGCGTGACAGAATCGTTCACCTTGTCGATCAGGACGTACTCGAACGTCACCCGCTGGCCGGTTTTGGCCTGATAGTCGCGCACGGCCGACAGCAGCTCGGCCAGCGGGTACCGGTCGGCCACCGGCATGAGCTTGCGCCGCAGCGCATCGGTCGGCGCGCTGACCGAGACCGCCAGGCGCGGCCGAATCTCCTCCTCGGCCAGCCGCCGGATTGCCGGGACGATACCGCAGGTGCTGATAGTGATATGCCGGATGCCGATGTTCTTGCCCGCGGAATGGTTCAGAATGCGAATCGACTTGAGCACGGCGTCATAATTCAGCAGCGGCTCGCCCATGCCCATAAAGACGATGTTCGTGACCCTGTTCGTAGTGACGCCGTCAGGCGTTATCCTGTCTTCATCCGCCTCAGGATATGCCCTTACGGGCACACTACAAACCGCATTGACCTGATCGACGATCTCGCCGGCCGTCAGGTTCCGGTGAAACGGAATCCTGCCGGTCGCGCAAAACGCGCACGCCATCGGACACCCGACCTGGGTGGATACGCACAGAGTCTGGCGCTGGTCCTCCGGCAGCAGGACCGCCTCAATCCGCTCGCCGTCGGCCAGCTCGAACAGGTACTTCGCCGAGCCGTCGGGGTCGCTCAGGCTGTCCACAACCCTCAGTTGCGAGATGAAATAGCCCTGCTCGACAAGCTGCGCGCGAAACGCCTTGTTCAGCGTGCTGATCTCCGCGATTTCCCGGCCGTTCTGCTGGTGGATGAACTTGAAGATGTACCCGGCCAGGTACTTCTTCTGCCCGAAGCCGAGCACCACCTTCTCCAGTTCTTCGAGCGTCTTGCCCTTCAAATCTCTGTTCATATCTTCATTATACGGCGTTGAGCAAAACCCGCTATTGTCTTGACCGGGGGGCCAGCCTATCATCTGGACCGATATGCGAAAAGACGCCGTTGCAGAGCGGTCGCAGGTTTCGGAGGCGCCTTCAACGCCGAAGGTGCTGTCCATCCTGAATTTATGCAAAACCTACGGTGATATCGTGGCCGTGGATGGGGTTTCGTTCGACGTGGGGCGCAATGAGATCGTCGGGCTGCTCGGTCCCAACGGGGCGGGCAAGACGACCATCATCAACATGGTTCTCGGGGTCCTGGAGCCGAACGCGGGAACGGTCCGCATCGAGGACGTGAACATTGCTGTGCAGCGCGGCCAGGCCCTGGAGCGCACGAACTTTGCCGCCGTCTATGCCCCGTTACCCGGAAACCTGACAGTGTACCAGAACCTGCGTTTCTTCGGCTTGATCTACGGCGTGAACAGCCTCGCCGGCCGCATCAAAGAGCTGCTCAGACAGTTTGACCTTGAGAAGTTTCGCAACACGAAGTGCGGCGTCCTCTCCTCCGGCGAGCAGACCCGCGCCGGTCTGGCCAAGGCGCTGCTCAACCGGCCGCACCTGCTGCTGCTCGACGAGCCCACCGCCTCGCTCGACCCGGCGGCCGCCGGCGACATCCGCGACCGGATTTGCGAGTTCGCCACACGCGAGGCCGTCGGGGTGCTGTGGACCTCGCACAACATGGTCGAGGTCGAGAAGATGTGCGACCGCGTCCTGTTCCTCTCGCACGGCAAGATCCTGCTCCAGGGAGACCCGAAGACGCTCCCGCGCGAGCACGGCAAGGAGACGCTCGAAGAGCTGTTCATCGCCGTGGCCCGGGAACCGCTCACGCTGGGAGGCAGCGCCCCATGATGCACCCCCAGCGCATCGCGGCCATCCTGCTGCGCCAGTTCTACCTCATCCGCGGCAGCCCCGCGCGCCTGTTGCCCCTGTTCGTGTGGGCGGCCGTCGATATCGTGCTGTGGGGCTTCATCACCCGGTATCTCAATACCATCACGTCGCCTGAGCTGAATTTTGTCCCGGTGCTGCTGGGGGCGGTCCTGTTCTGGGATTTCTTCACCCGCGTGATGTACGGCGTGACGACGACGTTCCTCGAAGACGTCTGGTCGCGCAATTTCCTGAACCTGTTCGCGACGCCGTTGTCGATCGCGGAGTACCTCAGCGGGCTCGTGCTGTCGAGCATCGCGACGAGCACGATCGGGCTGGCCGTGATGCTCGTCCTGGCGACGGCGGCCTTCGGCCTGTCCTTCTTCATCTACGGCCTGGCGCTGGTCCCGTTCCTGCTGGTGCTGTTTCTGTTCGGCATCGCCCTGGGCGTCTTCGCCGTGGCGTTCGTGCTGCGGTACGGGCCGGCGGCGGAGTGGTTCATCTGGCCCATCCCCGCGGTCCTCTCGCCCTTCGCCGCCGTCTTCTATCCCGTCGCGACGCTGCCCGGCTGGATGCGGTACGTCGCGCGGCTGCTGCCGCCGTCGTACGTTTTCGAATCCATGCGAACGACCCTCGCCGGCGGCCCCGTCTCCTGGATCAACCTCTTGTGGGCGGTCTCTCTGGCCGGGTTGTACATCCTGCTAGCCGGCTGGTTCTTCACGCGCATCTACCGCTACGCCGTCCGCACCGGCCTCATCGCCCGCTACAGCGCCGAAACCGCAGCGTAGGTTGAGCGGTGCGTGATACGCACCCTACGAATGACACATCGCTCTGGCCGGTAGGGTGCGTATCACGCGCCGTCCTCGTCCGACAACACCCCAACAACTAGGGGCGCTGCCCCCGGACCCCGACATTTGGCGCTTTGGGCCAATGGCATGCACGGTGTGCTCCGCACACCGTTCCCATCCATATGAGCCGTTGACAGAATTGCCAGCCCGGGACATATTGGTGGCATGAAAACGAAGGTATCCATCGTCCTGTCGGAGGAGTTGCTGAGAGCCGTTGATATGTGCGCCAGACAGCAGAAGAAGACACGCCCCGCCTTCATCGAAGCCAGTCTTTGGGCGTTCATCCAACGGCCCATGCGGAAGGTGCAGGACGCGCGAGACCTTGAGATCCTCAACCAACAGGCGGATTTCCTGAACGAGGAAGCCCGCGATGTACTGGGATATTGTCATGGTTAAGGCCTTGAAGGTAGGCGTCACGGACGACACGTTAACAGTCGATCTGGCCGATGGCCGAACGCTCTCGGTTCCTCTGACCTGGTTTCCACGCTTGCTGCATGGGACCCCAGAGGAGCGACGAAGCTGGCGTCTGATTGGCGATGGGGTTTCCTGACTGCACCATTGACCTGCCCGGGGGACGACAGTATCATCTCCGGCGTATGGAAGGGAGGCCCCGGCGTACACAGCCCGGCGGACGGGTCCCAGGGGCGGCTTACAGAGACTGTACGATCATTGTTGGCCAACGGAAGGGCCTGGATTTGCTAGTCGTTGCGATGTAGCATGGAACCGTGAATTGATTCGGAGATACTGGAATGAACACTTTGGTGTCTGATGCTCTGGCAAAACAAGTCAGGTTCGATGAGGACACCATGTGGGTCGATTTGGCAGACGGGCGTACGCTCGGTGTTCCGCTGGCGTATTTCCCCCGTCTTCTGAACGCCACACCTTCGCAACGGGCGAAGTATGTGGTAAGCGGCGGGGGAACAGGCCTGCATTGGGACGATCTCGATGAGGACATCTCCGTTCCTGCCTTGCTCCTCGGCGTCGGCGACAGAACCCGCAAGTCAGCGCCATAGAGTGATGTTATGCAAGAATGGGAGAAAAGGCGGGGAGTTCTTATGCGGAAATGGGCGGTCGGTGTTTCCCCTCTTGTACGAACTGACTATTGTTGGCCACTGAAAGATGAACGATCTCACCACTATATTTGAGATCACAGCCGGAACGAACGGCATCCGGGCGGATGCCCTGTTCCGGCTTGTCATCGGCGTTGTTATTCTGATCGCAGGCATTACAGGACTCGTTCTCCGCAAGCGCACCCAAGGACGCTTCCCCAAGAGGCTGTACGGTCCCGCGTTCATGACCGGATGGGGTGTCCTCTGGCTGCTCATGCACATCCCGCACTGGCGAATTGCCACATCCGACATCGAGTACTTGCTCGATGTCTATCGCAGCGGGCAGTGCGAGATTGCGGAGGGCATCGTCCACGTGACGCATCGGCAGCCAGCCAGCGGGCATGCCCCTGGCGATAAGATCACCGTTGGCGGTCACGAGTTTGAGGTGAACTACTTCCATGTCACCCCAGGATACAAACGCACCATCTCCAGGGGTGGCGCTCTTCGCGAGGGTGTGCTTGCCCGCCTTCATCACCACCATGGAATTATCCTAAAGGTTGAAATCGGAGACGAAAAGACTGGCCAACAATCTCCTGTAGGCGATGTCCCGAAGGCCGCGCCTGAGGAGTAATGTCGTAACACTGAATCGGTTTCCAGCGAGCGGTTTTCCGAATCGTCGTGATCCTATCCTTTGCATTGGTGTCGGAGAAGGAGAAGAACAGATGGTCATTGTGAAGGTGAATGACGGCAAGTACATCAATTGTGCTCGGATGACCTACACTGAGCCCACGCGAAAAGGAGGTTTGATGGTTCACTTTGATGTTGGTGGCGGAGACATCGCCGGGCCTTCCTGCAGCACGAAGCTGGAGCCGGCCGAAGCATCGATTCTTCAACGGTTCCTCGATACCCAGACCACGCGACCATGAGGGCGGATAGACGGCGAAACTGGGGAGAGTTGACAAGGACCCGGATGAGGACTTCCTGGTCTCATGCACCGTTGGCACGACCTCGCGTGACAAATCGGCCACCATCGAGGCGGCGTTCACGTTCCGTCCAGATGGATGATTCAGCCATTTGGCGACGCGGGAATCTTGTGCGAACATTATCGAAAGGAGCCGATCATGATTTGCGGCACAGCGTTTCATTTGGATTGTACTCCGATCATCCCGGCGTGTGGATCTACCTGCGCCAAGTGTATTGGGGAGATGGAAGCGGTCTTTGGCGGAACGCGGGGGGTCAGCGCGTTCTATCGGGAAGGGGACGGGGTCGTCGTGGAACATGATGCGAGCGTGGTTACGGCGGAGCAGTTGATGGACGTCTTCCGGGGGCTACCGTCGTTCTATGAGAGCCACTTCGTTCCGTCGGTGATGGAGAATCCGGGGAGGCCGGACTGATGGCCGTATCGGATGAATTCACGGACTATGTCGTCGAGCAGCTTTCGGCCTGGGACGCGGTGTCCGTGCGCCGGATGTTCGGCGGAGCCGGGCTTTATCGCGAAGGGACGATGTTCGCGGTCGTCGCCGACGATGTCGCCTATTTGAAGGTGGACGATTCGAACCGGGATGACTTCCTGCGGGCGGGCTCGGCGCCCTTCGAGCCCTATCCCGAGAAGATCAAGACCACCATCCGGACCTATTACGAAATCCCTGCGGATGTCCTGGAGGACCCGGCCGAGCTGGCCCGATGGGCCCAGCGCTCCTGGCTCGTCGCCCGGAAGAAACCGCGGCGCCCGTGAGCGGGTGTGCGACTGACTTTTCATGGCCCGCGCAGGTCGTGCAGCGGGAGCACGATTTCTCCCCACGAACGGGTTTTGTTATTTCGCCCTGATGTCATAGCAGAGCAGCGCATCCTGGTCACGCAGGTACAGTCTGCCGTTGGCAATGACCGGGTGCGGCCAGGCCGGCGCACTGCTGCGGTCGGGCTGGTCGAAGCGACCACGTTCGACGTATTCCTTCGGGCTCGCCTCAATTAACACCATCGTGCCGTCTTCCATGCGATAGTACAGGCGACCATCCGCCAGTGCCACCGAGCCCTTCGCGCGACGACCTGCGCTCTCGCGCTGGTCCCACATGACTTTGCCGGTCTGGAAGTCGAGGCAGGCCAGTGCACCGCCCTCATTGCCGCCGCTGGCGCCGTAGAGGTAACCATCAAGAAGGATCATGCCGCCGTGGTGGTTCTGCATGTCGGTGGTGGCATAGACTTCCTCGGCCTTGACAGCGCCATCGGAATCCTTGGCCAGTTTCACCAGTCCTCCGCCCGCCCCGTATGCCGACGAGGCAAACACCATGCCGTCGTGGAACAGCGGCGTGGAGCAGTTAATACCCATGCGGTTGGCCGGTTTGTCATACCGCCACAGGAACTTCCCATCGGACGCCGCAAATCCTACGAGTGTATTAGAGATGAGTTGTACGTACTGCCGTTGCCCCTCGAAATCGATCGCTATTGCCGACACGTACGCTGCCCCGGAACCACCGCCGCCGAAACCACCGCGCCCGCCGCCGGGACCGCCAGGTCCACCGCCGAAACCACCACCTCCACCGCCGTAGCGTATGGAACCATCGCCGGACATCTGGCTCATCATGCCTCCCTCAAAACCGCTATCCGGCTGCCAAACCTGACCGCTCGAATCCGTAAATGGCGCGGACAACCCGGCCTTGATCCGTATTGTCTCTGTGGATGATGAGCTTGGCTGCGGAATTATTTCAATCGTCTTGATTGCCGGGTTTTCGACCTTGGGCGTAAAAACAATGCGAAACTCGCCGTCAGTCACTTCCACAGGCACCGTTTCGATATAGGCGCGTCTGGGACCGCCCGCCTTGACCCAAATGTCAAAGTCCTTGAACTCCTTCCCCTGGACATTGTAGGAGAAAACGCGCTGGCCGGGGCCGGTAATGCCTTCGTAGGTCTCCGCAAAGTAGAGCTTCGCGAGATACGTGCCATTGGGAATCTTACAGGAGAAGGCTCTCATCCCAAAATGCTCGCTGGCGAACAAGCCCGGATCCTTGGTTCCGGTGACCGCCGCAGCCGAACCACCGCCGCGGCCGCCGCGCTCCCCTCGACCACGATCGGATTCGCCGGGACCACCTCGACCACGGTCGGCACCGCCGGGAGCACCACCGGAACCACCCGGACGGCCGCCGGGAGCGGCAGAGCCAGCGTCGGAACCGCTGGGCACCTGGCCCTTCCAGATCGTCTTGCCGGTCAACTTGTCGAGGGCTACCAGAGTCGCGTCTGCGCCGCCGGGAGTGCAGATGACCTTATCGCCATCGATGAGCGGCGATTCGCGGTAGCTCCACATCGGTACGCGCCCGCCGAACTCCTCTGTCATGCTGATTTGCCACACGATCTTGCCGTCTTTGACCTGCAAACATGCCACGTTGCCGCCCAGGCCTTCAACATAGAGCCGTTCGCCGTCGACCGTCGGCGTGCACGCCGGCCCCTCTCTTCCCTGCGAAGGTCGCTGAGCGAAAGCCGGTCCCAGGCGCGTCACCCAAAGCTCCTTGCCATCGGTCTCGGACAGGGCCCAGACAACTTCGTCCTCGCCACGGTTGCCCATGCCGAAGATCCGCCCGGCGGCAATGGACGGAGCGCTGTAGCCGCCGCCAAGTCCTTTGATCTCCCAGGCGAGCGGTGGGCCATCTTTCGGCCATTCCTCGAGCAGGCCCGTGTCCGCGGACTTGCCGTCCCGGTTCGGCCCGCGCCATTGCGGCCAATCCGCGGCCAGACCGCTACCTTCCACCACGATCAAAACGAGAGCTGTCAACGCTACTTTCACCTTCATTTCTTGCTCCTTTCAGGAATCATCGCGCGCGACTGGCACGTGCGCGAGCATATGGCTATGAAACGATGTCACCGTTGTATGCTCCGAATACACCACACTCCATCTTACTTCTGTTCCTGAATGCAGAACAGATGAGTAATTCCTCGTATATAGATCCTCCCATCAACAAAAGCCGGCGTCGCGTAGGCAGCTTCCCCTATCTCAGAAACTCCAAGAAGTTCAAACTCATCATCCATCTTGAAAATCTGCATAGCCCCGGACAGATCGATGATGTAGACGCGATCATTCACCAGGATGGGAGAACTGTAGGAGCCCTCGTCAAATTCATGTTCCCAGAAAACCTTTCCCGTTTTCACATCAAGACAACTGACGACCCCAAACCCTGTCGGCAGAATTAGATAATCTTCATTGGCCAGAGGGCTGGCCGCATCGGGCAGGGCCTCGTCCCATTGCCAGAGAATCTCCGGCCCCGAACCGTGATTCCCGATATCAATGGCGGTAGCCGTTGCACCCTCATTGGCGACAAACACCACGCCATCAGTATAGGCGGCTGAAGGAGCGACTTCCCCACCGAGACAGTCCACATGCCAGAGAAGTTCTCCGTTCTTTGGATCATAACTATCAACGGCCTTGCTGTTGGTCAGGATGAGTTCCATCCTCCCCCTGTTGTCAACGAGGATCGGAGATGACCATGAAATTGCGCCGCGTTTGACTTGCCACGCAGGACTTCCGGAGGCCAAGTCAAATGCCAGAAGTTGTGAGTTTTCCGTCTGATCATATTGAACAAACAGCAGATTCCTATGACTTATCAGAGAGGAAGCATGACCGTAGTGGTTCTTAGGAATCCCCAGATGTTTAGCCCAGACACGCTCCCCCTTCATATTCACACACACGAGCTCACCGGTTCCAAAAATGGCCGCCACATATCGACCGTTTGTCGTCGCGGTGGGCGCTGCGAACCCGGTTTCGTCCAGCACATCCGGCAGCTTGCGGTCAGGAGGAGATCCGGGAATGCCACCCACATCATGCTGCCAAAGCAGCTTACCTGTGTCCGTTTGAAAACAATAAATCTGGCGGGTTGAATCGTCGGCGCCGGTCAGGAACAGTTGATTTCCCCAAACAACGGGCGAACTCATACCGTGCTTGGGGACCTTGGTCTTCCAGAGAATATGTTTCCCCTCTCTTGCACTCCAGTTCAGAGGTGGATTGGCGTGAACCGCATGTCCGTTGGCCCCAGGCCCCCGGAAACCGGTCCAGCTCTTTCGCATGTGTTCAGAAGCAGCAAAATCGCTCGCGACGCTCGTATCAGCGAATTGATCCGTTTGGGATTGGGCTACCGCGTGTATGACAAGTGACATGAACAGCAATCCCAAGCCAGCGGCGATAACCCATTTTCCGGCCCGAACCTTCAAGAAAATGGTCGTCATGAGTACTCTTTCATTCAGCGACTCTGACGCACTTCATTTGGCTGTGGTCCCGGATAAGCAGCATGCCATCGGCGAGGGCCATCGGTGCCCAATTTTGGTTTGCGAACATTCCGGCCATACGTTCATCACCCACTTTTTGACCCAGCAATTCTACAGATGCAAGGGGTTTAAACTCTGTAGGATCAGGCTCTATCAGATATAGAGCCTTAGCACCGTCAGTAGCCAGTATCAAGCCATCAGCCAGGATCATACTCCCTTTATCAAAATTGGGATCACGTTTGGTTTTCCACATAATCTCGCCGTCCATGTTCATACAGGTCAGGCCATCACGCCGATTGTTGGTTCCGTACTGGGCATAGAAGTAACCATTATGCAGTATGGGCGGTTTTGTCTGATCGCCAAATTCTTCGGTTGTAAAAAGTCCGGTCGCGCCGTAGCTGCCATCGGCCTTTTTCTCGACCTTTATCATCGTAGCACCGAGTTCATATCCGCCAACGACAAGCACTTTGTTATCGCCGGCATCCACGGCACTTGGCACCGAAATGTGACAATGCCACTTGTCATACTCCCAAAGGATTTCTCCCGTATAGGGTTCTATTCCAACGATCTTACCCAGAGTTTGCGGCAACTCGCGATGTCCGATTGGATTGGTAGATGAAATAACCATGACAACATGGTCTTTTCCGTCTATTTTTACAACTGCAGGACTTGCGTACGATTCATTACCAAGATAGGGTGTTTTCCATTTGACAGTACCTGTGAGTTTATCGTAGGCAACCGCACCTGCATCAGGAGCTTGGGATAATACAATCAGCAAATCATCGTAAATAAGAGGGCACTGAGTAATCGCCCATATCGGAAGACGATCGCCGCCAAAGTCCGTCCAGATGTTTTTATTCCATACCGGCTTGTGCGTATTGATGTCAATGCAATAGAGGTCGCCGTTGTGACCGCACGAATAAACATGATGGCCGTCCACGATCGGTACGCTGCGCGAGCCGGGAAACATCACACGTCCGGGAGCGGGAGCGTCGTATTCAAAATTCCACAGCTCTTTTCCGGAAGAAAGGTCAAAACAGCGGAGATTATCACCGACCTCATCATCCCGGTCGAGCAAGTAGACCTTGCTGTCTTTGACAACAGGTCCACCATAACCCCTGCGAACGGCAACCGTCCATAGCACTTCCGGCCCCTTCTCAGGCCAGGAGCGCAAGAGCCCTTTTTCCGGTGACGTTGAGTTTCTGGCCGGGCCAAGATATTGCGGCCAGTCCTCCGCCCGCATGCTCTCAGTAAACAGACAGCAGCCGACGGCAGCCAACGCCAGCCAACGACCGAAGCGGTTCGACGACGTTCTCATGAGACTCCTCTGCGTTCTGATTTCTGATCCTTGATGGTCCTGCACTGCGCGCAGCAGCACTGAATAGATAGTGGCACGATCACCCGAGTGGTGACAGAAAGATACGAATATTCGTCCCCCATTTCCATCGGCGTCGAGGATATAGGCCATTACACGCACACCCCCAGGCTCTGTCCGAGATCGCGAAAGGTCTCCCGGTCAGCCCGTTCTCTCGCCCAGCGCAAAATCTCAGGTTTCACAGTTGCGCGGCTCATACGCCAGCCTCCTGGCGAACGTCAATCTTATCCGTTACCATCGGCCAGAGCAAGGCCGCGGCTTGACCCGCGGTGCAGCCCTGTCCCCTTTTGCCCCCCCGTCCTCCGGCCTCCGTCGTGCGTCCTCTGGTACGGTCCCCCTTCGCCCCCTCCACACCTTTCGGACTCTCCGCACCTGCGGCTTTGCCGCTCCTCGCCGACTACCGACTACGGACTACCGGACGCCGGTTTTTCCTTGTCTCTTTCGCCCCTTTCCGCGACAATTGTCACCGGAGAGGCACCTCAAAAAAGCTGCGACGAAGCGGTTGGCGGTTCTGCTACGGCAGACGGGTTTGATGAGGTCGAGATGAGTGGGATGGCTATGCGAGTTCGGAGTCGAACAAAACGGGATGGAACAGGGCAAAGAGAAGTGGCTGACCCGAATGGTGCTTCCTTAAGGTTGTCGACGACGCTCAAACCCGCGTTTTGGGCTGGGAACACGGGCTACCAGCACGGAGAGCCGCTTAGGCAACGGCCATTCACGGCTGACCCCAGTCTCCCCGACGTTACCCACGCCCTATGAAGACGCCCAGAACAACACCGTGGCTTCAGGACACTGTGGCGGCAGGCAATCTTGCCTTCCTGTGCGGCGCCGGTGTGTCGGTACCCTCGGGCCTCCCACTCTCGTCCGAATACGTGGACGAGTTTGTCGGTGCGTTGATACGCGTGGCTGCCCCTCCTCTACAGTTGGACGCAGATGCTCGCAGAAGACTGGGAAAGCATCGTCTCGAGTACGTTTCTCACGTCGTGAGTCAGACACCGTGGGTAGACCCAGCGGCATGCCTTGACTGTTTTGCTCTGGGCCAGCCTAACGCGATGCACATGAAGATCCTTCGCTGTGCAACCCACAAGTCAAGCCCGGCCGTAATCCTGACAACCAATTTCGACAATCTATTTGAGCGGACGGCCGAAGCCACGGGAACGCGCCCCCTTTCGATACTTGAAGGGAGGGAATTGGCAGGCCCATGTGCTGACAGTGGTGTGATAGTGGCTAAGGTTCATGGTAGTGCTCCAAAACCGGTGCCTGGAAAACGGCCCGAGCTTCTTGCGTCCATCAGACAGGTTGGGCGGCCATTTGAGAAAGGTACTGAGGCACACCTGGACAGCCTTCTATGCGACCGCACTGTAATTGCGCTCGGATACAGTGGAAACGATCACTACGACATCGTACCCTATCTCATGAGACACAAGTTTCGCGCAATTGTGTGGGTCCAGCATGATGCCAATATCACAGGGGGTGCCTTCATCGAAACAAAAGCGCCGGCATCTCTTCAATTCTTGTTTCGCGGAAATGACGACGTGTTCATAAGAGCTCACACGGCCGACCTTCTGCTCAGCTTAGAACCAGCACAGAATTGCTCAGCGGACTGGGCTGCTCCCCTTTCCGCTCTCATGTGGCAAGAACTCCTTTCCAAGAGCGTCGATGACATGGGCCCATACTCCCTCCTTGTACTCGGTGACCTACTGATGTCGGACAACGCTCATGAGCTTGCAGTCACGTGCTACCAAAAGGCAGTATTCGCTCTGCCGTGGGACAGTGACACGCGAGCTCGCTGCAAAGCATGGCGCAACATTGCCACGATTCATACTCTTCATAGACGAGTAGACGAAGCAATACGTATAGTCGACATAGCCTTAGGAGAGCCCAAGCTAGACAGATGGAGTCGGAGCGAGCTTCTTATGGAGAAAGGCCTTGCCATAAACCGCCTATCCGTGTGGGAGCCCAAGCACCAGCTTTCTGCACTCGCCTACATCAGGCAGGCATTCCAAGAGGCCGAGAAGGTGGAGCACAGGCTCATAATGGGCCTTGCATCGCACAACGAAGGACGCGTTCTCCTTCAGATGACATACAACAAAGACCTCCGGGACGAAGAAGGAAGACCGAAAATAGAAGCGAATGCTGCAGCGGCGGTGTCTGCACTAGAGCGAGCTTATCAAATACTCTGGCCAGAAACAGATCTGCAGAACCTGAGCGAAGTCTGTAAAGATCTTGCTGACTGCTACATTGTGCTGAACCGATGCAAAGAAGCAGTCCGCTTCTACACTCAGACTGCCTGGTTTGCTAGAATCAAGGCCTATGTGGACAACGGAGAAACGCTGAAGCTCTTGCTCGCTCACGTGGGTTCCGCGACAGCACTCGCCATCTACGTGGGGTCCAAGTTCGACGACCTTTTCGATTGGCCCACGTTAGGGATGTTGGGCGCTGCGAAAGAGGTCCTGGCTTGTATACGGGAAGGCATGCGCGTCCATGTGGAAGAGCCCTGGGAGGTAAATAACAGTCTAGATATACTAGATAATCTAGGGAGGCAAGCCCACGACTTTGCGAATAGATATTTCGACAACTGGAGTTATGAATAGGCAGGCTAATTGCGAAATTCTCGGAATGTGGGGAACACTTCACCTACTTCGGCCCCGAGTTGAGGGGGAAAGCCAGAGACAATCACCTATTTGAAGTCCATGCAAGGCCAGAAACCTGCGCCCGTCCCCAATACCCCCTGCCTCGTTCGGCGTAGGGACCATAGTGCCTTGGCCGGTGCGTATACAACGGCTATTGCGGCAAAGGCGCGGCGTCCCCTTCGCGCAGGATGCGCAGGATCTGCTCATGAAGCAGACCGTTCGAGACTACGATGGTGCCTGTCGATATGAACTCCTCGTCGCCCTCGGTGGACGTGGCCCGCCCGCCGGCCTCGCGCACGAGGAGGCCCCCGGCGGCAATGTCCCAGGGCTTGATGCCCAACTCCCAATACCCATCCAGCCTTCCCATAGCCGTCCACGCACAATCCAGAGCGGCAGAACCCAAGCGTCGCACGCCTCGCGTGCGCAGTTGGAACTGGGCGTACTGGGCCAGGTTGTTCCGGGGATTGGTGCGGACATCATAGGCGAAGCCCGTGGCCAGAAGGGCTTGCCCCAGGTACGCTTGCGAGGAAACCTGTATCGGGCGACCGTTGAGCGAAGCCTCTCGTCCCAGGGCGGCACTGAACAATTCCTCGTGCAGCGGGTCATAGACGACTCCCGCCACGGGAAGGTGGCCGCGCAACAGCCCCAGGGAGATGGCAAAGAGCGGTATGCCGTGAGCGAAGTTGGTCGTTCCATCTATGGGATCCACGACCCATTGATATTTACCGGTTCTTTGGTGAAGCCCGCTTTCTTCCGCCAGGATGGCATGCTCAGGAAACTCCTGCTGCAGAGAGGAAACGATCACCTCCTCCGAACGCTGGTCGAATTCCGTAACGAGGTCAACCGCGCCTTTCTGCCGCACGTGGCGTACATGGCCAAACCCTTCCATGACGATGGCCCCGGCCCGGCGCGCTATGGCTTCTGCGATCGGCAAAACATCGGACACGGTCTTATCCTTTCTCGGGATTTCGGGGACGCCCCACTTCATCCACCAAGGCTGCGTCGGCGAGCATTATGGCCGGTACGGACCGGGAAAGCAACAACCGGTTGCCGCGCCGCATGGGACATCGCTGCGGTACAGGCTCAATCTATCGTTGCTCCGGGTAAGACAAAGAAAGGCGGTGGGAGCTATGATCGCGATGATGGCAATCCTCGTGAGCGGCTTCGTTTCGGCCGTGCGGGCGAATCCCAAGTGTCCTGCCGGCAGCCCGTAGAGCGATGAACGCAATAGGTTCCGGCCGAAGGCCGGGCCAAGTGAATCCGCGTTCATCCGTGTCTGAAACGCCTGCTACTCGTCGTCCTCGTCGGTGTCGGTGGAGAGGTAGCCTTGCTGGCCTTCGGTGGCGTAGGCGGTCTCCGGGATGGTGGCTTCCGGCTCTTCGACCGGCTCAGCGAGGCCGGGCTCGGCCGCGGCGTTCATCTGCTCGCGGAGCTGCTCGTATTCCTCCAGCGTCACGAGGACCTCGCGGGCCTGGCTGCCCTTGTACTCGCCCAGGATGCCGGCCCCGGCCATCATCTCGATGATGCGCGAGGCGCGGGCGTAGCCGATGCTCAGGCGCCGCTGCAAGAGCGAGACACTGCCGCGCTTCGTCTCCAGGACGACGCGAACCGCCTCATCGAAGAGGTCGTCCTTGGGCATGTCGGCCGGGTTGACCTTGTTCAGTTGCGTCAGCTCCGGGTGGAACTGCGGCTCGGCGACCTCCTTGAGGTGCTTGACAATCCGCCGGATTTCCATTTCGTCGACGAAGGTGCCCTGGGCCCGGATTAGATCGCTGGTCCCGGGCTTGAGGAACAGCATGTCGCCCTCGCCGAGCAGCGTTTCGGCGCCGTTCTGGTCGAGGATGATGCGGCTGTCCATGCGGGCCGCCACGCGGAACCCGATGCGGCAGGGCATGTTCGACTTGATCAGGCCGGTGACGACCGTCGCCTGCGGCCGCTGCGTGGCCAGGATGATGTGAATGCCAATCGCGCGGCTCTTCTGGGCGAGGCGGACAATGTAGGCTTCGATCTCTTTGGGGGCCGTCATCATCAGGTCGGCCAGCTCGTCGATCACCACGACGATGTAGGGCAGCTTCTTGGGGATCTTCGCCTCTTCGTCGGACGTGCTCGGCTTGAACCGGGCGATAATCTCCTCGGCGCCGAGCTTGTTGTACTCGGCGATGTTCTTGACCCGCGCCTCGGCCAGCAGGGCGTAGCGCTCGTCCATCTTCACGGTCGCCCACTCAAGAATCTGCACGGCCATCTGCGTCTCGGTCACGATCGGGCACATCAGGTGCGGCACGCTATTAAAGCTGTTCATCTCGACCATCTTCGGGTCGATCAGGATCAGCTTGACCTCATCGGGCCGCTTCGTCAGCAGGATACCCACGATGACCGTGTTGATGCAGACACTCTTGCCCGAGCCGGTCGTGCCGGCGATCAGCAGGTGCGGCATCTTCGCCAGGTCGGAGACCAGCGCCTCGCCCGAGGAGTCCTTGCCCAAGAACAAAGGGATCTCCATTCGGGCCGGCTTGTCGCCCGCCAACTGCATCATGCTCCTCATCCGGACCTTTTCCTTCTCGCTGTTCGGAACCTCGATACCGATCGTGTGCTTGCCCGGTATCGGGGCGACCACACGCACGGCCCCGGCACCCAGGGCCCGGGCGATGTCGTTGGCGAGATTGGAAATCTGGCTGACCTTGACGCCCGCCGCCAGCTCCAGCTCGAACATGGTCACCACCGGTCCCGTCTCGGCGGCCACCACGCGGGCGTTGATATTGAACTCGCTCAAAAGCCTCTCGAGAGCGCTCGCCTTCGATTTAACTATTTTCTCCTGGATCGAGGCGTAGCCGTGTTCACCCTCGGCCAGCAGATCGAGCGGCGGCAGGATATAGTCGTCGTAGGGAGGTTGCAGGAACGCAGATTTCTCTGCTTGCAGGTTGCGGCCGGCCGCCGCGGGGGAAGCGGTGATGGTCAATGGCGGTTTCGCGCCGCGGACCGGCACCGCAGCACTTTCGGGCTGCGGGGCAGGGCTGCCGGATGGGGTCGGCGACCGGGAAATAGAGGCTGCGGCCTCCGTACCCGCGCCGCGACTGGAGCCCCCAATTGGAAATCCCCGGTCGGCGACCGACGGCGCCTTCTGCTGGCGGGCATTGAGCCTCTGCCAGATGTCCGTCAGGGCCTCGGAATGCTCCCTCGCGGCCGCCCAGGCGGGCACGATGATACAGGCCACGCGCCGCACGGCCGCCCCACCGGCCGCGAACAGGCCCACAATCACGTTGTCCGCCAGCAGCGCCAAGCCGACGAACCAGGTCGCCGAGATGAGGATGAACGCGCCGAGCCGCGCGAAGTTGCTCTTGAGGAAGGCGGCCGTCGAGATGCCGAGCACGCCGCCGGAGCCCATCGGGAAGGTATACACCCTGTGCGGCCAGAAGCTGTAGAAGGTGGCGGAGGCCGCCGCCGTCAGCAGCACCAGGCCGATGACGCGAAACAAGGTCTGCCCCACGCGCCGCCGGGCGAGCCCGGCCGCAAAGCAGCAGATGCCCGAGACCAGAATGATGAACGTGCCCGGGCCGATGTAATAGAGCAGGTAGTACGCCGCGAAGGCCCCCATCCAGCCGCACCAGTTCGCCGGCGGGCTGTTGTGCGGATGCGCGTACTGGCTGGGCCAGTCGGCGATATCGAAGCTCAGGCAACTGAACAGCAGCACCAGGCACGCGCCGATACCCACGCACCGCAACGCCGCCCTGGCCCCGGCCCCGAAGACCACTTCCCTTGCCTTTTTCCTACGCGAGCCCTTGTTTCTCTTCACAGCACCAACTCCCGTGATCTGTCCGATAATAGCCGCCCTACAAATGTCGGTACGCCCTCCGCACCGCTCCGACTCCAGAATATATCGGCAGTCCCCCGTCCTTTTCTCCATTATTCCCCCGCTTATCCGACCCACGCCGCCTTCTAACCAGGAATTGAGAAACGCCAACCGCTTTCCCACCGCGAGTCACGGGAAGAAGATATTTCGCCACAGAGGGACAAAGGACATGGAGAGTCTCACGGACCTGAAACCGCGAAGAGCACAGCCTGCCCCGAGCGAAGTCGAGAGGAAGGCCACAAAGGTGGACGCCAAGCTCGAAACAGGGAATTCAAAACAAACCCAAATGACCGAAGGTCGAAGGTTCAGAACCAGCAGGCACGCCCCTCGTTTTGCCCCGTTTGCGTCATGCGCCATTCGGACTGGTTTCGGATTTCGACGCTCGAATTTTGGACTTGCCGGCCCTAGGCCGGGCCCTTACGGGGAGATCGACACCACCACGGGAACGTACACCACCCAGCGCGGTGCGGACGTCTCAATCGTGAGGTTATCTTCGATCAAACCCCCGTCCGGCGGCAGCCGCAATTCCAGCACAATCGTCGCGCGATCCCCGGTGAACGTGGCGGGTTCCATCATGGTGAGTGAGAGACGTGACAAGGAGATGTGCGCGATTTCCGTGTTCAGGCCGGGGCGGCGCACCAAGGTCAACCGACACGGCAGTTTCTGCCCCGCTGCCGCCGTGCCCAGAAACACGGTCTTGGGCTTCACCTCGACAGGTGCTCGCACATTCGCATGCACCGGGATGAAGATGTCCTCCTGGCGGGGATTATTGGTCCGGACCAGCACCTGCTGCTGATAGTCGCCGCCAGGAGCGTCGCGCACGACAATGTCCAGCCGCCACTGGTTTTGCTGGGAAGGAGTGAGCACGGCCGTCAGGGAGTCGTGGTGACCCGGCATCACACGCAGGGACTCCGGGCCGCCGGGCAGACTCTGGGCGTCGATGAGCACACTGGCGCGGAGCACGTCGTCCCACCAGACCTCGCCGAAGTCCACGGCGGCCGGCTGGACGTCGTAGTGCTCCCGCACCTGCGCGGAGAGGGTGAACACGTACTGGAACCCGGTCGTGGTCTGCATCAGGACGCGTTCTCGGATGGGGCCGGACTTGCCTTTGAAGTGTATCCACCCGGTGAGCTTGCCGCGCTGACCCGGGGCCAGGCACATGGGGGTGACTTTGGTCTCCGTGCAGCCACAGGCCGTGACGGTTTGCGCCACCTCGATTTGGTGTCTGCTGCAATTCTTGAACTTGAACTGGAACGGGTAAACATCGCCGCGGTAAACGTCGCCGGCTTGGCAGCTCGTGGCATCAAGTCTCAACTCGCCACATTTGACGGGAAACCGCACGTAATCAGATAGGACCGTCGTGCACAGCGTCACCAGGAAAGTGGTGGCCAGAGCGCCACCGATCATCCGGTAGAGGTATCTCTTATGTCTCGGATCCATAACCGACCGTTGGAACGTCATTATGGTGTCTCATCGAGCGATCGTGACCTGTATCTGATGGCCAGGACAAGGGTCACCACTGCGGCCACCAGAAGAACGCCGCCGACGAGGACCATCGTGGCAGATGTGCCTGCCAAATCGGGCAACTGCTTGTCGCGCCCGGGCAACTTGTCTGTGGCGGGGTGGAGGCGATCATGCACCTCTGCGCCTGTGTCTGCAGCCGAGGCGGGTGGTTTGGGCAATTTCTGAGCGTCTGAGTCCTTGCTGATGTTCCGGAGCGCGTCTTCCATGCTCTCGGAATCGGTAATGTTCTCTCCGGTATCCTCCAAGTTGATTGTCTGCTTGATGGCGGTCTTACGATATTCCCACAGTTGCGGATGACTCGGGTAAATCTCTAGGCTCAGCAGCTTCTGTGGGTCACGGTCAAAGGCGGTGATGAAGAGTCGGCCGGCCTCCTCATAGAGCTCAAAAAATTTCTGGTACATCTGCCGATCTTCCATGCCCAGGTAAGGATAGGCCATGACCAGGCGTGTGTATTTTTCTACCTCATCCATCCGGCGCACGGGGAAGGCCAGGGCGGACGCCGCGATCCGGCAGTACAGGTCGCCACGCTGGTAATCGCTCTGGAGAGTATTGCGGCTCAATGCCGCATGATGTTCCAGGCTCTTATAGTGCTCGTAGGCCGCCTGTTTGTCATGGAGGCAATGAAAGAGAATCTCCCCCGTTCGCATTTTGCAGTCGAAGTCCAGTTGGCTGCCTAGCCCGGCATCCCTGCCCAATTGTCCCAACTCCTGGATGACCGCGCGAAAATGCTGCGGGTCCTGCGAACTGCCCATGAGCTGGCCCGTGCGAAAATACCGCAGTTCGAGAATACGGGGATGGCCAGGATTCTGGTCGATCAGCCGGCTCACGTACTCGATCCGGTTCGGATCGGCGGTAGGTTTTTCCTGGAGAATCCTGTCGAGCGGGTCGGTGCTTGCCGCGCTGGCTTTCGGAAGGCCGCACAGGGTCACCAGAAGGCAGAAAGACAAACATGTCGATAAAGCTCTCATAATCGTATCCACCACAAACTCGTTGGTCATCACGGCTCTGTCCACGCATGGAAGCCATGGGCCGTGCCCCCGCGTCCGGAGGCACAGCCCACATATCATTATATCGTGCTCAGCCGTCGGCGTCTCATCTCTGACGGGTATACTGCTTACCACTTTTTTATCCTCAGAGCGCCGGTGGTGGCCTTACAGGTGCGTCGGATCGTGTAAGATTGGTTCAAATTCCCGCTGTCCGACTGGCACGTATAGGTTTGCGGCAGATCCACGTACAGATCCGCTGTGGGCGGGCTGACGAGGTACGTAGTGGTGACAAACATCCCGCCGTGTTGATCCGCGATGAGGTCGCTGCCGTTCGGCGTAAAGGTGCCGTTGTTGCTGCTCGTACCGAAGAAATAATCCCGCCACTGGCTGTTCGTCCAGGTGGGATGCGCGGTCCGACCGGCTGCTGTTACGTGCACGTCCTTGTTGATATTGCTGGTTCGGGAACCGAACGTCTCGTGAATGGAGACCCCGTCATAATCAGGCCGGCCCGTTGGAGGGATATCCGGGTCCAGACGGTAGGTATAGCTCGCCGGATTGCCCTGCTCCACGGTACAATCTGGCGACGGCGCGATACACGCCAGACTGGTCGGGCATCGGGTCTTGAAAGTGATGGTCCAACTGCGGGAGCGCGCCGAGTCCCCGTCGTTGTCGGTACCCGGAGGCCCGTTCGTGCTGTTGTCATCCAGGACCACCTGAACCGTGATGCTATTACCATTGGCGAAGTCAGCGTCCACGTACACGTACACGTTACCGCTATTGAGCCCAGCGACATCCTTGGTCTTCACGCTGGACGTGGAGCTGAAGCTTGCCTTGCCCGAGATGGTCCAGTGGTTTTCGTACACCGAGCTCGACGCCCAGTAGTACTGGGTCACGGGGGGGCAACTGTCGTCCACTTTCTTGTCTCGATCCCTGTTCTGGGAATTGAAAGTGATGGTCTCGCTCTTGTACGCCTTAAAGGTCGAATCAAAGGGACACTCGTAGGTGTTCTGACAGCCGGTATACACATAATAGGTCCATGTGACGGCCCAGGCGTTGCCAACGGCCAACAAGGACACGAGCAACGCGAGCCATCCGCGGCGTCCGCAGAAAAATTTGGTAATCATGAGATTTTCTCCTTCATTCGAGTTGTAGGTTTCCAACCTCAACGTTGCGTTCTCCATTCCGGCGGCAAGTCAGGCGGCCGTACGCCGTTTGCTTCTTCCGCCACGCGTTTCCGTACGCTGTCCGGCCGACGACGCACCCCGCCTAGACCCGGAGCGAGCAACTCCCGCGCCAGGCGGCCCGGGACTGCTGACCACCGCGCTCTTGGCCCCGCGTTCCGGCGGGTCGCGCACCTCGTTATAGCGATGAGTTCACTCACCGTAGAGTACATGGCCCTTCGCGGCATTTGATTACCGCGAAAATCGCGCCGGCGCAAATTTTTTTTGCGGGTTGCCCTCGGCCCCGGCGCGCGCCGCCTGGGGCAGGCAAATTCGAAGCACGCTGCACGAAATCCGAAACAAGGAGAATCGCAGAATTGGGGGTCATCCATACAGGGTTCCTGTCAAGCAAGGAAATATTCTCTCCGAACCAAAAAAACTCCACCGCAACCAAAAGGGTCGCGACCTGTCGGTTTCCCTCTGCCGTCGTCGGTCTTGGTGGGGACGCGGATTGGGCTCGGGTGGCCGGAGGCCGGCCATTGATGATCGATGCCCCGGATCGGAGTCCGGGGTGACATGATTTACGATTGATCATTGGAAGAGGCAATTGCCGGTTGCGAATCTGCGAAAATCTGTGAAATCTGCGGATAGAATCATTCCTCGTCCGGTGCCGTGCTGAGAACTGAGAACTGACAACTCAAAGTCGACAACTGCCAACTGCCGCAGGCCTTTTCCCTTGTCCCCCGCCCTTGCCCCGGCCATAATACCCTCAGGAAGGTACGGCCTGATTGAGACACGAACGCCGCGAGAGGTGCTGGATGAAGAAGACATTGTCCTCAAGGAAGAAAACCCGGGGCTATCCCTAAAGCCAGTAAGAGAATTGTTGGGACAACAAGACATGGATTACACCATCAGCAAGAAACGCGCCGCCTCCTGGGTTGTCGCGACGATAATCGGACCACTATTCTTCGGCTGGTTCATCTCGGGCTGGTACATAGGTATGTGGTATGCCCGGACAAAGCATCAAGGCCCACCGACACCCAAGATCATGATCGAGGCAATGTTCATCGGACTTCCTCCGGCTCTTTGGGCGGTGGTTGCTCTTTGGTGGTGGCTGAATAGGAAGAAGGCGAGATTCAGGAATCTGTTCCTGACGGAGAGCCGTGGCATAGTCCCGGACATCGGAATCGGAATCGGGCTGGGAGTTCTCTGGATCGCAGCGTACGGCTTGATGGACGTCGTGTCCTGGCAGAAGATGTTCACCTTGGACTCTGCGAAGCTGGTCTCCGTTCCTACATCTCTGAGTGCCGGATTCTGCGAGGAGTTCCTATACCGAGGCTTCCTCTTCTCCGTTCTGGCCGCCGCGGGAGCGGGCAAGGCATCGCGCTTGATCATTGCATCAATCGCTTTCGGTCTGGCTCATTGTTTCTGGGGACCATGGGGAATGGCGTGGACCACGATGCTCGGCTTTACCTTCGGTCTTGTCGTGCTGTGGCGAGGCAACGTGTGGCCTGCCATCCTGGCACACACCCTCTTGGACCTTTGTATCGAACCAGGCCTCATTGAAAAGGCTCTAACTGGCGGTTTCAACACGTGAGGACGGCCCCAACAAGACGGATGCAGGCGACGGCCGATCGCCGCGCCTGATCCGCGACGTTGGAGCTGAGAATCCGGGGGTCATCCATACAAGGTTCCTGTCAAGCAAAAAAATATTCTCTCCGAACCGAAAAACTCCACCGCAACCAAAGGGGTCGCGACCTGTCGGTTTCCCTCTGCCGTCGGCGGTCTTGATGGGGACGCGGATTGGGGCTCGGGTGACCAGGGTGATGAGCATGAGGAAGTGTCAAGTGTGAAGTTTGAAGTGTGAAGACAGAAGCCGACCGGTTATCCGTGCTACAAACTGGCAACAACTGAAAAAGATTTCCAGATCTTCATGCGGCGGCCTTGTTAAGTTGTTCTGTAGTAGCATTTTGCGTCAAGGAGATGGTAGCGATGATTTTGGCTCCGTTGGGGGTTAGACGGTACTTGCGGGTCTTGGGCAGACGCCTGATGATCTTGTGTTCCCGCAACAGGCGCAGCAGATAGGTCACTTTACGGGAGACCTCCTGGGCAGGACGATTGGGATAAAGATGGCTGGCGATATCCCGATTGCGGAAATCCCCGGCCAGTCCGCACTCCGCTACCGCCGCCAACAGTTGCTGGTCTGGCTCTGACCACGGCCGCATCGCCCGGATCGATTTGCCTTTGCAGGTGCGACGGTTGCAGATGGGAGAGACCACCTCTTGGACCCGTTCACTGGTGTCGAGTTGAGCCAGGGCTTCGAGGTAACGGTCGTTGACTTGCTGAGAGACGTGGCTGCGAGCGTACAAATCCGCAATGCCCTTACTCATGGGAAGCATCCTCCTGGAGCCCTGAGGATCGCGTTCGGACCGGCGGTAGACGCGAAAGGCCCGAGCATTGTTGATCGTGCACTCTGTGCGCAGGATCGAGCCGGCTTTGTCATAGACTTTCACCGAGTTGGCGTGTGCTTGGTGCTTGACACGAATCCCTTCGGTCCGATCCCGGTAACTGCTGGTCACGTCCTCTGAACTGTTGGGATACAGACGCTTGCCAAGGAACCGCAGCACCTCCCTGCAACCCAAGGCGATCATCGAGCCGTGAACCAGTTGGGGATAGAGGCGGGCCAACGCCTGCGGATCGTCAAAGGCAATATCGGTGGCCCATTCCGTTTCCTGACTGGTCCGGTAGTAGTGCAGGGGAAAACCAGCGAACATCGTCTCGTGGGCCGGGTTGAGGAATCGCGCGATGCGGCCGAACTGTGCACACCAATCGGTGCGATGCAGTTGGTCCATCAAGGCCTGCCCGCGGGCGAAATCGCTGATCCAGGGGAAGCAATTGTCACAGCGTTGGTAAGCCACATGTTCCTGATCCATCGTGCGAGCCAGCCATTCGCGGCCGTTCATCCACATCTGAATCGCAAAGGGAAACCACGTTTGGATGCGAGCCCCCATGAACCCGAAGTAGCTGTCATACCAGTAGGGGTACAGGTGCATGCACTTGCCTTGGAACCATTCCAAATCCAGCGTCTTGGCCTGGCGATTCTTGTGAAGCTGATAGGTCATACAGGGCTCGACCGTACGCAAAATACAGATCAATCCCTCTCGGACCCCATCGCGGGCGGCGAGGTCCAACGCCACTTGCTCTTTATTGGTTCGACTGGAGTGCAGATAGA
This sequence comes from uncultured Pirellulales bacterium, assembly GCA_964346195.1. Classification (GTDB taxonomy): domain Bacteria; phylum Planctomycetota; class Phycisphaerae; order Sedimentisphaerales; family Anaerobacaceae; genus PLanc-01. Next base: position 27,528 of record CAYFUB010000478.1, read on the forward strand.
CATTCGGTCGGCCGGCCTGTTCGGCCTTGGCTCGCGAGGCTTGAATCAGTTGGGCCGTCTTATCCAGGGCGTATTGTTTGAAGTCCTTCATGAGAATCCCCAGATAGGACAGGTACTGATTCATGCCCGCCAAATTGGCCACCCAGCGAAGGGTCCCGCGAAAAACGATGCGGTCCCAGCCGCTCAAAACCCCTATAATGTTGTTCTTATGCTTTTCGATGAACGAGTTCATGGCATCCTCCTTGAAAAAGGTTGTCCGATACAGCAACCAGCATAGCAAGGACGGATGCCTTTTTCATTTCGAAGGCTTGTGATTATCCTTTTCTTTTTTGCCCTCGAAGGTCTTGGGGCAAAAAGGAAAAGGGTGACCATCGTGGACCACGAGCGGGTCCAGCAGCGTCGACGCAGTGTGAGCAAGAAACATGACAGGCGCGTCACGAGGGCGGAGCCATCCACATCTGGGATCGGTGACCTCGCTGACGCCCTACCCCGCAGATCGGATTACGCCTGGCATGTTCTTGCGACACGCAGTAGCTGCGGTGGAATGAGAACCCGCACACGATACGCCTTTGGTTGCGGCCGAAGGCCGCGCCAAGTCCATCTGTGGTTGAAATATTCTCCGTGGCCCTTTGGATTGATGATCGCTGCCCCGGATCGGAGTCCGGGGTGACATGATTTACGATTGATCATTGGAAGGACAGAGTCCGGCCGAGGGCCGGGAAGAGGGACGGGGTCAACTTTTGACACTTGACAGAAATGTCACGGGTGGAAAATTCGCCCATTGCTTCCCCACCTGCCAAGTGTCAAGAGTTGACTCCCATTTCGCGCAACCGTTTCTGCCTGCTGCGGTACGAATGACCCGGCGGGCCTGTGTGCCTCTGGCCGGTCGACTCGCGCGCTGCCGATGTGCGTTGAACGTCAGAGCACGTACCGACCGTTGCGTTATGGCGCCGGCGTGGCAGGCGGCTTGAGCGCGGCATCGAGCTTCTTCTGCAACTGGGCCATTTGCTGCTGGAGAGATTCGATCTGAGCCGTCTTATCGGCAAGCTCCTTTTCCCGAGCGGCAATTCTGGCCTTCAGATCATTGCTCTCCTTGGCGGCGGCCTCCCGGGCACTCGCTGACTGTTTCTTGAGCTGCTGGCTCTGGAGCTCAGATGCCTGCAGCTCCGCCGTGAGTTTGTCCATCTGCGCGCGCAGGCGTTGATTTTGGCCTTGGAGGTTCTGCAGCTCCTTTTGCAGGCTGTCTCTCTCCTTCTGGGTCGTGTCCAGCGCGGCGCGTGCGTCTGCCAGGTCACGGTTGGCGACGGCAAGAGCCTCCTCGGTGGTTTGGAGGTCGGCCAGGGCCTGCTTCTTCTCCTGATCGACGCAGCCCGTCAGAGCAGGCAGGCAACACAGCACCAGCACGATAAGGCAGTTCGTTGGTAATCGAGTCATCTCTGCACTCCTTTCGTTGTGGGAATTGATGGCTGTGACGTGACTCCGTTCATAATGCTTCTCCGTGTACAATGCCTAAGATGCCTGACCCCTGTTTTATGCGGCGACTCTACGGGATGAGGGTGAGGATTTCAAGCAGCAAATTTTCCTCAATAATGGGGACAACCACCTGCCCTGCGCGCCTGACAGTTCTCATCAATCAGCGTTCATCTACGATTGAAAAGCAGTTGCCAGTTCCCGGTTGTCAATTTCCAGTTAGAAATCTGCGAGAATCGGAAGATTGCCGCGCTTCGCTCGCAATGACACGACAGCGGTTTTTTTTCGCGTTTCTTCGCTTCTTTCGGCCATCGGGCCTGGCCCCTCGTCGTGTGTCAAGCGCGAGCAGGCGGTGTGCCGTGCACACGCTACCGCCTTTTTGCCTTCCGACCCTCTGACCGTCTCACCTTCTTCTGCCGCTTTCTTCGTCCCTGGTCACGGGTCTCTCGTGACCCTGCCGGCGTGGCCCGTGGCTTGTGACCCGTGGTCCGTGGCCGGGGTCGTCTGGCTGGCTTCGGCTTTTTCCTTTTTGCCTTCTTCCCCTTGGCACCCTTTACATTCTTCGCACTCTTCACACCCTTCGTGAGACTTGCCTGAAACCGGGCGTGGACGCGTTTGCGGCGCTGGGGCGGCCATTCCTCGGGGAAATTCAGTTGGGCGGCTTCGCCGAGCAGTTCGACCGCCTTGTGGTCACGCGCCCGGGCCGCTTCGATCTCATCGGTGAAACAGCCACAGGAGACAACCTCGCCCTGGTAACAGACAAAGGCCATGTACTTGGCGCGATCCTTGATGTAGCTGACACCCCAGAACCGGGAAGACGTATTCCGCGGCTTGTGTCGGTTCCGGGCGTTCTCTGCGCGTGTGCAGACGCGTAGATTCTCCCGCGTATTATCCAGCTCGTTGCGGTTCTTGTGATCGACTTCCATCCCCTTGGGCGCCTGCGTGATCTCGCGGTGCATGCTGATCACCTTATTGTTCTCCCGCCGGACCGCGTAGCCATTCTGCAAGTACCAAGTCCACTGATTGAGCCATTCACAGTCGGCGGCGTCCGCGTAGGCGTAGAACCCGCCGCCCAGGGGGATCATCTTGACCGTCTCGCCCTGAGGTGTGGGCGGCTTGGGCCGGAAGTTTCGGCAGACCTGGCCCAGCGGGCACTCCTTCATCCGCCCGAACGACTCCGGATGGTTGGCGCACGTCGGCCGGGTGGGGACCCCGACCGACATCGTCCAAACCGCCTGATTGCGATCCCAGTGCGAGTAAACGCAGTTGTAACAGCTTTCCTTCTGGGCCATGCGTTCTCCCGTCCTTTCTTGCCCTTGTCTACCGGCGACAGCGTTTCGGTCTTTGGAACATTTGGATTTTGAGTTTGTGTTCGAAATTTCCGGAACGACGCCGGGCAACAGGCATCCGCCTCCGGCGGAGTTGTCGATATTCGGATTTCGCATTTTTCCACATGTCATGGTAAATTAACCATGCGCCCGCGTCAACAGAAATATCGACAAAATACGAACTGTCAGGGCGGGAGGCCGGGGGTCACATCCGGAATTCGGAATTGGGGGTTTGTCCATCGAGGCGTGGGTGACGACTTTCCAATTCCATCATTGCAGCGGGGCGTATTTTTCGCCAACCTTGCGTACGATTCGGATGTATATGGTGTTGGAATCGCCGGTACAGCGGTGAGGGCATGCCGTGCTTGCCGGAGCCGCCCGGCAGAAGCAAAGAACAAGGGCAAGATGCCCTCGCCACGGGGGGAAGGATGAAGCTTTCGGTAGCCGCCAATTACGACCTGGACGTGGTTCCGAAGCTCGCGAGCTTAGGGGTGGGGGAGGTCTATGGCAAGTTCGCGGCCGATGTGGTTGGCGGGGGCAGGCCGAGCTACATGGGTACGCCTCTGAGCCGACGGGCGCTCGCCGATTATGTCGCCGTCCTCAATAGGCACGGCATCGTTTTTAACTACCTGCTGAATAGCTCGTGCCTGGGCAATCGGGAATGGAGCCGCCGCTGGCAAAGAAGGCTCCTGCGGCTGCTGGAGAACCTGGGCGCCATGGGCATCCGCCGGCTGACGGTCTCCACGCCGTATCTGCTGGAGCGTGTAAAGGCCGTGTTTCCCGAGTTTCACATCAAGGCCGGCATCTACGCACAGATCGACACGCCCCGGCGGGCCCGCTTCTGGCATGGCCTCGGCGCGGACGCGCTGAGTTTGGAGAGCTTCTCTATCAATCGCGACTTCAGTGCCCTGCGAGCGATTCGCGGCGCCGTCGATTGCGAGCTGCAACTGATCGCGAACCACCCCTGTCTGCCGAATTGCCCGATGCAGCCATATCATCAGAACGGTTTTGCCCACAGCTCCGAGGGCTCGCGCAGGCTCTTTATCGATTATTGCTTTCTGTCCTGCACGCTGAAGCGGCTGCAAGACCCCTCCCTGCTCATCAAGGCCGGCTGGATACGGCCGGAGGACATCGGATTCTATGAAGCGATGGGGTACGAGCATTTCAAGCTCCTGGAACGGGGCATCCCTTCGGCCGAGTTGCTCCGGCGCGTCGAGGCCTACAGCCGGCGCAACTCGGGCGAGGACCTGGCCAAGTTGATTCTGCCGTATGGGTTCAAAAAGGGCCCGGCCAGGCAGAGCTTCTGGCTGCTGCGACACTTCTTCCGGCCCGGACAGGTCAACCCGCTGCGACTCAGGCCGTTCTACTCTGTGCTCAAGGAACAGGGGATGCTCTTTCCGCTGGAGCGTAATCCCTTCCGAATCGATCCGGCCAGGATTCCGGCGGATTTCATACGCGGATTCGAGACCCGGGCCTGCGCCCGCCTGTCCTGCGAGGAGTGCGGATATTGCCGGGACATTGCGGCCGAGGCGGTCACGATAGACCCCGCCTTCCGGGAGGAGCAGTCGAAACGGCTCGCGCAGGCCCGAAAGAAACTCGTGGACGGGGGATTATGGGGTGTTTGAACGGCGGGCACAGGGCGCGGAGTTTCTGGATCGTCCCGATGCCGACCCCCGGCTGGTGGAGCAGAGCTACAGGTTCATGAAGGTCGTCAACCGTATCGGCGGCGGGATTCGCGTCGTGCGGCAGTTCCTCGCACAGGAGCTGACCGGATGTCCGCGAGAGCAAGTCGTGAGGATTCTGGACATCGGAGCGGGAGACTGCGACATCCCGCTGGCCGTCACGCGGTGGGCAACCGAACGGGGGTACAAGGTGGAGTTCACGTATTTGGATCATAATCCCAAGGCGATCGAGCTGGCACGGAAGGCCGTCGCACACGCAGGCTGTAAGACTATCGGCATGGAACGGGCCGACATCTTCACTTATCAGCCAGCGGGCGAGTTCGACTACGCGGTCGGGTCGATGACCTTCCATCATTTCACGGATGACGAGATCGACACGCTCATCACGCACTTGCGCAGTTTCGTGCGAAAGGCCGTGCTGTTCAATGACTTGCACCGCTGCCTCTTAAACTACATGGTCTGCTTCCTTCTGGCCGCACCGCTTGACTCGCGAATCCGGCACGACGCCTTGCTCTCGATCCGGCGGGGCTTCAAGCCGGTGGAACTGTCAACGATCCTGATGAAGCACGACCCGGTGCCCGTGGTTCGGCGCGCGTGGTTCTGCCGCGTCGCCGCCGTCGTGCGCTTCGACCGCAAGGAGGGCGAATGAAAGCAATCCTGTCCGCACTGGCGACGGCGAACCCGAGGCGCTATGCGACGCAGGAGGAAATCTGTCGTTTTCTCGAAGCGCACTTCGCCATGGAGCCGAGCGAGCGCGAGCTGTACCGAGAACTCCTGCTCGAAGGGCCCATCCGGGGCCGGTATATTGCGGTGGACATGGACGAAGAAATCTGCTCGCAGGACCCAGATCACCTCATCTCGCGATTCGCCACACACAGCCGTCGCATTGGTGTCGCCGCAGCGCGGTCCGCCCTGGACCAGGCAGGTCTGAAACCTGCCGACATCGAAGGTCTCATCGTGAATACCTGTACGGGCTATCTGTGCCCCGGCCTGTCCTCCTATCTCATGGAAGACCTCGGCCTGCCGGCCTCCGCCTCCGTGCTCGACCTGATGGGCATGGGCTGCGGCGGGGCGATCCCCAATCTCGAAACCGCCTGCCGGATGATCCAGTCCGGGGCGCGAAAAACCGTCCTGTGCCTGTCCGTCGAGATCTGTTCGGCCACCTTCTTCCTGGGGCCCGACCCCGACCTGGTTGTCAGTAATAGCATCTTCGCAGATGGCGCCTCGGCGGCGGTGTTGCAGGCAGACCTGAACGGAGATGTTATGGGTGGCACCCTCAAGCGAAGCTTGGGGGCGGGGTCGCGCGGCGGACCGCAGCCACTGCCAGGGCCTACGGCCTTGACCTTGCCACCCACACGCTCACTCATACGCTTCGTCGATTTCGAGTCGGTGACACTGCCGCGGTACCGGGAACAACTGCGCTACACGACCCAGGGAGGCCGACTGCGGAACGTGCTGACTCGCAACGTCCCGGTCATCGGCGCCAAGGCCGCCGCACAGGTGACCCGGCGGCTGCTGGAGCGTCATGCCCTGACGACGGACGACATCGACTGGTGGGTTGTTCATCCCGGCGGCACGCAAGTACTCAAAGCCGTCGGCAAGCACGTGGGTCTCGCCCCGGAAACGTTGCGCTTCTCCTATCAGGTCTTCCGCGATTATGGCAACATGTCCTCGCCCTCGGTCATGTTCGTGCTGGACAAGGTCCTGCGCGAGGGCCGGCCCCGGCCCGGCCAGCGCGCCCTGCTGGTCTCCTTCGGCGCCGGCTTCACCGCCTTCGCCGCCCTCGTGGAGTTCCTGTGATCGTCGAAAAGAGACCTCAATGACCTATGGGACCAATCGAACGTAGAGACTATCGCAAAACGGCACGCCACTCGTCATGGTGAGCGAAGCGAACCATCTGGCCACCGAAAGAGAGATTTCTCAAGTCCGCAGCCCAGATTCTTCGCTTCGCCCAGAATGACAGTGTCATTTGGACATAGTCTCCTATCTGGCTCCAGTCCCCAAAAACAGCGGGCGGAGGTGGCGGTCGTAGAGGTTGGCGGTGACCTGCTCGGCGATGATGGCTTCGTATTGCTGCAGGGCGCTGCGGAAACGGGGGCCCATCTCGGCGGCGACCTTGTAGCCGACGTGCAGGAGCTGGCGGAAGCTCGGATTGTACTGCGGGCAGGAGGAGTCGTGCCGCAGGGTCGCGGCGAAGCGCGCGCCATCCCACCCACGAACCTCGTCAGAAACGGGAAGCAGGCCCGTGTCGATGTCGATGACCGTGGCGTACGGGCCGCACAATTCGCCCATGCGGTCGAGCGCCCGCGTGTAGATTTCTTTGGCGATGGTCAGACCGTCGCCGCCGGCGAGGGCCAGGCCGATCAGTTCCTCCAGCCAGGTCGTGCCGGCGGTCTTGAGATGCAGGCCGGCATCGAACTTTCTGAGGGCCTTGCGGACGGGCGCGTAGATCGAGAATTTGTCGCTGCCCGAGTGGATGCTGAGCTTGAGGTTCCCAGGCAAGCCGAACTCCCGCACGGCGAACCGGATCACAGCGAGGTCCTGCTCGAACTCCCGCGCGAACCGGGCCAAATCACCGGCGTAATCCACGCCTTTGTTGAAGCGGCCGCTGAACTTCGGCGCGATGGTCTGGGCGGGAATGCCCTCGTCGGCAATGGCGGCCAGGATGACCAGCATCTCAATCGGCGTCTGCGGCGTGTCGGTCTCGTCCATCGAGACCTCCGTGACGAAGTTGCCGGCTCCCTTGTCCGCTTCGATGTGCCGGTAGATTCCGCCCGCTTGCTGCACGGCAACGAGGTACTTCGACGCGATGGACTGGAGCCGGGCCGCGTCAATCTCCACCGCCGCAGGCATTCCCTCAATATGGCGCGCCCCCAAGAGGTCTCGGTGCTTGCGGACGAAGGCCGCCACATCGGATTGCTGGGCCAGCCGGCCGATGAAATCAGCGACATCGAGCGTGAAGAAGTTGCTGGCTTCGAGAAACGCGTCCACATTGGCCAGGCCGATATGGTCGGCATCGACAAAGTAAGGCGCGCTCCAGCCGCAGGCGGCGACCGCGGCGTCCGCCTCGGCGCGAACGTCGGCCGGCCGGGTGCCGATGATACTGTGCTCGCGATTCGACTTGTTCCAGACGGGCGTGACGTCAACGCCCTGCTCTTTCGCCTTCAGCAAAGCGGCCAACTGCGCCTTGCCCTGCTGCCCGAACCGGTCCCCGATGCCGAACGAGTACTTGCCGAGAATCATGCCTGGTTCCCCTGATGAGAATCATGGTTAATTCGTGCGCGGCATGTCATCCTGAACGGAGCGGAGCGTAGTGAAGGATCTGGCCTGCAAACGGGAGAAACCTTCCTTTCGCTGGCCAGATCCTTCGGCTTCGCCTCAGGATGACAGAGTCCCTGACGCGCGAGAATTTTGCGGAATACGTATGATTCATGTCAATCCGTGCGATTCGCGATTTGCGCGACGGCCGTCTTCGAGACGTCCGGGCCCGCATCGACGACCGTTTTCACGCGGCCAAAATCGTTGCCCGTGAGTGTCACGCCTTCGGTCTGCGCCCCCTGGACCCTCAGGAATACGTCCGTTCCTTCCTTGGGCACACAGCCTCGAATCAGAATATCCTGCACCTGCGTCAAACGAAGCAGTGAGGCTGCTCCCGCTCCAGGAGGAACATCCAAATCATCAATCGTCGCGCCCTTCACATCGTTGAGGGCCACGGCATGGCGTTTGTCGTCGCCTGCCAATTGCAGTTGGACGTTGACCAGCTTCAAGCCATGGATATGCCGGCAGTACAATCCATACGCGGGCAGCCGGCCGAACATCGAGTACTCCGGATACTTGTCCGGGTTCTCCGCCACGGGCCGGGCCGCTTCCTCGGCCGGGCCGCCGCCGGCGAACGAAAGCCTGAGGTTGCTCAGCGTGAGGTTTGCGATCCTCGCTTCGGGCAGGCCGGATATCGCACAGCCGGTGGGATTCGCCCCGGTCGCTTCGATATTGCTGATGGTGATGTTCCGCATAGTACCGAGGCCGGGCTTGTCCATGTCTTCTTTGAAAGGTCGGGCACGATTGCCGAGACGGATGAACAGCGGCGCGCCCACACCCGTCATGGTGATATCCGAGACAATCACGCGGTCCATCGTGCCGCCGTCCACGATCTCCAGCGCGACGCCGGCCAGACGGGTATCCCAAACGGTGCAGCCTGTCAGCACGATGTTCTGGAACCCGCCATTCGATTCCGTTCCCATCTTCAGAGCGTTGCAGGTGCTGCGCAGGACGCAGCCGCTGACGACCACATCCTTGCAGGGCCGGTCGGACGTGCTCTTGAGCACGATGGCGTCGTCGCCGGAATCCACGTTGCAGCCCGTGATGACGACTGTGCTGCACGAATCGATATCGATGCCGTCGTTGTTCTGGTTGACGTGACTTTTCACGGTGATGCCGCTGACACGAACATCGTCGCAGGCCAGATAGTGCTGGACCCACATGGGCGAATCCCTGATGGTGACGCCCTCGACCACAACGTCCCGGCACTCGATAAAGCGAATCATGTACGGCCGTACTTTGTAGGGGCCTTTGAAGGCCGCCCCCTGGCCGTCGATGACGCCCCGGCCGGTAATGGCGATCCGCTCCAGCTTCTCGCCGTAGATGAGGCTCTTGTCGGTATAGTTATCGGTGTACGACCGGTATCCGGGGACAGTCACGGGGTAATCACGCAGATTGATGCTGCCCAGCAAGGTGCAGCCCGCGTCGAGGTGGAGCATGACGCCGCTCTTCATGTAGAGCGTGCCGGACAGGAAATCCCCCGGCGGCAGGTAGACCTTCCCGCCGCCACTCTCCGCGCACTTGTCGATGGCCTCCTGAATCGCCTTGGTGGCAAGCGTTCGGCCGTCCGGCTTGGCCCCGAAGTCGCGCACGTCGTACAGCACCGGGGCCACTGCCAAGACACGGGCACAGAGGCCGACAGCGCCCAACACGACCAACCATTTCCGTGATTTCATAACCGATATCTCCGTCCCACGTACTGTCCCTGCCGATTGCATGCCCTCCGGGCGGCACCGACAAACTCGTTCGTCGGTGACGACCGCGCCGGGCCGGGCCATCCGAGAACCACTGACAAACAAGTTAAGTTTGTCCGTGCCACCCACGCACGCGCAGGGCGTTGCTTTCCTACAAGCTATAGCCCGCCCGGGCGGCAGCGTCAAGGGATCCCCTGAAGCGCCGGCAAGATGCCCGCGACACAACAACCATCGCCAAGCGTCACTTGACCCTGCCACCTGGTCTCTCCCACACGTGATCAGCCCTGATGTCCCTTCGCTCATGTGATCAGGTAGACGATCAGTACGAGCCCACCGACACAGGTCCAGCCGGCGAGAAAGCCGAGAGCACCGACACCGCTGGGCACGAGGACTTCGAAGCTCGTGTTCGGCAGCAGGGTGCGCCTCTCCGGCACGACGGTGTCCGATGGGAGCGTGCAAGGCACGGCCACCTGCTCGCCCGGTCGCACGGGGGTACGCAGCAGGGCGTAGAAGTTCTCGAGCGTGCCGGCGGGCACGGGTCTCGTGAGCAGGCTGACGGCCACGCCGGCCATCAATCCGGCCGAGAGGTACAAGGCCATCTGCCAGGGCAGATATAGGCGGCCCTGCCAGAGCATGAACGGCGGCAGATAGGGGCCGAGGTGGGCATTGAAGTCCCACAGGACGCAGCCACCGAGCGCAATGCGGCTGGTGGCGAACCAGACGACGAAGCTGACCAGCGTCGCCGCCCAGGCCCCGGCCACCGTCGTGCGCCGCCAGAACAGGCCCAGCCAGAAGGCGATACCCATCATCGCCGAGATCTTCCAGAAGATCTCCATGCCGGCCACGACGCCGGGCAGCCAGTAGGCGAACGCCACGCCTCCCGCCACGACGCCGACCGAAGCGAGCCGGCCTACGGTGAGATAGTGATGCTCGGGCCGGCCGGGCCGCGCCGGGCGGTAGAGGTTCTCCGTGAACAGGGCCGACGAGGCGAGCATGAAGGCGTCGCAGGAGCTCATCACCGACGCGAGCAGCGCCGCGACGAAAATGCCGAGCAGCCCCGGCAGCAGCCTGGGCAGGAAGTCGCCGGCGACGGTCCCGAAGACGCGATCCGGCTCGACGGCTTGGCCGGCCTGGGCGAAATAGACAATGGCGGCCAACCCCGTCAGGGCCCAGGGAATCGTGCAGATTCGCTTGGCCAGATTGCCGAACATGAAACCGACGCGGCCGTCCATCTCCGTTCTCCCGGCCGCACAGTTGCCCATGGTGTGCGGCTGCGTCACAATTCCAACCAGAGCATTTAGCGCAATGATGGCGATATAGAACAAGCCAATCTCCGCCGGCGCGACCAGCGACAGCTTCGCCGGGTTGTCGATAGCCGCACGGATACCGGACGTGCCGCCGACCGCGCCCATGATGACAGGCAGCAGCAGGAAGGAGAAGATGATCGTCAGGACCCCCTGGATAAAGTCGGTAACGATAGCTGCGGACAGCCCACCGGCCACGCCGTACAGGACGAAAATCACCGTCATCAGGGCGATCGCCAGATCGGCCGACAGCAGGCCTCCCGTGCAGGCCGAGATGACCTCGCTGGAGCCGCGCAGCATCACCCCGATGTTCACCGACAGGTTCAGCATGCCGACGACCGCGAAGAGCATCGCCACGCTCCGGTCGTAGCGGGCCTCGAAGACGTTGGCCGTCGTAATCGCGCGGGCCCGGCGCATCACCGGGGCGATCAGCCAGTAGAAGGGCGTGACCGGCAGCCACAGCCATTGGTACCAGATGCCGGACAGCCCGCTCGTGTAGCTCTTGGAGGCGACACCGACGGCCTGATCGGAATGGGTCCCCGCCCCGAACGAGAACATGACCATCATCAGCTTGCCGAAGCGCCGGGGCATGAAGAAATCGGCGCTGAGCTTGATCCCGCGGCCGGTCCGGACACCAATAACGGCGACACCGACGAGGTACAGTCCAATGATGGCGATATCCGCGATATGCAAGGCGCGCACTCCGTGAGAGCTCGACTCCGACCGGGTGTTGCTGTCGTGCTCGTGAAAATCTCATCCGCGTGGCAGCAGCAAGGGCTCCCTCGTGTCGAGGGCGTCTCGCCCTCGAAGCGCGGGCAAGATGCCCGCGACACAACAACCATCATCAAGGCCAAAGGCCTCGCCGCTGCCATCCGGGGCTTACCAGTACGGAGCCGGAATGCGTATACCTTCTCCGGCCCTACTCTGCAACCGTAAAACACGGGAGCCGCGTGTGCGACCCTGTTTTGCCGCCCCTTCCAGGTCGTGCCCCCACACGAGCCTTCAGGCGACGGGGACGCTCGTCCTAGGGCGGCGCGAAATCCTCAGTCGCCTGCGGCAATCCGGACAATAAAAAACCCCGCAGCGCATCCCTTCGCCACGGGGCAACGAAAAAGCAACAATAATCAAGGTCTTGTCAAGAGAGCATCCGCGCTCTCACTGTCTGGGTTTTCCGGTCGTCGGCTCCTCGGGCATCTTCGGCAGTTCCACGACCACGCCGAGCCGGCCCAACTCGCCGGCCACATCCGGCTGCCGGGGATTCAATTCGAAACTTCGCATCAGATACTGCTTCGCCTTGGTGGTGTCGCCCTTGCCCAGATAATAAAAGCCCATCTGCTTGTTGGCCTCGAACGAATCCGGGGCCGCATCCAGCGCCTGCCGGAAGGCGCGCAAGGCATAGACATCCAGACCCACCTTGTCGAACTCCCCCGCGAGCCGTAGCGTCTCATCGACGGAGATAGCGGCCTGTCTGAGATAGCTGTTGGCAAATTGCTCGGCCTTGGCCGTCTCACCACGGTCGATGAACATCTTGACCCATCCCGCCTGAGCGGCCCGGTTCGCCGGATCCAAGCTCAATGCCTGATTGTAGTGATAGTCCGCCTTGATCCAGTTCTGAGACCGGTGGTACAAGCGAGCCAGCTCATAATGCGCCTGAGGATTCTCAAACTTGCGATCCAACTCGGCGAGCAACTCCGCCTCGGTCTTGTCGGAAGGCGTAGTTCCCACCGAGGGACCACTGGGCACGGGCCGACTATCGCCGTTACAACCCCCGATGACCGACAGGACAAAACCCAAAAGCACGAACAGCAAGGACTTCCTTGCCACCTGCCCTGTGCTCCTGTGTTTCCCCGTCATGTTGCGCCTCCGGGTCAAGCGTTCTTGCTTCTGCAAAAACAACCCCATAAATCAACGCGGGTATTCTGACAAGCGCGCGATTAGAATGCAAGGAAAAAATCGTGAGGATGAAAAGAAAGTTGCATTTTTCCTGGACATCGTGACATCGACGCGCGGAACATTCGAAATGCAACTATCAAGACGGTGAAATAGGGCGAATCATGATTCGCCACCGGTGCAGACGAACAGAGGATTTCGCACCGGATTGCCAGGGGCGGTGGCCCGCAGGTAAGAAAAGTGCCCCGCGCATCGACATAATAGATAAAGACGGGCACGCAGAGGCCCCAGGAGTTGGAATGGAAACAGGACCGGGCATAATGAAGGAGTCATCGCGGCGTCGACACGGTTTTGGTTTCGCGGGTTGATTTCATAGCCGGGGCATTCTTTGCAAGTACATGACTGGCAGGAAATTGTGAAGGATTGCGGGCCGGTGGTCTGGCGGACGGCCTATCGACTGCTGGGCAACCACGCGGATGCCGCCGATTGCTTTCAGGACACGTTCCTGGCGGCGCTGGAGGTCTCGCGTCGCCAGCCCGTGCGAAACATCGCGGGTCTCCTGGTGCGGCTGGCGACCACGCGCGCCATCGACCGGCTCCGCCAGAGGGGCCGGCAGGGGCAGCGGCACGCAGACGGCCATGATTGCGAGGAGATCAGCAGCGGTCGGCCCGATCCGGCCGGGCAGGCGCAGACACAGGAATTGGCCGGGCAGTTGCGCGAGGCCATCGGCCGGCTGCCCCGGCAAGAGGCTAAGGTGTTTTGCCTGAGATACTTAAGTGAGATGAGCTACCGGCAGATTGCCGAGGAGTTGGACATCGGCATCAACGCCGTCGGGGTATCGCTGTATCGCGCCAAGGCCCGGCTTCGCGAAGCCCTGGCCGCGGTGCAGAGCAAAGATGAGGTGCACAATGAACAAACGTAAAGACATTTTGGCCGACGCCCTCGCCCAGTTGAAGCAGCAGGGCCGATCCCAGGAAGTACCGAAGGAGGTCCTGGACCAGACCCTGCAAAGAATTGCGGACGGCGGATTGCGGCTTGCGGATTCGAGTACGCAAGCCCTGCCAACTCGCAATCGCCGATTCGCGATCCGCAGTCTCGGCCGGCTGGCTGCCGCCGCAGCGGTGCTCGTTCTCGCGGGGTACACGGCCGGCAGGCTCTCGGCTCGGGAACCAATGAGCCTGGAGCAGCTTCACGACGCACTGGTGCCGTCGCTGGCCGCCTCGCTCGAGCCTGCCATCCGCGAAAGGCTAATCGAGGATACGCGCCGGCAGTACCAGCTCGCCCTGGCCAACACCTATGTCCATTTGAAAGAGGAACTTACGCAACAGTACCGCGACGATCTGAACCGCTACGCCATGCAGACGCTGGCCGCGTCGAACGCGGTGACCAACGAGCTGCTCGCCGGACTGATGCAGACTATCGACACGGCGAAAGCCCAGGACCTCCGGCGGATTGCGCAGACGCTCTATGAGATCGAGCGGAATCGGGTGCAGGACAAAGAACAACTCGCCAGCGGCTTGCAAACGCTGGCCTACCGCACAGAGGACGAACTGGCGCGCACGAAACGCCAAATTGCCCAGCTTCTCATTGACGCCCGCCCCGAAGGTTTCGAGCCGGTACTCAACCACGATGAAAGGAACGAATAATGAGCCTTCCAAACAAGATTGCCGTCCAAATTGTCTCGTTGGCCCTCCTTGCCCCCTGCACACGACCCGCCCAGGGTGCTGCCGTCGTCGCGAGCGACGCCACTGTGCGGCCGGCAGCGAGCAGCGGGAGCAGCGTCGGCGCGGCGCCTGCCGCCGGCAAGGTCATTTTGCCAACAACAACGGATACACCACGCGCAGCGCGGAGCACCAGCCTCCTCGGAGAAGTCGGGTACGCAGCTTCGCGCGGGGGTGTGCCGGTCATGGTGATCCCGGCGCAGGAGATGGAGGCCGAGGCCTTCAGTCGGATCGTCATGGATCTCAGCGTCATGAGCCGGATCATTGAAAAGAGCATCCGCGATGCGCCGGCGCTCTATGACGACATGATGACACGCGAATTTAACGACATGTACGGGTCCGAGATGTTCGGGCAGCTCGACGACACGGGGCTGCGGATACTGCGATCGTCGAAGGGCCGGCCCAGACCGATGTACGTCGGCGGTTATGGCGCCATCTTCTCCCTCGAGGTAGACTTCCCGCTGGTACCGCCGCCGGAGATGCCCAGCCAAGAGCAGACCGCCGAACCCACGGATCAGGTGTGGGCCCAGGCACAGCGCGAGCTTCTCGATCCGCAAGCTGCGACTCGGCGGCGCGCCCCGCAGGCCGAGCCCTATAGACAAGAGGTCGTGGAAGGTCTGAAAAACGCACTGACGGACGCGCTGAAACATGCGACGAACATCCGCGATCTTGGGGCCGAGGCCTGGCTGACCATCCTGGTCCAGGGACCCGCCCCGACGGTACAGGGCCTGCCGGCGGACTCGCTCTATGGTGCGCCGCTTCCTCCTCTGGCGAGCCCGCGCAGCACCGCACGAACCCTGCTGACGCTGCGGGCCCGGAAGGCCGACATCGACCAGTATGCCGCAGGGAAGCTCGACGGCGCGCAGTTTCAGCAGCGTGTCCAAACCGTAACGTATTGAGAGCCGCCACTTCAGAATCAGGAGATGGAAAATGAACGCATTCCTGTCAACGATCATGCTATTGGCTGCCCTGACGCAGTCATCCGATAGCGTAAGCAATGAGCCAGTCTACCCACAGTCCACATCCCGCAACGCGCCGGCCGCCCAGGCGCAAACCCTGGGCGCACAGGCGGTTAACGGGATACAGTTCAGCAATGTTGCAGGCCTCTTGGGCGAACAGCCGTCATGGGAGCGAGCCCACGAGACGGTCCTCGTGATTCCGACCCTGGACCTGCCCGCCGACGCTCTGGAGAACCTCACCGAGGATCTGGCAGTGATGTGCCGGATCTTCGACAAGTCGCTGCTCCCGACCCGCGTCAGGTTCAGCGCCAGCGCACGTACCGGGCAGATCTTCAGCTATGTCATCGGCCGGCAAACCTCGGCGGCACAAGGCCTGTACCTCGACGGCTACGGCGTCCTGTTCTTCCTCCAGGTCGACTACCCGCTCGTGCCGACACAACAGCCGGACCAGCAACAGCCCCAGCCGCAGGAGCAGGGCGACCCGGTGTGGTCGCAGACGATCGAGGAGATGACCGGACGGCAAGAGAGCAGGACCCAGACCGACCGGTCCGGCGCAGTATACGACCCTCAGAAAGTCGAGAGCCTCAAGAGAACCTTGATCAAGACGCTGGCCCACGCCGCCAATATCCGAACGCCCCGGTCGCAAGACCGCATCACGCTCGTCGTCGGGGCCTTGGATGACAGGGCAGGGCACTACTTCACGAGGTCAACGGGGATTAGCATCAGTGTGCCCGGGAGAGGTGGCCGGCGCGGCAGTAGCACATCCAGAGGTACCCCGATAGGAACCGGCGCGGCACCGGCTGCCACAGGTGTCATGATCATGCACGTCGCCAAGTCGGATGTGGACGCCTTCGCCAAGGGCCAGTTGACCCTGGCGCAGTTCACCGAGAAGATCCAGACCCTCTGGTCCTGGCCTGAAGCGGGCGCGTCGACGGATAGTAAGGCGGTGCCGACAGTCGCCGCCCCGGCAGCAAGCCGGTAACACGCAGAATCAGTGTGTTCTGCCGGCGGGTGCTGTTCCTTGTGACGTCGTCAAGGGTCCCCCGAATGCATTGTAGGCATCGCCAAGGCCTGCGGCCTTGAGGATGCCACCCGGCGCGAAGGCACGTTCGGAAACTGCAACTGACGGCTACACGTCCAGGTTTTGGACTTCGAGGGCGTGCTCCTGGATGAAGCGCCGGCGGTTCTCGACATCGTCGCCCATCAGGACGCTGAAAAGCCTGTCGGCCTCGCCGGCATCGTCCAATCGGACGTGCAACAGCATCCGGGTAGCGGGATTCATCGTGGTCTCCCAAAGCTGTTCGGCGTTCATCTCACCCAGGCCTTTGAAGCGCTTGATATCGATGCCCTTGCCGCCGATCTGTCGGATCGCCGCACAGATATCACCCAGCGAGGCGATGTCGTAACTGTCCGCGCCGTGCAGGAGCTGGAACTTCGTCGGGACCGACTCACCGGAATCGGTCTTCTCGGCTTTGAGCAGGAAGTCGTTCAGGTCCAGAGAGAAGTCCGCCTTGAGCTTGTGGTTGATCTGATCGATTCGCGCGACCTCGTGCAGTTCCTCCGCAATCACGGCCGCCTCCTCGTCGCCGTTGTTCTTGCCGCCGTTCTTGTGCTCCCCGAACTCGTCGAGCCGTCTCTCGTAGTCGGCGGCCTCGTAGTAGACCTCCTCTTTGCCCTGGTACCGAATCATATAGCGGGGCAGCCGCGCGCCGTCATAGTGCTCCCTGATAAAGTCGGTGAACCGGATACCCCGCCGGTTGAGCACGCTGATGATTCGCTCCACATCGGCCAGCGCCTTGACGAGCTCTTCGAGCTTCTCGCGCGGAACCTTACGTTCCTTTTCGCGATTGGCTTTCCTGCCCTTGGCGGCGGACTTGCCCGCCTCACCGTTGCGGATCACGAACTCGGTGCCTTCGAGACCGCGAGTGATCATGCGCCGGCGCATCTCGCTTTCGGTCAGGACATACTCGGAGTTCTTCCTGCCCTTGCTGCGGACCTCGTACAGCGGCGGCTGGGCAATGTAGATCATCCTCTTGTTGAACAGCTCGGGCATCTGCCGGAACAGGAACGTCAGCAGCAGGGTGCGAATGTGGGCGCCGTCCACGTCGGCGTCGGTCATCAGGATGATCTTGCCATAGCGGCACTTCTCCACGTCGAATTCGTCCGTGCCGATTCCCGTGCCCAGCGCGCTGATCATCGTGCGAATCTCATCGTGGGCGAGCATCTTCTCGAGGCGGGCCTTTTCCACGTTGAGGATCTTGCCCTTGAGCGGCAAAATGGCCTGGATGTTGCGGTCGCGTCCGGCCTTCGCCGAGCCGCCGGCGGAATCGCCCTCGACGATAAAGATCTCGGTCGTGGCCTTCTCCCGGCTGGCACAATCCCACAGCTTGCCGGGCAGGTTGCTGCTGCCCAGGGCGCCTTTGCGCCGGGTCAGCTCGCGGGCCTTCCGTGCCGCTTCCCGGGCGGCCGCCGCCTGAATGGCCTTGTTAAGAATGCGCTTGGCCTCAGGCGGATGCTCCTCGAGGTAGTGGCCGAGCTGCTCGTTGATGGCCATCTCCACGAAGCTGCCCACCTCCGGGTTGGTGAGGCGAACCTTCGTCTGGGCCTCGAACTGCGGGTTGGGCAGCCTGACGGCAACCACCGCGGTCAGACCCTCACGCAGGTCGTCACCCGTCGTAGTCTGGCCTTCCTTGAGCAGGTTGTTGGCCCGGGCGTACGCGTTCATCGTCCGGGTCAGGGCCGTCCGAAAGCCGGACAGGTGTGTCCCGCCGTCGACGTTGCGAATGTTGTTGGCGAAAACCAACACATTCTCGTTGTATCCGTCGTTATACTGCATGGCCACTTCACAGGTGATCTTGCTCTCCGGATCGTCCTTGGCCATGTAGATAACGTCCGAGTGCAGAACGTTCTTGCCCTCGTTGAGGTGCTTGACGAACGCCTTGACACCGTCATTGAATTGAAAGACCTCCTTCTTGTTGGCCCGGTCGTCGCGGAACGTGATCTTCAGACCGGCGTTGAGATAGGCCAGTTCCCGAACCCGCTTGAGCAGCGTGTCGTACGAAAATTCGAGGTCGCCGAAGATGTCCTCATCGGGTTTGAAGGTCAGCTTCGTGCCCCGCTTGTTGGAGGTGCCGATGAGCTGGACGGGCCCGCAGCGTTTGCCGCGCTTGCACTCGAAGTGATGATGCTTGCCCTCGCGGTAGACATCCACTTCGAGCCACTCGCTCAGGGCGTTCACGACGCTGACCCCGACGCCGTGCAGGCCGCCAGCTACCTTGTAGCTGTCGGAGTCGAACTTGCCGCCCGCGTGCAGGGTCGTGAGCACGACCTCCAGGGCACTGACCTTGGCCTCCTTGTGTATCTCCACGGGAATCCCGCGCCCGTTGTCGTCGATACTGCAGCTCCCATCCGCCTGTATACGAATCGTGATGCTGTCGCAGGCGCCGGCAAGCGCCTCGTCGATCGAGTTGTCCAGAACCTCGTAGACAAGGTGATGCAGACCAGCCGTGCCGCGGTCGCCGATATACATGTCCGGGCGTTTGCGAACGGCCTCGACACCACCCAGGATTTTGATGTTACTGGCATCGTATTTATGTGCCTCCATACCGGCCCTCAAACATGAACCCTGTGTGTACCGTCAGAACCCGAAGAATATGGGACTTCCAGCCATTTATTATATCGGAAGAGGCCCCCTCGCGCCTGCAAAAAGTAATTAAATATATACGTCGGAAAGGCCTGAAACGTTCGTCAACGCAGCATCCCGACCTCGATACGACGGATCCTTGCGCCTGGGAACGAACGCTGCAATTCCCGCAGCAGTACGGCCTTGCACAATTGGAGTTCGAACAGGTAACAGGAGCCGTCCGCCAAGACCTTGAGGCACCCGTTGTTGATGCTGGCGATCCGACAGTGAGCGTGCAGACTGGCAGGCAACAGGCCCTCGAGGGCCTCCGTGACCGAGTCGTAGCGGCTGTGTACGGGGGCCAGTCTCTCCACGAACGGGGAGACCATATCGCCGATTCGGCACGCCTCGGCGGTTCTCTGCTCGTCCATGGCTCACTCCCCATCATCCCTGTCGGGTAGGATGCCTCTATGCCCGCCCGCGGAGCCACGGCTCCGACTGTGCAAGCGGGTCTACCCAAGATTTATCGGCATCAGGACGTATAAAAAATCAGTCCCGCTCTTGATAACGCCGGGCCGATCGGACTGGCCCAGTTCCAATTCGAACTCGGGCGTTTTTATCACACGCAGGGCGTCGATCAAAAACTGCGGGTTGAATCCGATATCGATAGGCTCGCCACCGTAGGCCACCGGCATGCTCACCTCCGCCGCCCCGGCTTCGGGCGAGCTGCCTGAGAACACCAGAGCATCGGCGCTCACCGAGAGCTTGATTCCCTTGGACTCCTCGCTTGTCAGCAGGGCGGCGCGCCGGACGCCGCTCAGCGCGCCATCCGTAGCAAGAGTCATTTTTTTGTCATAATCCGCCGGAATGATGTCCTCGTACTTCGGAAAGTTACCTTCCACGAGGTTCGAACTGATGACGACGCTGGCGCAGCTCAGAAGTACCTGATTCTCCACGAGCTTGACGGTGACTTGCTCCTTATCGTGCGACGCGAGTTTCTGCAGCAGGGCCATGGTTTTCGCCGGCACGATAATCTTGCGTTCAAAGGAACCCGCGGGGGCACGCTGCAACTCGACCCTGCAACGAGCGAGCCGACGACCATCAGTAGCGACGAAAAGCAGCTTCTTGCCCTTGACCTCCCAGAGAACGCCGTTGATAGCGTATCGGCTGCTTTCCTTTGCGGTGGCAAAGAGGCATTGCTCGACGCCCAATTGCAGTTGCTCCAGGCCAATCGTGAGGTCGCCTTGGCCTTCTCGGGAAGAAGGCACTTTCGGATACTGCTTCGGATCCTGTCCGTAAACGGTGAAATGGCTGTCGGCCCCGCGAATCTCACAGGTCGTAGCCACCGATTCCAAAACGAGAACGTCATCGGCGCTTTCCCGAACGATAGCAGCCAGACGCTCCGCCTCCAAGACGACCTCACCATCCTGCTCGATCTCCACTTCCGACACCAAGTAGTCTATTCCGATCTCAAGGTTGGTGGCACAGACCCGCATTTCCTTTCCGGAAGCGGCAATGCGAACACACTTCAGAATGGGCTTCGGCGTGCGACTGGGCACAACGGACGTGAGGAGCCCGAGGGCCTCGGCCAGTGCCGAACGATTAAAGGTGACCTTCATGTCAAACCCCTTTGCAAACCGGTTCGGGACGCTCTCCAAACACTCGGAGAAATATTGTTCGCACTAGTTTAGCAACGCGTTCCCAAATGGCAACCCTTTTCCCGAAAACCGTCGACCTCGTGTGAGTCATAACGGACACCCATCGGTTACGCCGGTACACCGTACGAGCTTATGCAGGGCCAAGGCGACAGACTAATCTTATTTCCGGAACGACTGCCAGTAGTATTGGTCATAACGGCTGCTGCTTTGTTAAGGTTTGCGCTGAGTGTTTGCTAACCCGTTGTCATCAAGGAAGATAGGGAAAGGGCCTCCTTTTTTTTTCGTGTGGAAAAGCTGTTGGCAGACTGTGGCGTAACCTTGACAAAGTCACATCCGCGCAGTAACTACGGATTTACGGTTTCTCTTTTTCACACAAACCTGACCTGGGTGTAACAGGCCGTGTTATAAGCGGCGCGGAGTATCCTTGCGACGCCAAGCGCGGTGGGTCGTGTTTGGGAACGCTGGTGCGGGTCGCTGGAGGGGGAAGCCGGGAAACAAAAGCAGACAGGAAAAGGACAATGACGTTGAAGAGACAGCACCGACGACAGGGTAGTGCCCGACGGCTGTTTGTGGGGCTGGACATTGGCAGCAGCTTTCTCCATTATGTTGTTTTGGATGCTGACGGAGAGGTTGTTTACTCCGGCGACCCTATCATGCATTTTGCCAACCCCCTGGGGGCCATCCGGGAGGCTTGGCAGGATATCACCACCAGGTTCGAGCGGAACGCTATCAGCAGCACGGCTCTCACGGGCAGCGCCGCGGAGACGTTTCCGCGCGTCCTGCCGGGCGTCTTGTACGTTTACGATAGCGTTGCCATTCCCAAGGGGGCGGAAGTGGTCGCGCCGACCGCGCGGCATATATTCCACATCGGGGCCAAAGACGCTTATTTTTTCAGCTTGGCGCTCGTGGCTGGCAAGAAGATTATCTGCGAGTGGCGCACCGGGACGAAATGCGGCGGCGGCTCCGGGCTGCTTGTTGAGAAGCAGTGTCGTCGGTTGTTCCAGGGAGAAGTGCCGGCCCCGCAGCTTGCGGACCCTGCTGGTACAGCTACCGAGACCGATAAGGACGAGGTCGTCGCGAGGAACCGCGCACGTCTCCAGGCCCGACTGGAAGAGATGTTCCGCCGGGCGGCGACGGAGGCAGCGCGGTCGGAAGAACCGAGCGAGTTCCTGGCACGTTGCGGTGTCGTCGTCCAATCCGATCTGATTCACAAGCAGAACGAGGGCGCCACGCGCGTCGACAACTTGGCGGGCTTGTTTCGGACGGTCGCGCGGAACTACATGATTGACGTGCTGGGCGCCAAGGAATTCGGTTCCGCAACCATGGCGGGCGAGGCCATCTCGACCGGCGGCGTCTTCTGCAACGACCTGATTCGCCAGAACCTCTCTCAGTTGCTCGGCACACGGGTGGTTCGGCCCGAGCATCATCACAATATCGCCGCCATCGGTGCCGCGCTCAAGGCAATCGAGGAGAACAACACCTTCGTGCTTGACATGAGCGAGCTCAGGAACGTCGCTGAATACGGCCGCCAGAGGAGAAAGTTCAGTCCGTCGCTGTCGGAGAGTCTGCGTCGCGTCCGCGAACGAAACGAAACTTTGCAGACCAGCGTTCCGGTCGGTACCGAGGTCGTGCTGGGCATCGACGGGGGCAGCACGACGACCAAGGGCGCCATCGTGGAGCTCAAGACCGGCCGACTGCTCGACAAGCTCTACATCAAAACCCACGGCAATCCCGAGGAGTCGCTCAAGCGCGTCCTGCGCTACCTCGCGCGCCACAAGGACAACGTCATCATCAAGGGCGTCGGGGCCACCGGCTCGGCCCGCAAGCTCTATGAGAAGCTCCTGCTGAGCAAGAGGAAGGCCCAGCAACTGGTCGAGCAGGGCATGACCGTCATCGACCGAATCACGGACGAGATCACCTGTCACGCGCTGGGCGTCAAGCACAACAACCCCGACGTCGACACGATCTTTGAGGTCGGCGGCCAGGACATGAAGTTCACCAGCTTCGGCAAGGACGGCACGGTTAAGGAAGCGAAGATGAACTATAGTTGCCAGGCCGGCTCCGGCCAGACGCTCGAAAACATGGCCGACGTGATCAACCTGGGCGTCGAGAACACGCTTCAGGAGGCGGCCCTGCGTGCCGGACGCGTCCCGATCATCGACTCGACCTGCGGCGTGTTCATGGAAATGGACGAGAACCGGCTCATCGCTGAGGGTTTCAGCCGCGACGAGATCGCCGCCGCCATCGTGAGAGGGACCGCGGCCAGCTACTACTTCAAATTTGTCGGGGGCGCGCAACACACCGGCAGCAAGTGCTCCGCCCAAGGCGGACCTGCGTTGGGCACGGCCTTCCTGGCGGCGCTGGCGCAGGTCACGGAGAAGGAGATCGAGGCCTATCCGCACCGGGAGATGTTCGGGGCGTGGGGCCAGGCGCTCGACATTATCGCGAGCATCGGAGAATTTGAGCAGGAGGGAAAGCCCTACGCAACGGCTTTTCGCGGCTGGCAGATCGTCGACATGGCGTTCCACAAACGCAAGGTTCTGTGCCGCGAGCTGTTTGGCGCCAAATCCTGCGGTGTGCGGGACTGCCAGCTCGAAGTCTTCAGCATCGAGGACGATGAAATCATCACCGGCGGTTTTTGCCCGCGCGGTAACTCCGAGTCAGTCCGGCGGCCCAAGACCAACTACGTGGACCGCTACCACAAGATCTATGAGAAGCACTTCAAACAGCACGGCTGCCTGCTCAGCGAAATCGACTCCCTCAAGGTGGATGCTCCGACCGTCGGGGTGAAGCGCAGCATGGCAACGCTGGGCAGCAAAGGCATCTGGACCGCGGCCCTGTTGCGCCGGCTCGGTTTCTTCCCGGTCGTGTCCCCGCGCAGCGATAAGGACATCGCCAAGACCGGCGTGGACAACTCGCGCACCGAGTTCTGCATCGCCCGCAAGCTGGCCACCGGTCACGCAGCCATCCTGAACAATCATCCGGCCATCGAGTACCTGTTCAATCCCAGCTTCATCGAGCAGCGCAAACCCGAGCCGCCGGACCTCAAGTATTGCATCTACACCGAGTCCGAAGGCTACATCCTCAACGACGTTCTGTCACTCGACAAGAACCGCCAGATCAATCCGATTCTGCACTTCGGCGACAGGCCACTGCTCGTGCGCGAGCTGCGCCGCGAGTTCGAGAGGCTCGGATTCCCCTATACGGAAAGGCAAATGCGCGACGCCCTTGCTCACGCCGACGACGCGGAGAAGCACTTCAAGGCGGACTTGTACGCGGAGGGTGACAAATTCCTGGAGCGGGTCAACGCCGAGGACACCAGGGCCTACGTCGGCATCGGCCACGATTACGTGCTCCTGGATCCGGAAGCCAGCTCCAGCTCGGGCGCGATGTTCTCGCAGGTGCGCGGGCTCGATTACATCCCGCAGCAGTTCCTGGAGCACCGCTTCCAGGACATCCCGCTGGGCGAGTTCGTGGAGAACGAGTTCTGGACCCAGACGGTGAAGATTCTACAGGCCAATATGTTCGTCGCGGACCATCCAAATCTGTTCGCCGTGCGCATGATGAACTTCGCGTGCGGCCCGGACAGCCTGAAGATTTACCAGGAAGAGCAGATCCAGCAGGCCGTGGACAAGCCACTGCTCGTGCTGCTCACCGACGCCCAGACGAACAACGCGCCGTTCGTCACGCGGACGGAGGCCCACGAGCGGGTCGTCAACCAGAGCCGGCCCATCCGGCTGGATATCGAGAAACTCAAGATCCGCTCCGCGAACACTTACGACCGGCGCACCTGGCTGATTCCCTACATGGGCGACGCCAGTTGCGTGGCGGTCGGGGGGCTGCAATACTTCGGCATCGACGGCCGGGTCCTGCCGACCAACACGCCGCGCGGCTATGAGGTAGCGCGCAAGCACGTCTACACCGAGGTCTGCTATCCGCTCAAAGGCGTGGTCGGCGACGCCATCGGCTTCTTGCAGGAAGAAATCGAGAAGACCAGCCGGCAGTTCGTCGAGGACAACTATCTCGTCATGCTGCCGACGACGAGCGGCCCGTGCCGGTTCGGAAAATACAGCGAGGTCCTGCAACACTTCATGAAACTCGAAGGTCTGGAAAAGGTCCCCGTCGTCGGACCGTCCTCGGAAACGGATTACATCGATATCCCGCTGCCCAGCGGGCTGGGGGCGTCGGACAAGCTGAAGATGCAGCAGCTTCTCTTCAAGGGCATCAACGCCGCCGACCTGCTGGAGGACATCCTGCGGCGTTTCCGGCCGTATGCGCAGGACAAGCCTGCGCTGGACGCCCTCAAGCAGGCCCGGCTGGAGGCCCTCGGCCAGGTCATCGCCGCCGGCGGTGAGACCGAGAAGCTGCTCGAGTGGGGCCGCGAGACGGTCGCCCAGTTCCAGGCCGTGAAGTCGTGCCACCATGAGCGTTTTCCGCTGGTCCTCTACATCGGCGAAATCTACATGCGCCAGCACGACCCCTACACGGACCACGCCATCCGCCGGTTGGAGGACGCCCGGCTGGAGGTCGTGCGCGACCCGATCACCGACTGGCTGCTCTACGTGAACCGGATGAACCTGCGCAACGCCAAACGCGACGCGAATCTGGGTCTCAAGGACTTCGATTTGGGCCGGTTGCTGCGTTCCACGGGCAAGGCGAGCAAGTCGATTCTGAAGGGCCGGTACATGGCGCGTGTGGCGGAGAGACTCGCCGAGCCGTTCCATGAGATCCTCGCCGGTCGGCATGTCCTGCCGCACCCCATGCAGATTATCGAAACGCTTGAACGCGCCCACGAGACACACGGCAATATCGAGGGCGAATCGCCCCTGAGCACGGGCATCGCCTACTACCTCATGCACGAGATGATTCAACCGCACGGCGACGCCTGTATTTCCGGCATCTTCCACGTCGGCCCGTTCACCTGCATGCAGGAGGGCGTCGCGACCGCCAAGATCGAAGGCATGGCCAAGGAGCTCCGCAAGCTCCGGCCCGACCTGGTCTTCCCTATCATCCATGCCTTCTTCGGCGACTCCCCCAACGCGAACCTGGCCGCCGAGGTCGCTGTCTTCAAGGAGCAATGCTACCAGAAGAGAGACCTCCTGCGCGCCAAGCATGCGGCCGCAACTCCCCACAGCCCTGGCATCCGCGCCGTCCCCGCCGCCCAGAAGCGCGCCGACGCGGGAACCCACGCCGGTCGTTAGCCGGTTCGGCTCATGAGGAATCACTGCTGCGGGGCATTGAGTGCTATATCTGCGCTCGCGCAGACATGCGTCACACCGATTGCGGCGGAGTCTTTCATAGCGCGTCATGGAATTTGCGTGGCAGCGGCACGCCCTTCGGCCTTGCCGCTGCCACCCGTCTCAACGTTCTTGCCGGCCAAATCTCAAGAACTCTGGAGAACTCAACTGGTTTGAGGGTGTCTTCCCACTTCACAGACACGCCGCACCTGTATCCTGCTTTTTACAGGGGATTTACAAACAACGGGCCGGAGTCTACCTTATACTTAAGGTGTGGCACGATGGCTATGGACCCGCAAATACACATATTGGTGGTCGAAGATGAGCAGGCGATCCGGACGGCGCTGACGGATTTCCTCGAGTTCCACGGCTTCAAGGTCGCGCAGGCGTGCGACGGACCCGAGGCCCGGCGGCACGTCGAGCGGAGCCGGTTCGATCTGATTCTCTTGGACCTGATGCTGCCGGGAATCAGCGGTGAGCAGTTGTGCTCCCAGTGGCGCCGGGACGGGCTGCAAACGCCCATCATTATGGTCACGGCCAAAGGGCAGGAAAAGGACCGGATTCAGGGGCTCGACCTTGGCGCCGACGATTACATCACCAAGCCGTTCTCGCTGGAGGAGATGCTGGCCCGCATCCGGGCGGTGCTCCGCCGCACGGGTCCGGCCCGCGCGGTAGGCCAGGCGTTTCCCTTCGGAGACCTGCACGTTGATATGGCGTCGCTGAAGGCCCGACGGGGCGACCAAGCGATTGACCTGAGCAGGCGCGAGGCCCTGATCATTCAGTTCTTCGCGGCCCACCCGGACCGCGTCATCGGCCGGGAAGAGCTTTATCGCGAGGTCTGGAATGATATTCTGACGGACCTCGGGACCCGGACTGTGGATATGCACATTGCCAAGCTGCGGGCCAAAATCGAACTGGATGCGGCCAACCCGCAGTTCATCCAGACCGTTCGCGGCGCGGGCTATAAATACGTGATGCAAGTATAACAACCGTAGGGTTGGCCATACCCACAGATTTCAGTTGAGGTGAGTATCGAAGGTGAACTGACGGGTGGCAGCATCAAGAGCCTGCCCTGAGCGAAGTCGAATGGGCCGAAGGCCTTGGCGATGGCTCTGACGCGTAGGGATTAGACCATCGCCAAGCTTCGCATGGGGCCCCCAACGCGGTATATCGCGTTAGGGACCCCTTGACGCCGCCACCCGGAGAGTACGCGGTCTTTCATACACCGTAGAAGGATAATGGACAGTGGGCGTGGCCCACCGGGCATTTCATGTACACGCGTCTTGTCATTTTGAGCGTCGTCGTCGTTGCCGCCGTGTGCGGGCTCGGCGCGCTGGGCTATCATGCCATCGGCAAGTGGGCCCAGGGTCTGGAGGGTGCGCGGCTGGGCGAGTTTGCCGAAGTGGCTGAACAGGTCCGCCAGGACGTCAAACGAAAGCTCGACGAATTCGTCCACGCCGAGCAACAGCGCAAGTACACCGACTACCTCTACTCCTACGTGCCGGAGAACGTCGTGGTCGCCCAGCAGCAGTTGCCGCTGCTTCGGTCGCCGCTGGGCTACGAGATCAGCAACGGCATGGCGTACGGCTACTTTCAGATCGAGCCCGACGGCAGTGTTGTCACGCCCTACTATCCCGCCGGGTCGCCGCAGGCGGGGACACAGGATGAACTGGCGCGCGAGGTCCGGCGGCACCGAGCGAATGTCTGGGACAACGTGGTGCCTCTGATCAACGTGCGTGCGGGCGTCCTGCAACTGCCTTCCAATGAAACGCGCTCTCTGGAAGAGAGCCAGCCGCTGTCGTCGTCGGCGCTGGCGAAGGAAGATTCCGACGGTCAAGTTGCGGCTCGAAAAGGGCAGACCGAAACGAAGGCCGGACGCACCAAGGCCTATCTTATCGAAAGTCTCAAGCAGGAAACGCAGGAGACCCAGGTCTTCACGCAGCAGCGGTCCATAGTGGCCTCAAATCGCGCCATTCAGTCTCCCGCGCAGCAGGCCGTCGCTGTGCCGCCGGAACCACCCCGCCAGATGGACATCGCGCCGCAAGCCGCTCCCCCGCGCATGGAGCGACAGCGGGCCTCCCAGATTCCCCAGACCTCTTACCGGCGGAACGAAGGGACAGACGCGGCGACGATGGACCAGCAGGAACTGCGCGGCCAGGCCGCGGCGCCGCCCGTCGGTCCGCCCAGCCTTCCGGGAAGTGCGTTCTCAGACACGGTCCAAATTCGTGTCGAGCCGTTCGTCCCTCTGGTCGTCCCGGGCGGGACCGGCACGGCTTCTATCTTCGGCGGCCAGGTCTTTCTCCTGCGGCACGTACAGATCGAAGACCGGCATCTGCTCCAGGGCTTCCAGCTCGACGAGCAGAGGCTCATCGCCGAGGTACGGGAGTCGGCCGGACGGTTCATGCGGGACGGCATGGGTTTCGCGCTGCCCCAGGTCCGCACCGCCGGCGGGCCGTCGGACAGTGCCGCCCCCGATGCGGCCTATACCGCCATCCTGGACTTTGGTTTCGGCGACCTGATTCTGAGTCTTCTGGAGACCGACCCGCACTGGATCGCGCGACGGATCGGCGAGCTGCGGCAGATCTACTTCGCGATCATCGCGATCGTCGTGCTCGCCGTCGGCCTGGCGCTGGCCAGCCTGTGGCACAACGTGCGGGCCCAGGTGGTCCTGGCTCGCAAGAAGGACGATTTCATCTCCGCCGTCTCGCACGAGCTGCGGACGCCGCTGACCTCGATCCGCATGTACGCCGAGATGCTGGAGAAGAACTGGGTGAAATCGGCGGACAAGCTCGGCGACTACTACCGGACGATGCGCCAGGAGAGTGAGCGGCTCAGCCGGCTGGTTGAGAACGTGCTCGATTTCGCTCGTTTGCAGAAGGGCCGCAAACGCTATCACTTCGAGTTGGGCGATATGAACGCTTGCATCGGCGCGACCGTCGAGATGATGCGGCCCTACGCCGAGCAGCAGGGCTTCACCATCGAGACACACCTGGGCCAACTGCGGCCCAGTTCCTTCGACCGGGACGCCGTCACGCAGATCGTCGTGAACCTCATCGACAACGCCGTCAAATACGCCCGGTGCGCCCCCGACAAGACCGTGGTCGTGCGCACACGCGCGGACGAAGGACTCGTGATTATCGAGGTCGAGGACCACGGCCCCGGCATCCCCCACCGGCAGCGCGGAAGGGTCTTCGAGCAGTTCTATCGTCTAGAAAGTGGGAAGTGTGAAGTTTCAAGTGTGAAGTCCAAACAGCCTCTTCAAACTTCAAACTTCAAACCTGAAACTTCCAACTCGCCTCAAGTCTCCGGGACCGGTCTGGGTCTGACCTTGGTGCAGTGCTTCGCCGAGGCGCATGGCGGTTACGCCGAAATCGATTCCGCCCAGCCCACGGGCGTCATTTTCCGCGTCGCCCTCGCCACGCAGCTTTCGCCCAACTCGTAGCATGTCCTTCCCGACCTCATAGCGTCCACCGCTCTACGAATACCAGCGGGAACACTTGGCATCCGGCCCAACGGGCCCTCTCTCCGCCGGTACCCCGAAGGCGATAAACGCCATCCTTGCTTCCGGCGTAAGACGTGACCTTGGAGTGACTTACGAGCAGGTCGCGTGGCGCAGACACGCAGAGAAAGTTGAAGGTCCGGCTCTTCTTTCGGATTTTCTGACTTGACACTGGCGTTTCCAGTCCGGTATGCTGACCCAAAATAAACGGAGAGCCGACAGCCTGCCAAATCATAACTGTCGGCGCAGAGAGACCGCCGAAACGCCCGACGGTCATCGGGTAGGATGGCCCTTGGCCCATATGGATTCTCATACGCGGGGGGTGGAGGACAAAAGATGATGGTGCGGAAGCATCCTCTGGTCCTGCGGACGCTCCATCATCCTATCGTCCGCTCTCTTTGCATGGTGGTTAGCCATTTTGTACCCGACCGCGTTGAGCGAGCGAACTGCAGAGTCATGCCTGAGGGAGCTGAATGACTATCGACTTGGATTGTATCAGAGCTGTTTAGGGGCACGCCTATCTAAAATCCCTGCTATAGAAGAAGAAAGAAGATGAGACGCCAATTCCATACGTTGCGAACACGAGTCCTCTCTCTCCTCATGTTCTCAGGCCTTCAATTGACAATGCTGTCGCCGGTGCTGGGGCAAGAGGAGCAAATCGCGGCACCCATTGAATCATCATGTGACACTTGCCCTGCCATGACGTCACTTTCCGTCTGGGACCGCGAATTTCCATATGGAACACCGGTGAGTTTTACGCTCTGCTGGTACGATCTCAGAGGAAACTCCGGTGAAAGCAAATACAGGGTCCTGTACATGCCAACTGATTGGTATATAGATGACACCTACATAGGAACAGTCTACAGCATTGCTCCCTGGGGCTGTACTACGATCCCCGATCCAGGTGTACTGGAGCCGGGCTATCATACTTGGGAGGTGTACAGAGGGAGACGAGGTTACACGGAAGCCTTCGGATGGACCTACTATCTTTGGGCCAGTTGGGGAAAGTATTTGCTCACCATCACGCAACCGCCGGCTGCTTCTACATGGCCCGCTGGTGACGTGACCAAAGAGTCAGCTGTCCTGAACGGTTGCATTACTGACGATGGTTATGGGCATTGTTGGGGCCGGTTCCGCTACCGGGAGGAAAAGGGCGATTACCTCTATGCCTACGGAGGCTGGGGCTTGAGAACGGGCCAGTCGTTCAGCCAGTTGGTCAGTGGTCTGAAGCCCAATGCCACCTACTACTTCAGTGCCCAAGCGGTGAACTCCGCAGGTGAGGGTCCTTGGAGCAGCGAGGAGATGTTCGTCGCCTGGCCCGGCGATGCGCCGAAGGCGTCATTCAAATGCGAACCCCAGAAACCGAAGCCGGGCGAGGCCATAGTGTTCGACGCCTCCAAGTCAGAGGACAAGGACGGTTGGATCGTCAGTTACGAGTGGGACTTCGGCGATGGCACCTCGGCATCGACATTGTTCCCCGTCTACGACGAGGGCAAGAGCTACGAAGAGCCCGGGGATTACCTCGTCAGCTTGACGGTCACAGACAATGATGGTCTGGTCGGCAGTACCGCGTCCACAGTCAAAGTCAAACCCAAGGAGTTCATGCTTACCTTCGACGACGGGCCGATACCTGGGCAAACTGACAGCATCCTGCTTCAGCTCATGCACTGCAAAGTCGATGATGAACCAGTCAAAGCAGCCTTCTTCATGCTTGGAGACGCAAGAGACTGGTCTTACTTCAATGACTTTGACTTTGAAGTCTGGAAGGGAAGCGTCCAACAGCATCCAGACGCTGTAACGCGGGTCTACGGTCTTGGGCATTTCGTCGGCAACCACACGCAGCATCATGCGTGGTTTCCCAAGTACGAACTATTCAACTTCAACTCCATGGAGGAGTTCATCACGGACGAGATATCCCAGTGTGAAGGCGAGATCAAGAAGGCCCTCCATAAGAGTTCCGCAGGAATATTTCGCGCCCCTTACCTTCAAGAACAGGATTATCCTCTGCCTGTCTATGAGGCAGCCCGAGGATTGGGTTTCACGGTGGTCGGCGGCAAGATAGCGGATGGTGCCTGGTTGTCCGTTGCGGAGGCACAAGAAAAGGCCAGGGATATACTTGAGACATGGCAGGAAGCCGAGCCTGTAGTGTTGATCTTCCATGACAACCGATCGGTCACCTACAATCACATCGGCGAGATTGTCAGTTATCTGCAGAATGAGGGATATAGCTTGGCTCATTTTGACCCAACTCGAATCCCTAAGCAAACAGGCCAAGATAGACATAGAGGGTCGCTGGCGGTCACTTCCCCTTAGGTTGCGCCAGTAGTTGTCAATCCTCAGAATCACCCTCTTGGTAGACGACGTTGCTACGCCTATAGGGGCCGGTCATTACACCGGGCGGCACATCCGGTGACACGGGATCACACTTCCCGGGGAGACGGCCAACGGCACGGAGGACATCTGGTGGATTCTCGAAGGACAGGACTATCCGCGCCTGTGGTGGGAAGCCGCGGCCGTGGCTGCGGAAATCGGAAATTCGAGTTTCCGCTTTCGTGCTTTGTGCTTTCTTCCCTTGGTTTCGTGGGATTGCATGCTCGTGAAAGCGCGCGGAGACGGGTTCCATGTGGCTCGCGCTTGGGGTATATTGAGGTAGGAAAGGAGTTGTAGTCATGAAGCTCAGTGAACGGATCAAACCGATGAGCTATCTGAAGGCCCACACGGCCAAGATCATACGCGAGTTGAGCACCCGGCGTGGGACGCTGGTCATCACGCAGAACGGCCAGGCCAGGGCGGTCGTCCAAGACATCAATACCTACGAGCAGACGCAGGAGAGCCTCGCTATGCTCAAGTTGCTGGCGCAGAGCCAGCGGAGCGTCGAAGCGGGCAGACGCAAGCCGCTCAGAAAGGCGTTTGCGGACCTCACCACTCGCGCCAGGGACCTGCCATGAGGCATCAGGTGCTTGTGCTGGCGGAGGCCGAGGAGGACATTTTTGACATTTATCGATATGTCTTGAGAGCCGACGGACGTGCTCGGGCCGACCATGTCTTGCGAAAGCTCCGGGCAACCTGTCAAAGTCTGGCCCGCCTGCCCCGTCGACGACATAACCCGCCTGGACTCGAGCGTGTCGGCGTGCGTGGCTACCGGGAAGTCCATTTCAAACCGTATCGAATCATCTACGAGATCGTGGGTAGGAGGGTGTTCATTCATTGTGTTCTGGATGGACGGCGAGCCGTGCAAGAGGTCTTGGAACGTCGTTTGCTCCGTTAGCAGCGAGATACGTATTCAGGGCAATCCAGGGCGGTTAGCTCTTCGGGGCGGACGGGGACGTGAAGCAGATCAGTGAGATCACGATGAGACTGGCCCCGGAAATGAACAGGAGCATTCGCTTGGCGGGCTCGCTACAGCGCCGCAGCCAAGTCGGGATGGACAGCTCCGCTCTCTCTTCGTCGGCCTGCTCCATCAGGGCCTTGCGGGCGACGGCCAATTCCTGGGCCCGGGCTTTGGGATAAGCGGTATTCGGGTCGTCGGGGTGGGTGCCCAGAGTCAGGGGGGCGATGCGCTTCAGGAGGCTGGGGTCCTGCTTGAGCTGTTCGAGCAGGGCGTCGTACTCCGCGTTGAGCGATTCGAGGCGTTTGAGGGACAGTTGCGCCTCTTTCACGAGGTACTTATTGCGACAGTACTGGACGAAGTCATCGCAGAGGACCGCCACACCCAGCGCTGCGGCACCGATGCTGAAGAAGGCCGCAAAAAAAAAGAGGTGGAGAATACCCTGCTTTTGCATGGTCCGCCGCCGGGTCCCCCATTCACAGTCCTATGGTTGGGGTCCCGAACTCAAAAACTTCGGCAGGCGTGGTCGCCCTCCCGCGGGAGAGGACCACACCTGCCGAATCTAACCGTTCCTTCGGCCCTGCCGAAAGGGCCTCCAACCTATTCGGTTTATCGGTCATTGGCCGCCTTTTTCTGAAGGCATTCTTCCCGTTCGTAGTAGGCCCGTGAGGGCATACCGTAGCACGGGCATGGGTTCGGGGTCCCCAACGCCTAATTCCGCGTTGGGGTGCCCCTCCCAAAACGCGAAGATCGCGTTTGGGGGCCCCTTCATGGGCGGGACGCCCATGCTACTGCAACGCCTTACGGCGTCACTACCAACGGATCACGCCGGGTAGACCGGCAGTTGGGCCCGGAGCAGCTCGTAGACGGTCTTGCCATCCCTGATGGTCTCGGTGGCGGTCTGCCGGAACATACCGGTCAGTTCATCGAAATCGGTCGTCTTGAGGCTGGCCAGGCTCTTCTTCTTGCCCTTGGCATTGGCCTCGACGAACTTGGCCATCGTCTCGGTCGCCATCTCGCGGATGAGCTGCCAGAGCTCTCGGCCCTGGCTGGCCGCAATCGCCCGGCCCAGGGCCAGCGACATGGACAGGATAGCGTTCATGCCCAGCACGCTCTTACGCTGCATGGCATGAATCTTCTCTTCCTTTCCAGCGTCCTGCGGAATCCGACCCATGCGAATCGCTTCCGCCAGTTCCAGGCCCAGCAACTCCTTGTCGGCCTCGAGCAGATTCGTCAGGTTCGCCAGTCTTCGGCCGACAAAGGCCTTGGCCAGCACGCCTTCGATATGGCTGACGGCATCCATGCAGCCCTTACCGTCGTAGCGTCGGGACTTCTTCCAAAGGGCTGTCAACTTCTCATCGTTTTTCGCCTTTATGTTTTCGGCTTTGAGGTCCTTCTTGAAGCGGAAGGTGCCGTCGCCGGCGGCCTTGAATAGGTCCGCGTACTTCTTGGTGGTGTCGGACGGCTCGATGATGCTGTCCACATAGTGAATGGCCTCGTCCTCGCCGGCGCTCGTGCCCAGCGGCGTCGAGCCCTTGAAGCGGATGATGCCGGTCTTTCCGAGAAACAGACTGGCGGCCGCCGAGGGAATGCCCGCGTTGGTGGCCTCTTCAGTCCCGCTGACGGCCTCGATGGCCAGCATCTTGATCAGCAGGCTGGCGATATCGAGCTCGGCGGCATCCGACATGATGCTCACGTCTTCCTTGCCGGTGAGGATGCGCACCAGTTCTTTGACCGTCTCTTCGACCTCTTTGCGCTCTTTCTTGGTCATTTCCCGCTGTGCGGCCTTGGCCAATGCGAGGATTTCCATCACGCGGCCGTACTTCTGCAAGCGCTCCGTGTTGGCGCCGCCGCCGCACTTGAGGCCGACGGCGTTCATCGCCGTGGCGATTTCCGCCTCGAACGGGTCGTTCGGGCTCTTGGAACGGTGCGAAACCACCAGCTCAGCGTCGTAGGCCAGCGAGGTCAGCATGGCCAGCACGGTCTCGGACAGCGTTCCGATCTGGTTGGCCTTGATGAGGGTGGCGTTGATCTCGCCGTTCTTGGCGCAGTTCTCGATGTTCGAGTCCTTCGTGGTGACCAAGTCGTCGCCGATGACGAAGATCTTGTCGCCCAGTTCTTTCATCAGGTTCTGCCAGCCCTGGTGGTCGCGTTCGCCGAAGCCGTCTTCGATGGAGAGGACCGGGATGTCCTCTTCCATGGCCTTCTTGTAGAGGTCCAGGATCTGGTCGCGGCTCATCTCGACCTTGCTCTTGTCGCGCCAGAAACGGTAGATGCCGATGGAGTCGGGCTCGCCCCGTTCTTCCCGATAGGCATTTTCGAGCTCGGAGCAGGCCGGGTCCAGGGCGATGGCCACATCGACGCCCGGGACGTACTCGCAGTCGAGGATCGCCTGCTTCATCATGCGCCACATTCTCTGCTCGGGCACCTGGTCGGTGTCTGCCTTGTCGATGTAGGGCGAAATGCCGCCTTCGAGGCCGACACCCATGACCTTGGCGCCCGGCGCGGACTCGATGATCTCCTTCAGACGGTACTGGAGCTTCACGGTCATTTCCTGGGCGTCTTCGTAGGTCTTGGCCGACAGGGGCATGAACATGCTTTCCTGCATGCTGATGTTGCTCTCGGGGTATTCTTTCTCCGTGTGGCGGCCACCCATGGCGCAGTTGCGGAATTGCCACGGGGCGGTGACCCGGCTGCCGTCTTTGAGCGTGACGGCCTGCATCCTCGTCGTGAGCAGCGTTTGCTTGAGCTGTGCCACCCGGGCGGGCCAGCTTTCGCCGGCGGCAGCGATGGCGGCGGCCCGTGCCGCGGCTTCGGCGGCCGCCTTCTCGCGGACGCGGAACTCGCGGAGCTTGCCGGGGTCGGCCAGCAGCCGGTCCAGCAGGCCGACGCAGCCGGGGGCTAGGAAGAATCGGCCTACGTAAATGAGGAAGTCGACGCCCGTGGCCAGTCCGATGGCGATGAGTACGATAGCAGCCGGCAGGCACACCACCGCCAGGTATCCGCTCCAGACCGGCGCGGCGGCCGCCACGGCCAGGTTATACGGGGCGTCGGGGGCAAAGTTACCATTCTCTTTCTTGACGCCATAGAACTTGCCCCAGGGAATCAACAGGAGCATCTGCGCGTACCAGCCGGCCTTGTTGCCGCTCTGC
>CAYFUB010000479.1:0-9812 GCA_964346195.1 uncultured Pirellulales bacterium
TATGGACAAGAGGCACCTTCCCTTCGCGGCCAGATGTCTCGACTGCGCTGACGCTTCGCTCGACATGACAGACTAGGCAAGATATCTGTATTACCTACAAACATGACACGCACCCTCCATGTTCTCGCGTGTCCGAGGACCGAAGCGAGGCAATCAAACTGGACGGCTTGCGTCTACAGCCTTGCCGGTGCCGGTGGGGCGCTTGTCCTGCACTGTGCCGCGCGGTAGACTGTCCGTGTCGCAACCGGGGCGCGGGTGCCATGGCTACGCTGGCGTAGCCATGCGTTGCCGACCCTCGTGCCCGGACGGTGTATCGCGCAGGACGAAATGCCATGAAGAACTATGTGGTCGCTCATTTCGACGATATCGAGGCGATAAAGTGCCCGTGCGGGTCCGCCAAGCGGGCGTTCGCCGTGCCGGACAATGAGACTGCCACGGTTCACATCGTGGACATCCAACAGGATTCGCAGGTCCACTACCACAAGGACCATGCGGAGATTTACCTGATCCTCAGAGGCGAGGGCCACCTGGAGCTCGACGGCGAGAGGGTTCCGGTCCGCCCATTCAGCACCGTCCTGATCAAGCCGCTATGCCGCCACCGGGCGGTTGGCCAACTCCGCATTGTCAACATCTGCATCCCGCCCTTCGACCCGGCCGACGAGTGGTTTGACTGACGGAGATCGCAAAAGACGCCGGATTGCGGCGGCCGAAAGAGGCAGCGCGAATAGGCACGCGCGGAATCCAATGTCTTGCAGGCGCGCTTTTTCGTTCTTTCACGCAAAATACGGTTGCAAAATAGAAATATAAATGCTATTTTTCAACAATGGTCCCTCGATTTGCACAGTTGCTCATCCAGGCTCTCGCGGGGCAATTTCCCGCGGTTCTGATCATTGGGCCGAGGCAGTGCGGCAAGACTACGTTGGCCCGCCATTTTCTGCAAGGCACGTACTTCGACCTGGAGAAGCCATCGGACTACCAGGTCTTCGCGGGCGATATCGAACTGGCGCTTAGCCGCCTCAGCGAGCCACTGATTCTGGACGAGGCGCAAGTCGTTCCCCAACTGTTTTCCGTCCTGCGGTCCATCATCGACCAGAAACGAGAGCGGGCCGGTCGGTTTTATTTGCTCGGCTCCGTCAACCCTGCGCTGGTCCGACGGGTGTCGGAGAGCCTGGCCGGACGCATCGGAATCGTGGAGTTGACCCCTTTTCTCTATCCCGAAGTCGCCCGTCGTGATTTGGACCTGGGCAGTTATTGGCTGCGAGGCGGTTATCCTGATGCGTGCAGAGAGCCGGACGAGCAGAAGCGGGTGCGATGGCATGAACAGTACGTTCAGGCAGTGGTCGAGCGGGACCTGGCGAGATACGGTCTCAAGAGCTCGCCCTTCGAGATGCGTCGTTTCCTCGGGATGCTGGCCCACGTACATGGAGGGCTTTTGAATGCTTCCGAGCTCGGCCGGTCGCTGGGGATCAGTTACCACACCGTGAGCAACTACCTCGATATTCTGGAAGGCCATTTTCTGATCCGCCGTCTGGCGCCCTGGTCCGCGAACGTCGGCAAGCGCCTGGTCAGGAGTCCGAAGGCCTACGTGCGCGACAGCGGATTGCTGCACTATCTCCTGGGTATCCGCAACGACAGGAACCTTCTCGAGTCTCCACGCCGCGCCGCCAGTTGGGAAGGTTGCATCGCCGAGCAGATCATCGCCCTGGAGAAGCTCCGTCACGTCGGGAGCCAATTCTGGTTCTACCGCACCCATGCCGGCGCCGAGATCGACCTGGTGGTCGAGCGGGGCGGGCAGCGAATCGGTTATGAGTTCAAGTGCGCCTCCTCCGTGGGCCGGTCGGACGCCTCCGGTCTCAAGGCCGGACTGACCGACGGTATTATTGGTGAGGGCGCCGTCGTCTATTCGGGCCCGCGCCGGTACCCCCTGGATGATCGTATCGAGGCCATCCCGGCAGAGAGCCTGCTGGTGGAAAACGACAGACCATTGTAGTTCTCAGTCTGAGCTTCAGACGCCATCAAGCCGTCGGCCGGCTCCGCATTGTCAACATCTCTATCCCGCCCTTCGACCCGGCCGGCGAACGGTTTGATTGATGCCTGTCCCGTCGTTATAATGAGCGTATGAATCGCAAGGTCGTGCACATACATCGGATGGATGAGTACGATGAGGTGAGAGACAACCTTCGGTATTGGCTCAGCCGGCCGCCCGAAGAGCGCCTCGCCGCGGTCGATGAGCTCCGACGCCAGTTCTATGGACCTACCCAACGACTTCAAAGAGTTGCTCGAGTTGTTCAACAAACACAGGGTTGAATACCTCATCGTGGGCGGCTACGCCCTGGCCTTCCATGGCGTCCCCCGCGTCACGGGTGATATCGACCTGTTCGTTCGCCCGACGAATGAAAACGCCGAGCGGGTCCTCACCGCCCTCGACGAATTTGGCTTCGGCTCGTTGAATCTGTCGAAGGAGGATTTCTCTACGCCAGGCATGGTTGTGCAGCTTGGCGTGCCGCCGATCCGGATCGACATCATCACGAGAGTCAGCGGGGTCTCGTGGGAAAAGGCCGACGCCGGCAAGATCCCCGGCCGTTACGGCGAGACGCCCGTGCACTTCATTGGCCGCGCGGATTTCATCGCCAACAAGCGCGCGACCGGCCGAGTCCGGGACGCCGCCGACGTCGAGGCCCTCGGCGAGCCGTGAAGCTGTGACGGGGACCGATCGCCGATCGCGTCGTCGGCAGACGCAATGCTGCACGCGCTGTGCTATCTGGCCCGGCCCTCGTTCACCAGCAGCCATGTGCCGGTCTTGCCGGACACCGCGACATCCGGCCAGTCATCCCCGTTGAGGTCTGCCACGCAAATCTGCATGCCGGTGCCTACGCCGTCGCTGGGAGCCCCAATCGCGTGCCGGATGAACCTGCCCGCCGACGCGTCCCATTTGTAGCAGTAGAGGCAGGCCGGTTCCGCCGCACCGGGATCGCGGCCGCCGTGGCCTCGCACCCGTTTGCCCGTGATCAGCTCGCCGTGTCCGTCCCGATCCAGGTCGGCCCAGGCCAGGCTGTGTGCCTGCGACCATGACTTATCGATGAGATGCTCCTGCCACGTCGTGGTCCCATCCGGCTTCGGCTCTCCCTGTTCCCACCAGTACACGCCGTAGTCATGTCCGCGCCCCCAGATCAGGTCGTTGCGTCCGTCACCATTCACATCGACGACCAGGAAGGGTGAACTCGCTGTGGGCAGGGCGGTTTCGGGATGCAGTCTCCACGGCTTGGCAAAGGGCTCGCCCGCCGGACGCTCATACCAGCCGACTCCGCACAGGATGTCCTCCCTGCCGTCGTTGTTGACGTCGCCGAAGGCATATCCGTGGCCACATCCGGCTTCTCCCAGGACCACCCTTTTCACGGCAGGCGGCCCGTCGGCTGTCTTGGTAAACCTCCACGCCACGAGCGGTGCCTTGGCCACCCAGCAGAAGACCACGATCTCCGGCACGCCATCGTCGTCCAGGTCGCGCAGCTTGAACGCCTCATTCTCGGCTCGCGCGTTGACCAGCAGACGGGGCTCCCATTTCCAGCCCCTTTCGAGTCCTTCTTTGCCAGGATTCTTGTACCAGTACAGTTCCGACTCGGTCCACCCGCCGGAAATGACGTCGGGCCACCCATCCTGGTCGACATCGTAGATATGGTCGCCGTTGTTGGCGTAGAAGTCCGGGCTGCCGAACCCGAGCGTCACCTGCGGAATGTCGCGAACGGGCCGAGGGATGAAATCCGGGGCAGCAAACCAATGCGTCCCGGCAACGATGTCCGGCCTGCCGTCGCGATTCACGTCGGCCACGGCACAGCCCTCATTGGGACTGACCATCAGACAGCGCCTGGAGAACTTCAGACCTCCCGGCCCGGCCTCAGCCCCCGGACAAACCGAGCACAGGCAAACAAGGCCCAGGACCAGAGAAACCACGCCCGCACTCGCACGCCGCATTGAATCCTGAGAGAACATAAGGTGCCTCCTTTCTTCGGGCGCCCACAGCGCCCATCGGCCGACTCCTTCACCAGCTTCTCGCAGACATCCTACCGCAGATTCGCCGCGATGCAACAGTCCGGGGCGAGCGAGTCATTTGTCGCCTCTCGTTGCAGCAGGGCCGACGACTCTATCACCAGCCAGACGTCCGAGCTCGAAACGCCACCGATATCGAAGCCCTCCGCGCGTCGTAGGCCTTGCCCGAACTATATATAGTGTTGCTTGGCTTGTCGCTGTCTGTTGCGCCGAGAGAGAGTTAAAGGTTGCCTTGTCATCGGCCGACAGAGAAATTGTAGGTAAGCGCACAACATCTGATGAGGTGATTCATGGGTACGTTCAGGATCGAACCGGTAGCCACGTGGAAGAAAGCACAAGAATTCTTCGACACCCGGGCTGATGAACAGAAGAAGAGTGGAGGAACAGTGCGTTGGATATTTCGCGGACAGAAGTCCGCCAAGGAGCCCACCCTCAAAACCAACATCGAAACAGCCTTCGGGAGCTTCGGCGTAGAGGGGGCTGATCGTTTCAGATGGGAAAGGGACATCATACGTGAATTCCGTCGTAAGCTTCCTCTCTATATGCCAGGTACTCCTGGCTGGCATGATCTCTTAGAATGGCTTGCCCTGATGCAGCACCAGAAAGCTCCCACGCGTCTTCTCGATTGGACGTATTCACCCTGGGTGGCGCTGCACTTTGCCGTAAACCGGCTCAACAAAGACGAAATCGGAGAGGTCTGGGCACTCGACGCGAAGTGGTTCAGCGATAAGACCAGTCCCATATTTGAGTCATGTGATGAATGGCAAGATGGCGTAGGCAAATGGAGGGATGCAATTGTGAAACGAGCCGATGTTTCCTACATGGACGAGGGGGCGGTGGAGGTCAACGCCAGAGTAAGGCAATTGATCGACTCTCCCAAGACGCTTGTCTACAACGTAAATCCATTCCGCCTTAATGAGAGATTGACCATCCAGCAGGGCGTCTTCCTCATGCCTGGGGACATATCTGTCTCATTCATGCGAAATCTACAGGACAACATACACGGCAGTGAGTTGTATGAACGTATTCACATTCTTCACGTCGAGCACGCGGACAGAAACGAGATGCTCCGGGGGCTTCGGCGAATGAATATCACCAACGCCGTGCTTTTCCCCGGACTGGATGGATTTTCAGAGTCCCTGTGGACACGCCTGGCCATCCCGTATGAGGATCTGAGAGCCGCTTATCCCGACTCACTGTAAGGCTGATGCAGTGGCCATGGCAACTCTCATAGGCGCCTACAGGCTTCATGCTGTACACGCTCGTGGAGTAGGCGTAGCGCTCCGGCGGAAAAGCGCGCGGACGGCATGGTGTCGATGCTCTCCCCGCCCGGTTCACGTGTTCAGCGCAACGCGTAGGCGTAGAGGAACGCGTCGTGGCGGAGGTAGAGTCGGGCGCCGCAGACGACGGGGTGGGCCCAGGTGGGGCCTTCACCGCCTTCGGGGAACTTGAACGAGCTGACCAGTTCCAGGCCGGTCGGCGTCGGTTTGGCCAGTCCCATCAGGCCGTCCTCGCTGAGCGTGTACAGCATTCCATCTGCGTACGTGAGCGAGCCCTTGCCCACGCCTTTCTCGGTGGACAGGGTGCGGCCGGTCTGCCAGTCCAGGCAGACCCACAGGTTCCGGTTGCGGAAGGTGCTGTTGCCGTAGAGACGCCCATCGAGCAATATGACGCCGCCGTGGTGACAATCGAGGTTCTGCGTGCGCCACAACTCTTCAAGCGAGGCCTTGCCGTCCTTGACGTGGAGCCGCCATTTGACCGAGCCGGCTTGCAGCGTGCTGATGAAGACGCAGCCGTCGCGATAGATGGGCATCATGATGTTCTCGTCGGCGTAGGACTCGTGCTTGACGTGCCAGAGCCGCTCGCCGGTCTCGGCGTTGACGCCGACAATCGCCTTGGCGGTCAGCGTGATGACGATTCGCAGCCCCTGTTGCTCCACAAGGATCGGCGAACTGTAACCGGCCAACTCATTCGTACCCGGCGCCTGCCAGACGACCGATCCGGTCTTCTTGTCCAGCGCGACCATGCACGTCTGCGGCCCGCCGGGACAGGAAATCACGCGGTCCCCATCGACTAGCAAGGATTCGGCCAGGGCCCAGGTGTTCGTCTTGCTCTGGAACTTCTGGAGGGTATTGAGCCCCCAGATCTTCTCGCCCGTCTTGGCTTGGAGGCAGACGAGCTCCCCGAGTGGGCTCTGGTGGAACAACCGGCCGGCGTCGATGGTCGGGGTACTCCGCGAGCCGGGGCGGTCCTTGGTCCAGGCCGGACCATTCTTGACCTGCCACAAGACCTTGCCATTCAGGTCCAGGGCGGTGATGACCGTGTCTTTGTCGATGTTGCCGGCTGTGTAGATCATTCCGCCGGCGATGGAGACGCCGGAATAGCCCTGCCCCAGCCCCTTGGCGGTCCAGATCAGGGCAGGCCCATTCTCCGGCCACTCCTTCAGCAGGCCCGTTTCGGACGAATGGTTGTCCCGCCTCGGCCCGTGAAACTGCGGCCAGAACGCCTCTTGCTCCGCGGCCGACGCCGCACTCGCGGCGAGTAAGCCGCCGATCAGTAAGGTAGAGATGGATTGCCGGATTGTGCCTGATGACGTGGACATCTGGATGACTCCTCGTTCCCTGACATTCTGTATCAATCGCTGCTACAAAGGCCCCCGGGCCTTTCGGTCGGGCCTTTGTACCAGGAACCGCTGCCGATGGCAACCGTCTTGAGTCTGCGTTGAGCAGATCGAGTTTTTGGTGTGTGACCGACTTCTGTGGCCTGGGTGGCCCAGTGCGGAGCCTCGCGTCGTAGGGCGAGCGTCCCCGCTCGCCTGAAGAGGTCGTGCGAGGACGCACGACCTACAAGGGGCCCCAAGACGTAGGGGGCCCCCGGCTTTTCCCGAGTTGATTTTCGCTCTTTACACAGGGTGGGTGAGAAGGTAGTCTATAAGTTTGCAGCGCCGATGTAGCTCAACGGTAGAGCACGGCTTTCGTAAAGCCGGGGTTGTGGGTTCGAATCCCACCATCGGCTGTGTTCGGCGCTCGTCGCCGGGCGAGAGGAATCAGGTGGTTGCTGATGCGCGAAGGCGCAGCAAACGGCTCTACAGCCTGCTGTCTGAGAAGGCAATCCGGCAGTCGGGGCATCAGACGATTCCAGCGGGGGGGCGATGGTTACAACCGGATTCCAAGGAGTAGACCATGAGTTCTATCACCATCGATGACGGAAAGCTCAAGGCCTTGCTCAAAGAGGCCCTGATCGAAGTCCTGGAGGAGAAGCACGAGTTTCTGCGGAGCGCCTTGGCGGAGGCGATGGAAGATATCGGCCTGACCGCGGCGATTGAGGCGGGGCAGGGCACGCGCGCGGTCAGTAAGGACGCCGTCCTGAAGGCACTGGAGTAGACGGTTTGAACGTTCGGTTTCGCGGCAGCTTTCTCAAAGACATTAAGGTCTTGACGGACAGACAACTCAAGGACCGTATCAAGGCGACGATCGCCGAGGTTGAAGGGGCCCGCGCGTTACAGGACATCCGCAACCTGAAGAAGCTCAGGGGCAGCCGCAGTTACTATCGCATACGGGTCGGCGAGTATCGTATTGGTTTGGTCTATGAAGATGGAAGTA
The DNA here is from genome assembly GCA_964346195.1 of uncultured Pirellulales bacterium. GTDB lineage: Bacteria > Planctomycetota > Phycisphaerae > Sedimentisphaerales > Anaerobacaceae > PLanc-01. Next base: position 7,647 of record CAYFUB010000479.1, read on the forward strand.
TCATCTTCGTGCGCTGCCTCCACCGTCGCGACATCTACAAGTACTTACCGTAGGCACCGGGCAGCCGTCGGGTTTTCCGCGTGGAGTGCTGCTCGTGGGCGATGGCCGTCTGATGGTTCACCCTGACGATTATCGACGGATCAGAGCGGAGGCCGAAAGCAGCGGGCTCAAACAGGTGCATCCGGGGAGGTGCGGCTATGGAACATCGCGAGGCAGCGGAAACCACGTGGAAATCGTACCCTGAGAGATTCTTGCTGGCGGCCACGATTTGCATCCTTGTGGGGGTGGGTCTGTTCATTGGATGCATGGTTCTGGACGGGTACGCGACCCAATCGCGTCGTATCGGCCTTGGCCACATCTGCGTCCTCGGATGGTACAGTTCGATCGTGCTGGTGTATCTGGCGGCTCCGTTGCTGGGCATTGTTGCTCTTTGCGGAATGCGCACCGACGACCAGTACGTCGCCCGCTACAGTGATGACGTGGAGGGCAGGAAACGAATCCGCCGGGTCGTGGGCCGGTTTCTCGTCGCTTCGGCGCTGCTGGTTCTGGCGGCCTTATTGCCCGTTATCGTGCGAATTGCCCGGGGCGGCCTGGAACTGTGGTTTGTCGGACTGGCACTGGTGGGCGTTCAAATGGGACGCCAGTCGCGTCGATTGGCCAGAGCCGCCGGATTGCATCTTCCGTGGGGCGGCATGCTGCTCATGGGAGTTGTCGGCGCGGTCCTGGTGGCGGTGGTCTTGGGTACCACCGGTATTTCCTCCTATATAAGGCAGCGCGTAGCCTACGCGAGCAAGGCTGAGACGTTCTCCGGCAGTTCTGAGAGGCTTGAGCGGACGACCGTTGTGCCGACGCTGGACAGTCCCATGCCGATGGGTCGAAACGTTATCTGGTGTTCATCCTTTCAACTGGCCTGGAATGAGGTCAAAGACAAGGTTCTTGGCGCCCCCCTGGAGGTCGTTGGGGCTGAGGAGCTCGCGGCCCGCCTGAATACGGCCCCACAGTCGGCCTTGGATGTCGATGCAGATTCTGTCTACGTTGCGGCCGGACGAATCCGGCAGGGAATCATCGCGCGGATCGAAAGGGACATGGCCGCGAAGTTCCCGTCCCATAAACTGCCGGACTTCAATGAGTACAACCGCGTTCCGGAGGGCATTCTGTCCTATTCTTTCCTCCGGGCCAACGTGCCCTTCAAGCATCCCTTTCGTCAGCTCGATGAGGCCCTCACCTTCAGGGATTCCGAGGGCACAGAAACGCAAGTGGCCGGCTTCGGGCTGTGGCAGGCCTTCCTGCCACGCTGTGAAAAGGTCCGCGAGCAGGTGGAGATCCTCTATTCGCGCGAGGCGAAAGACCGGGATCGGCTAGGGCAATTGGAGGAATACGCCCTCGATTTGTGCCGCCATAGCGAGCCGTACCAGGTAGTCGTTGCGGTGGTCGAGCCCAGGGGCTCGTTGGCGTATACGCTGGAGTACATCCGCCTTCAGACCGTGGAGTTCAAAGACCGGCATGACTGTGAGGAGGCGAGCCGGCTCGATAGGGCCGACGTCGTCAAGATCCCTGAGATGTTCTGGCGGATCGACCATCGTTTCCGGGAATTGATCGGCAAAGTGGTCGTCAACGCCAACCCGGCGATGCCCATCATTGAGGCCCTCCAGACGATTGAATTCCGCCTGGACCGATCCGGGGCTATGTTGGAAAGTGAGTCGAACATCGCTATTGCCGCCATTCCGCGGAAGTTCGCGTTCAACCGACCCTTCCTCATCTACATGCAAAAACGCGACGCCGAGCAACCCTTCTTCGTCATGTGGGTGGACAACGCCGAGTTGCTTGTGCCCAAATGACGACGGGGGCGGTTCCCGGGCTTGTACGATTGCAGGATGGCTCGGGGTGCGGCCGGAATCTAGTGGCGGTCCTTAGGGCCCTGGTGGGGTTGGCGCCCGGGAGGTCCGCTCCGCGACAGAGCGCTTCCGGCACGGCGCGGCGGGAGTTTACCGCTTTCGGGCCTCCGGCATGGTGGTGTTGGGCGAGCGGTGCGATTCCGGCTCGTGCTGGCCGCCGACCCATACTTACGATCCTCGCCGCCGGTGGCCTCAAAGCGCCAAACTCCCTGCCGGCGTCTCGCCGGCAGGCTCGCGAAGGTCCGTAGCGCGCGCCGGAGGTTGCCGGAAT
>CAYFUB010000480.1:0-63178 GCA_964346195.1 uncultured Pirellulales bacterium
GTGTGGGCCTTGTTCTGGCGGCAGTGGGATTATACGGCGTCATATCTTATTCCGTCGCCCAGCGCACACATGAAATCGGCGTTCGCATGGCACTGGGCGCCTATCAGACCGACGTGCTCGCAATTATGCTCAGAAAGGGATTGGGGTTGATATCGATCGGACTGGTTATCGGTGTGGTCGGAGCATTGGCAATGACGCGTGTGCTCAGGAGCCTTCTTTTCGGCGTGACTGCAACCGATCCAACGACCTTTATAGCCGTTAGTTTGCTGCTGACAATTGTGTGTCTGATATCATGTTTCATCCCCGCCCGCCGGGCGGCAAAGATCGATCCGATGGTGGCGCTGAGATATGAATGATGAAAGACAGAAGACAGAATACTGAAGACAGGATACTGAAGACAGGATACAGAAGGAATGATAAATGACAACAATTGTCAATGACCTAAAATACGGTACTCGCCAGCTCATCAAGAGCCCCGGCTTTACGGCTGTGGCCGTGCTGACACTCGGACTTGGCATTGGGGCTACCGCCGCCCTTTTTAGTGTTTTCAAAGCGTGGGTCTTCAATCCGTTTCCATATCCTGATGCGGACCGAATCGTCCACGTTTGGTCAAGCGTTTCCAAGGATGGCGAGGGGCCGCTCTCTGCGCCCGACTTCCTTGATATTAGAGAGCAAAACGAGTCATTTTCCGATATTGCGGCTTATACTCTCGAACGAGTTGACGTTGGAGGTGACAAACCAGAATCCATACACGCGGTCCGTAGTACAGCCGGCTTGTTGCGTGTATTCGGGATGCAGCCGGTACGCGGGCGATTTTTCGACAAGGCCGATGAGGATAATTCCGACTCGGCACCTGTAGCGATTATCAGTTATGGGCTGTGGAAAAGGCTTTTCGGCCGCGATCAGGAGGTTATCGGGAAGACTCTGCGCCTGAACAAACAGGAGACTACGATTATAGGTGTTATGCCTGCGAACTTTGAATTCTACACGTCTCGACACGGGGGTCGTAGCTATGAGATCTGGCTGCCCCGTGTACTGAGATCACAGAATCGCAGCCCTCAATGGTTATTGTGTATGGCACGGCTAAAGGAGGGCGTGAGCTTTGCAGCGGCAGAAGCTGAAATCAGGATGATTGGTTCACAGCTCGAAGCAGAGTATCCTGACACAAACCAATCTCGGCCGTTTTGTCTGCGTTCGCATCACGAGGAGATAACCCGCAACACTAGGTCCAGTATGTGGTTTCTTTTCGCAACCGTGGCGCTGTTACTTCTGATTGCATGCGCTAACGTTGCCAGCATGCTTCTGGCACGGGGTACCAAAAGACAGGCAGAATTCTCTTTGCGTTTTGCTATTGGAGCTCGACGTTCGGATATGATAAGACTTCTATTGACTGAGAGTTTTCTATTGGCTCTTTTAGGCAGTGCTGCAGGTGTCCTGCTGGCTGCATTTGGTCTGACCTTCGTCAGACGCTTTATTCCACCGGCAACAGTTCTTGAATCGCAAAGACTTGGTCTGCGAACAGACGGAATAGTCCTGATCTTTTCGATTGGCCTTGCTGTGCTAACTGCTTTTTTGTTTGGTTTGCTGCCAGCCTTTACGGCAGCGCAAAGCAACGTCACGGAAATGATCAAACAAGGCGGTCGGTCACAAACCAGCTCGCGAATCAGACATCGATTTCTCGGGTATCTGGTAATAGGGCAAATCGCTTTAGTGCTTGCTATTGCAAATTGTTCGATACTGCTTTCAAAGAGCTATCTTAATGTTATGAATATAAATAAAAATCTCGTCTCAGAGAATGTGCTTACATCCAATATAATTCTGCGCGGTGAGCGTTATAATAATACCGAAGCCAGAGAACAATTCTGGAACCAGTTAATCGAGCGTGTCGGTGCCTTGTCCGGAGTTAGCTATGCCGCGACCGGAACAAATATTCCTCTTGAGGGTAGTTTCAGTTGTCCAATCATCCAAAACGAAAAATCCGTCGATCCTTCCATGTATCGTTTGCTACCGCTTGCGGAAATAAGCTATATCTCACCAGATTATTTCGGAAGCATGGGAATTCCATTCATACAGGGGCGGTCTCCACAAAAGATTGACAGCGAAGGTGAGTTTATTGGTGTTGCTGTAAATCGTGCCCTCGTTAAGGCATTGTGGCCTGAGCAGGACCCTATCGGCAAGATGCTTAAGCCTCCATTCCCAAATCCCTTTTTCAAAGCAAAAGTCATAGGTGTAGTAGAAGATGTAAGGCAATGGGGCGCAGAAATACCTGCACTGCCACAGATATATTTCCCGTTTCAAAGCGGTCGCATGAACGCGGGTACATTGGTGATACGCACGACTGCAAAAGCAAATGCCTTTGTTCCATTGCTTAGGCAAGAGCTGGCTCGTATCGATCCCGATTTGCTTCTGGTCGATATCCGTACCATGAAGCAGGTGGTGGAAAGCTCAACCAGCGGCCGACGGTTTTACACGTTTGCTACCAACGCTTTCATGGGTCTTGCTTCAGCTATTACAGTAGTCGGAATATATGGCACGCTCTCCTATAACGTGATGCAACGCAAACATGAGATCGGCGTACGTATTGCTCTGGGTGCATTACGTTGCCACATCCTTCACTTTGTTGTTCGACAGGCAGGCTTATTATTGATTGTTGGATTGGCCATCGGGTTGACGCTCACCGCCGCACTATCCTTTGTCCTACGTTCCCTGGTATATGATATCAACCCTTTAAATCCGCTGTCGTTATTACTCGGATTAGGCATCATAGGCGGGGTGTCGTGCCTGGCGTCTCTTATGCCTGCAATCCGTGCAACACGAGTCGATCCGATGGTGGCGTTGAGATATGAGTAGAGGTGGAAGGATGGAATACTGGAATAATGGGTGGAAGAGGCGGCGCTCGTACAGTGTTCCATCATTCCAGTTTGCAGAATGAACGACTTGAATCGGTGGGTTTGGCATGGATATACCGCGAAAATCTGCGAAACGTAAGAAAATGATTCGGCGCGGGCTGATGGCCACGACGGGTCTGGTCGTGGTGGCGGTGGTGACGGTGGGCGTGTCGCGCCTGGAGCCGGCGGCGCCTGGCGTGGACCGTCGCACGCTGTGGCTGGATACGGTCAAGCGCGGGCCCATGCTCCGGCAGGTGCGCGGGGTCGGGACGCTGGTGTCGGAGGATATCCTCTGGGTCCCGGCCACCGTAGCAGGCCGGGTGGTGCGGGTCCTGGTCGAGCCGGGGGCACTCGTCGAGCCCAATACGGTCATCCTGGAACTGAACAATCCACAGCTCGATCTGGAACTGCTCAATGCAAAATCTCAGTGGAGTTCCGCGCAGGCACGGCTGACGGCGCAGAAAGCAACCACGGAGGATCAATTGCTGGAAATGGAAGCCCGTCGGGCCCAGATGCAGGCGGACCTGCGGGAGGCAAAGCTCCGGGCCGAGGTAGACCAGAAACAGTTTGAGAGCGACCTGATCTCGGAGCTCCAGTTGACGCTCTCGAAGACGAGGGTGGAACAGTTGGAGATGCTCCTGGAGGTCAATAAGAAGCGTCTGGATATGTTCCGCACGCGGACGGTGCCCGCACAACTGGCGGAGGCGGAGGCGTCCGTGCTCCAGGCCCAGTCCCTGTATGAGCTCAAGCAGAAAGAGGCCGGGTCGCTGCACGTCCGGGCCGGCACGACCGGCGTTCTGGCCCAGGTCAAGGATAAAGAAAAGATCGAGCCCGGCCAGTCCGTTTCCAGCGGCACGGTCCTGGCGAAGATCACCAATCCCAAGCAGTTGAAGGCCCAGTTGAAGGTTCCGGAGGCCCAGGCCCGGGATGTCATCCTCGGTCTGGACGCGGAAATCGATACCCATCACGGAACCGTGTGCGGAAAGGTTTCGCGGATCGATCCGACTGTCATGGAGGGGAATGTGACGGTGGACGTCTCGCTCGACGGCGTCCTGCCGCTGGGCGCCCGGCCGGATTTGTCGGTCGTCGGCACGATTGAAATCGAGCGGCTGGAAGATGTTCTGAACGTCGGCCGGCCCGTCGTGGCCTCCTCGGAGGGCGCCTCGGAACTGTTCAAGGTGGTCGAGGGCGGGAAGTTCGCCGTGCGGACCCGCGTGCAGTTCGGCCGCACTTCCGTCAGCACGATTGAGGTGCTTGACGGCCTGCAGGCGGGAGACGAAATCATCCTGAGCGACATGTCCCAATGGGACGAACACGATAGAATCAGACTGAAATAGAAATCCGAAGCACGAAATGCGAAATTCGAAACAAGCACGAACGACCGAGATCCAAAATCCCAAACGGACCCTCCGCGAGGCGCCGGGGTTCACGTCCTTTGGATTTGTTTCGGGTCTCGTGCTTCGAGATTCGCATTTGTCTTCAGCGTCGAACCTGATATCGGTGTGCAGGGCACACCTTACCTTTGAGAACCGCAAACTGAGAATTGGGAACTGAAGTATGGCACAATCGAACGAACCTCTCATCCATGTCGAGGACCTGCACAAAGTGTTTGTTACCGAGGAGGTGGAGACGCACGCCCTGGCCGGGATTCACCTGTCCATCGCCGAGGGCGAATATGTCTCCATCGCAGGCCCCTCCGGCTGCGGCAAATCGACCCTCATGGCCATCCTGGGCCTGCTGGACTCCCCGACCGAGGGTGAGTACCGGCTGGGCGGCGAATCGGTGGCGAACCTCTCGGCCTCGCAACGGGCCCGCATCCGCAACCGCCAGGTGGGCTTCATCTTCCAGAGCTTCAACCTCATCGGCGACCTGACCGTCTATGAGAACGTTGAGCTGCCCCTGACCTATCGGGGCATGCCCTCCGCCGAGCGCAAGCAGCGGACACAGGAGGCCTTGGAGCGGGTGGGGATGTCCCATCGGATGAAACACTATCCGGCTCAACTCTCCGGCGGCCAGCAGCAAAGGGTGGCGGTCGCCCGTGCGGTGGTGGGGCGACCGTCCATCCTGCTGGCCGACGAGCCGACCGGAAACCTCGACTCCAACAACGGCGAAGCCGTGATGGGCCTGCTGGCCGAGCTCCACAAGGAAGGCGCGACGATTTGCATGGTCACGCACGACCCGCGCTACGCCCGCCACGCCCAGCGCACGGTCCATCTGTTCGATGGCCGGATCGTCGAAGAGGAAGAGGCCGCCCGCAAGCAGCAGGAAGCCGCCGAACTCAAGCAAAGCGGATTCGACGTGGTGTAGACCGTGCATATCGCTGCCTCCGGTCGACGTGACTGTTACGGCTTGTTGCCAGCCGATACCGAGCGTCTTGGATTCACCCGATGGTGACGCCAAGGTATGAATGGGAGAAACCGATGGGAACGCTTTGGCAAGACATCCGATACGGCGTTCGGATGCTGAGGAAAAACCCCGGCTTCACCGCCGTGGCGGTGCTGACGCTGGCGCTGGGCATCGGGGCGAATGCCGCGATCTTCACCCTCATTGAGGCACTGCTGTTGAAGTCGCTGCCGGTGAAGGACCCGCAGCAACTGGCCCTGGTGACCGTCCACGCGTGGTATGGCCGCAACGCGAGTTTCTCCTACCCGCTTTACCAGCAGTGGCGCGACAACAGCCGGTCGTTCGCCGGCCTGTTCACCGCGACCGGCGTTCACAGGTACCGCATGACTGTTGACGGTGCGGACAGCCGGGACGTGGGCCGTGTCGGAGTCCGGGCGGTATCGGGGAACTTCTTCGATGTCTTGGGTGTGCCGGCCGTCCTCGGGCGGACTCTGACGCCCGCAGACGACCGTGAGGGCGACCCACAAGCGGTTGCCGTCATCAGCCACGGTTTTTGGCGTCGCCGTTTTGGCCTCGACCCAGCAGCGGTTGGCAAGACGGTTCTGCTGGATGATATCGCTGTCACTATCATCGGCGTGGCTCCACGCCGCTTCTCAGGATTCGAGATCGGGACCACGCCCGACTTATGGTGGCCAATCCAGATGCTCCCGCAAACCGACCCGGCCCGACGACGATTGGCCGAAAAGGGATCACAATGGCTCCGGGTCATGGGACGCCTGAAGCCGGGCGCGACCAGGGAACAAGCCCAGGCCGAGTTGGACGTGATATTTCGGCAAACGCTGGAGGGCCAGGTCGCCCGACACGCGTCGTCCTTCTCGGAGACAGAGCGGCGTCGATTCCTGGGGCAGAGAATCGAGGTGCAGCCCGGGGGGACGGGCTACTCCCGGCTGCGCTGGGAGTTCCGGCGGCCGCTCTTGATCCTGATGGCGATCGTCGGCCTGGTCCTGCTGGTCGCGTGCGCGAATCTGGCGGGACTGCTGCTGGCGCGTGGAGCGGCGCGCCGGCGCGAGTTCAGCATGCGGGCCGCTCTCGGCGCGGGCCAATCCACTCTGATTCGCCAATTGGCCGTGGAAAGCCTGCTGCTGGCCATGGTGGGAGGCGTCATGGGCCTTCTCGTCGCGCACTGGGGCGCTCGACTGCTGGCCCACTATGCTGTTCCCAGCTATGGCGAGACCGTCCTGCTCGATCTGGGGCTGGATCTGCGAATCCTGGCGTTCACGTTCGCGATTTCCGTCTTCGCGGGGGTGCTGTTCGGGCTCCTTCCGGCCTGGCGGAGCAGCCGCCTCGATCTGACGACGACCCTCAAGGACCAGGCCGGCGCCTTCAGTGGTGAATCCGGGCAGTTCTGGAACAAGGGGCTGGTGGTGTCGCAGATCGCCGTCACGTGCTGCCTGCTGATCGGGGCCGGACTGTTCGTGCGGACGATGCAGAAGCTCAAGTCAGTCGACGTTGGGCTCACTCGGGAGAATCTCCTGACCTTTCAACTCGATCTGGGAAAGGACTACGACCGGCAGCGCCGCGGGGATTTCTACTGGGAGGTTCTGCGGCGCGTAGAGAGCCTGCCGGGAGTGCGGTCCGCCTGTTGCTCCAGCATCCAGTCGCTGGGCGGCAGCGAGAGCGGCTGGGGCCCCTACAAAGTCGTTCCGCAGCGTAGCGACCTCGACATCGACGAAGGTCTGGACGTGCGCGGGACCGCCGTGACCGTGGACTACTTCGCGACCATGGGCATTCCATTGCTGCGCGGCCGGGATTTCGGCCCTCAGGACGAACCAACCGCCCCCGTCGGCCAGATGGACCAAGGCTCGCGCGCCGTGATTATTGATGACACGATCGCTCGAACGCTGTTCGGCAAGGCTGATGCGGTGGGACAGTTCCTGCGAGCCGACGGCTCGGGGCCCTCTTTCGAGGTGATCGGCGTGGCCAAAGACGTAATCCACAAGCAACTCCGCGGCGGCCCGAGGCCCTCCGTCTACAGCATCCCGGCGCCGAACCGCCGAGGCGTCCTGAGCTTCTTCCACGCCCGGACCGTGGGCAATCCGCTCGTTGCGGCAAGCGGGATTCGAAAGGTCGTGCGCGAGCTGGACCCGAAGGTCGAGGTAACCGACTTGCAAACGATGACCGACCTGCTCAACGACCAGTTATTCCGGGAGCGGTCGCTCTCCAGTCTGGTCGGCCTCTTCAGCCTCTTGGCTCTGGTGCTCGCCTGCCTTGGCCTGTATGGCATCCTGTCCTACGCCGTGGCCCGGCGTACGCGCGAGATCGGGGTGCGGATGGCTCTGGGGGCTCGGGGGCGCAACGTGATCTTCGTCATCATGCGCCAGGGAATGACGCTTACTTCGCTTGGATGTGCTTTGGGCGTACTCCTGGCGATTGCCTTGACTCGCGTGGTCTCCAGTCTCCTCTACGGCGTGACGCCCACGGACCCCGTGACGTTTGTTCTCACCGTGCTATTGCTTGGCACTGTGGCCTTTGTGTCCTGCTGGCTGCCCGCCCGCCGGGCGGCGCGGATCGATCCGATGGTGGCGCTGAGATACGAATAGGAGAGACATACATGGGAACGCTGTGGCAAGACATCAGATACGGTGTTCGGATGCTGGTGAGGAGTCCGGGCTATGCAATTGTGATGGTGCTGACCCTGGCCCTAGGCATCGGGGCGACTACCGCCATTTTCTCGATGGTCAACGGTGTACTCCTGCGCCCGCTAGCCTATCCGCAGTCCCAGCAGCTTGTTTTTGTCACTCAGTTCAGCCCACGGGTTGTGGATAAGTTTCCCTTATTACCGGTCGGTGGACGGCTCTTCATCGAATGGCGTCAACGGTGCTCGTCGTTTGAGAGCCTTTCGCTCATCAGCCAGTACCCTACGACTTTGACCGGCACAGGGGAGCCAGAGCAGTTGGAAACTCTGGAAGTCTCCGCGAATTTGTTCGGGACCCTGCGTATGCAGCCGGCGATGGGACGGGTCTTCACTGCCGAGGACGAAGAGGGATCGAGCCGTGTCGCGATCATTAGTGACGGGCTATGGCGGCGAGAATTCGGCGCCAATCCCTCAATTCTTGGTGAAACCATCACGCTGAATGATGACGCGTACACGGTTGTTGGTGTGTTGCCGGAAACCTTCCGATTCCCGAATGTCAATCCATTCGGTGTGGCGCTGCTTGAGATCAGTCCACGCCCGGCGATATTCTTGCCCAAGGTGTTCACCGAGCGAGAGCGAAGCGACCCGATGGCCGGCATCTTCCGTGTGGTCGGCCGATTGAAGGACGGCGTGACATGTGAACAAGCGGCGGTGGAGTTGAACGTGATTATGGCTCAAGTCGTGGATACGGCGAGGCTGAATGACCTCGATCTGCATGCCGTTGTTAAGCCGCTGAAGGAGATACTGGTGCAAGACTCCCGCCGCGGTCTTCTGATCATCCTGGGGGCAATAGGGGCCCTTTTACTGATCGCGTGCCTGAACTTGGGCATTCTCGGCCTTGTCCGGGCGGAACGCCGCGGGCTGGAGTCGGCGGTCAGGTCGGCGCTCGGCGCCAGCCGGACACAGTTGCTGCGGCAGGCGATTATGGAAACCATTCTCATAGCGCTTCCGGGGGCAGCCCTTGGCGTGGCGGTGGCAACAGCAGGCATCGACATACTCGTCCGGATTACGCCGGCTGATATCCCCCGCTTAGGCGAAGTCCGCATTGACGGAAATGTGCTGTTCTTTGCTGTTGCGCTGACCGTAATAACCACGGTATTGTCCGGTATCCTGCCCGCGTGGCGCACGGCGGCGACCAATATCGAACATGTTGTGAAGGCCGGGGGACGTACGGCTACAAGCGACGCGGTTGGGCTTCGCATTCGCAGCGGACTTGTGGCGGCGGAAGTGGGTCTTGGCGTCATGGTCCTGGTGACGGCCGGATTGCTCCTGGGCAGTTTTGCGCGGATCATGTACGCTGATCGGGGCTTCCAAGCCCCGGCCGTCCTGGCCGCCGATATCCCCCTGCCACCAGCCGAAGAAAAGCGGGCAATTAGTTTCCATGATCGTCTGCTCGAACATTTGACATCCGCCGCCGGTGTTGAGTCGGCGGCCATCGTTAGCGCGCTGCCTTTGGAGGGCGAGCATTGGGTGAATCCCGTGTGGCTGCCCGGCGATACGCGGCCGGAATGGGAGCGCCCGCTGGCAAACGTGCGCGTTGTCAGCCCCGGCTATTTTAAGACCATGGGTATCCCTTTGCTGGAGGGTCGCACATTCGACCGGACGGACCGGTCGCGGAATGTAGTCGTCATCTCGCAGCGGCTGGCCCGGGCACTTTGCCCCGGGCAGGATACCGTGGTAGGACAGAAGGTCATGGAGCAGGGACCGGAGAGGGAAATCATTGGCGTTGTGAAGGACGTCCGTGCCCGCGCCGATCACGACGCGGTGCCGATGCTCTATCACCCGCATTGGTTCACGAACCGTCGAAATATAACTGTTGTGGCGCGCACGAAGGGCGATCCGCTCTCGATCTCCGGTTCGGTTCGTGCGGCCGTTCACGATACAGATGCCGATGCACCGATTACGAATCTGCGGACGATGCGTGGGGTGCTGGAGGAATCGGTCTCGCAGCGGCGATTCCAAATGCTACTGACCTCCATCTTTGCTGTGTGTGCGCTTTTGCTGGGCGGTCTTGGCATCTATGGCGTGGTCTCTTACTCCGTGACGCGGCGAACGAGGGAGATGGGTATCCGCGCGGCGTTCGGCGCTCGCCCACTCGACCTCTGCTCCATGGTCCTGCGGCAGGGAATGACGCCCATTGTGCTCGGTCTGATCTTCGGCGTTGCCGGCGCTCTGGCCTGCGGCAGAATCCTCAACAGTCTGCTGTACGAGACAGAGGCGCATGACCCATTGGTCATCTCCGTCGTCGTCGCGGTAGTGTTGGTAACGGCCGCGCTGGCGAGCTACCTCCCCGCCCGGAGAGCGGCGCGGATCGATCCCATGGTGGCGTTGAGATACGAATAGGATTGGAACGATGGAACATGGGAGTACTGGAATCATGGGCCAGAACGCTGGCGTTCTCGCAGCATTCCATCATTCCGCCATTCCACGATGCCGACTGGCTTTTGGAGTCATGCAATGACGACGCTCTGGCAGGATATCAAATACGGCTTTCGAAGACTGGCAAAGAGTCCCGGCTTCACAATTGTGACCGCATTGACGCTGGCAATTGGTATTGGTGCCAACATTACGATTTTCAGTGTGGTCAATGCTGTTCTACTACGGCCGCTGCCGTTTAAGGATGCGGACCGTCTGGTTGTTGTCCAGCAGCACGTCAAACAGCATGGGGTGATAACTAACTTTTCTTATCCTGATTTTTTGGATTGGAGGGAGCAGAATCAGGTATTTGAGGATTTTGCTGCTTATGCGCCGGCCAGGTTCGATATGATTGAGGACCAGGGTACCAGCAAGATTGAGGGTGCGCAGGTGAGCGGTAATTTCTTTTCATTGCTTGATGTATCTGCCCACCTGGGCCGAACGTTCACAAGGGCCGATGAACAGCAAGGCAACGAACCTGTAGCCGTTGTCAGTCACGACCTCTGGCGGAGCCGATTCGGACAAGTCCAAGATGTCTTGGGCCGAACTATCACACTGCACAACAAGGTTTATACCATTGTTGGAGTGTTGCCTCCAGGCTTTTGCTATCCCGATTCTATTAGAGATGCCCAGGTATGGACCGTTCTGAATCCGTCCGGCGACCAGCGAACGAATAGGTATAGTTGTTGGCTTAGCACAATAGGAAATCTTAAGAAAGGTATCACAATAGAGCAGGCTATGCCATTGCTGAACGAACTGCGCAGTCGCCTGGCTCAAAACTACGGAGGAATACCCGATAGCGAAGTGCTGATGTATGGTCTGCGTGATACTGTCGTCCGTGGTGTACGAATCACTCTGTGGGTGCTTTCTGCGATCGTTGGATTTATTCTACTGATTGTATGTGCAAATGTAGCTAGTTTGTGGCTGGCTAGGGCGTCATCGAGGGATACGGAAGTGGCCGTTCGTCGTGCCCTCGGCGCCAATAAGCTGCGGCTGCTTCGCCAGTTCACGACTGAAAGTACTCTGCTGTCACTGGTTGGCGGTGTTACAGGCTTGGTTATTACCGTCTGGATGGTCGCCGTTTTCAGGGTAAAGATCGCTGGTTTTGTACCTATGGCGGATTCTATACGGATTGATCCGAGGGAGCTTCTTTTCGGTTTGGCCATTTCTTTGTTGGTTGGGATTTCCCTTGGTATTGCTCCATTCTGGTTTCTGCACGGACCTCGCTTGGTCAATGTCTTGACGGGACGACGAAGCGTTTCAGGACGCCATGCCAGGTTCTCTAATATGCTGATTGCCGGCCAGATTGCCATGGCACTGGTCTTGTCCATTGGTATGGGTTTGATGATTCGGAGCATGATACGGCTTTCATCCGCCGATACCGGATTCAACCGGGAAAACCTGATGACCTTCAACGTCGGCATCAGGGGAATGAACAAGCAACAGCGCTATCAATTTAGTGAGAACCTGTTGGAACGACTGAGTGCCTTGCCTTCTGTCAAAGGTGTGTCAACGGATTCCTCCATGCCCTGTTCACCTTGGGGTAGCAATGCCCCTGTGGACGTTGAGGGGTATCAATCCCCGGATGGAAAACAAGTTCGGGCAATCTATCATAACATCAGCCCGGATTATTTCAGGACACTACAGATTCCGGTCCAAAGAGGACGTGGCATCTCGCGGGAAGATCATCAGAAAAAAGAGGGGGTTGTTGTCATCAATGAGTCTTTGGCCCAACGATTCTGGCCGGATGAAGATCCGATTGACAGGGAGCTGACTTTCTGCGGGCAGCAGTATCGGGTAGTTGGAATTATTGCCGACATTATTCAGGGCAATATCAGAATGGATAAGCCCAATCACTTATTTTTCCCATTCGATGCGATATTCCAAGGTTCTGATTTGAACATTGTGATTCGAGTGCAGTCTGACACGAGTACTGTTATCGAGCAGGTCAGAGCCATACTCAGGGATATCGATTCGACACTGCCGCTTTATAATGTGAATACCTTCAAAGCACAAATGAACAAGTGCATCGGTCAGGAGCGATTCGCCACCGCCTTCTTAACGGTCTTTGCATTCATTGCACTTTTACTAGTCGTTATCGGCATCTATGGCGTGGTGTCCTACGCCGTGGCTCAACGCACTCGTGAAATAGGCATCCGAATGGCGTTGGGGGCCCAAAGGACAAGTATTCTGACTATGGTTCTCCAGCAGGGATTGGTATTGTTGACGATCGGCTTGGTCATCGGAGTCGCCGGTGCGATCGGCTTGACACGTTTTCTTTCCAGTTATTTGTATGAAGTCAGTACAACCGATCCCGTGACCTTTGTCCTGGTCCCGTTGTTGATAATCACTGTATCGCTGTTGGCCTGCCTTATCCCGGCCCGCCGCGCGGCGCGGATCGACCTGATGGAGGCGTTGAGATACGAGTGAGACAGAAATCAGAATATAGAAGGAATTATAAATGAGTACTTTTTTTAACGACATCAAATACGGCATCAGACAGTTAATTAAGTCACCCGGCTTTACAGCGGTGGCGGTAGTTTCACTGGCGCTGGGCATCGGTGCTGGCACGGCGGTCTTCTCACTCGTCAATGCCATTCTACTGCGTTCGCTACCCGTGAAGGATCCACGGGCTCTGCGCGTGCTGACGTGGACTGCGCCTCCATTGCGGAACACGAATTTCTGGTACGGTCGCCCATCGGATGCCCCAGGAGGCCGGATGGCTGCCAAGGTCTTTTCGTATCCCATGTATAACAGATTTCGAGAACAGGTCACCGGGCAGGCCGAGGTTTTTGGATTTGCGGAATTCACCGATACTGGTCTTTCACCCTTAACGGTTATGGCCGGCGGGCAGGCCTCCAGTGCCAGAGGTCTCATGGTGTCCGGCAACTTCTTTCAGGGATTGGGCCTGACTCCTTTGCTTGGTCAAGGACTGACGCCGGAGCATGACCCGCCTGAGGCAGAACCGGTTACGGTTATTTCCTATGCCGCCTGGCAACAGCGTTTCAATGGTGATCCCCAGGTGCTCGGCCAATCCGTGACGCTCAACAATCATAGTTTCAAGATCATCGGTGTGCTTCCTCGAGAATTCAGTGGGCTGGTAACAGGATATCGTTGTGATTATTACCTTCCTTTTTCGCAACAGCCCCAGATGTGCCCGAATTGTCCCTTGACCTCAGACAATATCTATTGGGTACAGGCCATGGCCCGCTTGGCACCGGGTACAGATGAGGCGCAGCTCAAGTCTGCATTGGCTGTCCTGTTTGCCCAGAGTGTGCAAGGAGCGCTCTTTGACAACATCGAAAACACCGCCCAAGTCGTCATAGAAGATGGACGGGGCGGCCCGTTAGCGCCTCGGGTCACACTGGCCAAGCCTCTTTGGCTATTGACGGGATTGGTGGGTATCCTGTTATTGGTCACTTGTGTCAACCTCGCCGGACTCATGTTGGCGCGGGGCCTGAAGCGTCACCACGAGATGGCCGTTCGGGCTGCACTCGGGGCCGGACGCGGATGTCTGATCCGTCAGCATCTGGTCGAAGGCCTGCTGATTGCCCTGGCCGGTGCGGCAGGGGGTTTGATGTTGGCCGTATGGGGCAAGACCGTGCTCATCCGTTTGCTCTGGCCTGTCGACATCACACTCGATGTGCCGAGTGACATGCGGGTTTTCTGGTTTGCTATCGGGGTGTCTGTAGCTACGGCCCTGTTAGCGGCTTTGATGCCTGCCTGGCGTGCGACGCGTGCCAGTGCTATCACTGTATTGCGCGACCGATCAGGGGCGGGGTTGTCCCGACTGAGATGGGGACGGGCATTGGTCGCCGCGCAAATGGGACTGTCCCTGTTGGTGCTTGCAGGTGCCGGGCTGTTCGCACGGACCCTTATCAACCTGTATCGGGTAGAAACCGGATTTCATGCTAAGGATCTGCTGGTGTTCAAGATCGACGCCACCCAGGCCGGTTATCAGGGCCAGGCATTGGTCGATTTCTATGAACAGGTACGATCCTCCCTTGAAGCCTTGCCGGGTGTGAATGCGGTAGCCAACTCCAATTACCTGCTCCTAAGCGGCAAGCCGATGAGTTCGGGGACGGTCCGTCTCAACAGAATCAATGCAACAGACGCGGCGCTGAGGGTACAAGCAATGCACATCAGCGATTCGTTCCTTTCCACCCTGGGCATTCCACTACGTCGAGGGCGCCACTTTCGAGCCACAGACAGAGCAAGCAGGGCCAAGGTCGTTATCGTCAATCAGACGTTGGCACGCACGATTTTTCCCAACGAAGATCCCATAGGCCGAACATGGTTTAAGGATCAGGAAGAATATGAGATCGTGGGTGTGTGCGCAGATATAAAAGACACCAGTCTCAAGAAACCGGCTGAACCCACAGTTTTCTACCCCTATCGCTGGCTGCCCCAAAACGTTCCCCCACAATTGGTCTGGGCGTATTACGCGGTGAAGACGTCACAGGACCCCTGGACCCTACTCCCGGCCGTGCGAAAAGTCGTATCTAGTCTTGACCCAGCCATTCCACTAACCGATATAAAGACCCAGGCCGTCCAACTTGACCAATCCATCGCCCGCGAAAGATGCTTTGCTTCTCTGGCGTTGAGTCTAGCCTTCCTGGCCATGCTGCTTTCATGCATAGGCCTGTACAGTATTATGGCCTACAGTGTCACACGGCGCATCAACGAAATCGGCCTGCGGATGGCACTCGGGGCCACGACCGGCCGCGTGGCCTGGACCATCCTGCGTAGTGCCTTGCTAATGGTCATTGCGGGAACTGCCCTGGGCGTGCCTGTCTTCCTTGCCACAGTCAGGATCATACACAGCTATCTCTTCGGCATTGAGCCCTACGATCCGGTCACCCTGACAATAGCCATTATCCTGCTCACGGGTGTGGCTATGCTGGCCACCTGCCTGCCTGCACGTCGTGCCGCTAAGGTAGACCCGATGGTGGCGCTGAGATACGAATAAAGGAGAGACAAATGCAAACTCTATGGCACGACATACGGTATGGACTTCGTCAGTTGCGTAACAGCCCCGGTTTCACGGCGGTCGCGGTGCTGTCACTGGCCCTGGGCATTGGAGCGAATACGGCGATCTTCAGTATAATCAACGGTATCCTGTACAAGTCTTTGCCGGTACGCAATCCGCATGAGTTGCGTGTGATCAACTGGACAAGTGATAGTCGGCCCAAGATTCGTTATCATCTTGGGCCCAGAAGTCGCACCGGATCTAAGACGTTCGGCGGTTCCTTTCCGTATCACGCATATCTGGACTTCGCCAAGCAGGCACAAGGATTCTCCGATATTTTCGCCTTTTCCTATATTGAGGATCCCCAGACGATCAATGCAGGCGGCGTTGTGTCTTTGGCAAGTGCACGGATGGTGTCGGGTAACTTTTTCAAGGGCTACGGCGCACCGGTCCTGATTGGTAGACCGATTACGCTCGATGATGATCGCCCGGGCGCTCCGCCGGTGGCCCTCCTGACGTATCCTTTTTGGCAACGCGTCTTTGGTCTCGATCCTCACGTCATAGGTCGGATCCTCACAGTAGGCAAAACAGGTTTTACCATCATTGGTGTACTCCCTCGCCATTACGTAGATCCCCTGATCGGTCAAACACGCACCGATTTCTATGTGCCGATGGTGGCTCAACCGCTCATGGAAGAAGATGAGTGGTTAAGTTCGTATAACACATGGCGGGTTCAGATGATGGGGCGACTGGCTCCCGGGGCCAATGAGGCTCAGGTGCAGACATCATTGGAGCGTCTGTTCAGCCATGTTGTCAATCGCTCTAAAGCGGAATTCGACCGGCCCGGGATCTGGTTGCAGGAAGGTCGGTGCGGAGTATTGGGTGAACGTGGAGAAGCGGCTGGGCCCTTGTGGAACCTAATGGGCGTGGTGGGTCTGGTCCTGCTCATCGCCTGCACGAATCTGGCAGGTCTGCTTCTGGCTCGGGGAGCGGCCCGTCAACATGAGATGGCCGTGCGGGCGGCGATAGGCGCCGGACGGTGGCGTCTCATACGCCAGTCACTCACTGAGAGTACGATCCTATCACTGGCGGGTGTTTTTCTCGGATTAGTATTTTCCGTATGGATAAGAACGGCACTGACCGCTTTTATCACCCATCCGTCAAGCAATCGAAACTTCAACCTGCAGATTGATACGAATGTTTTAATGTTTGCGTTGGTCGCCGGCATGTTCACCACTTTGTTGTCCGGTCTTTTTCCGGCGTTGCGTGCCGGAAACACCAATCCGTCGGCCGGGCTAAAGGACAACGGGACCCGTGGCGCCCCCCGGCTCCGACTGGGGAAAGTGTTGGTCAGTACACAGGTGGGTCTTTCCGTCATTCTGGTCATGGCCGGCGGACTCCTATGCCGTACCTTGATCAATCTCTATCGAACAGATACGGGATTCAACACGGAGAATCTCTTGTCGGTTCCAATCAGATCTTCCCAGTCCCTATCCCCCCCGGAAGCTGTGAAACCCTTCTTTAATGCCATCCGTCAGAAAATCGCGGAAATTCCTGGTGTCCGGTCGGTTGCTCTCGCAGAGCGTGCCTTACTGAGTGGATCCGCACACGAGGAACGCGTATCGATCCCCGGTCGTCCAGATGCAGAGCAGCGCGAGTCACAAGAACACGTCGTGAGTGACGGATACTTCGCGACCATGGGAATCAACCTGTTGCAAGGGCGCGACTTCCGTGCAACGGATACGTTAGAATCCCAGCGTGTAGCCATCGTCAATGAGGAATTCGGACGTTCGTTCTTCCCGGACGAGAATCCCCTGGGCCAGTTCATAATGGTCGATGATGATCGATATCAAATCGTGGGTATATGCAGTAACCACAGATATTGGCACTTACGTCGAGACATTTCACCGATCTACTTCTCATATCATATGCAACTTAGGCGCTTCGATATGACCTGCATGGTACGTACTGTGCTTCCACCGATGTCTCTGATACCCGCCGTGCGCAAGGCTGTGGCCGACATCGACCGCAACCTGCCGCTGGAGGGGATTACCGCTCAGAAGCTCATACTCAAAAAGGCTCTCGCTCGGGAACGTCTCTTTGCATCGCTTTGTGGCAGCCTTGCCCTACTGGCTTTGGCGCTGTCCTCCATCGGCCTATACGGACTGATGGCCTACAATGTCGCGCGACGAACCGGTGAAGTGGGCATCCGCAAGGCTTTGGGTGCCCGTCCCTGGGACGTGGCCTGGCCGATCTTGCAAGAGGCTCTGACGCTCGCGGCCCTAGGCGTAGCCATCGGCCTGCCTGTCGCGCTGGCTTTGGTCCGCTTGATACGGGCTATTTTCTACGGCATCGAACCTCATGATCCTCTCACGATGATCGGGACCATCGTGATTATGGTCACGGTCGCGGCCCTGGCCGCCTGGATACCCGCCCGTCGGGCGGCGAGAATTGATCCGATGGAGGCGTTGCGGTATGAGTGAAACTTGTGGCGAGTTGTTCGTTGTTCGTTATTCGTAGTCAGTTGGCCTTGCCAAGAACCAGGAGCTATGACGTAAGAATCAGACGTTGGAGCCACGAAATGACGACGCTATTCAGCGACATTAGGTACGCCTGCCGCACATCGGCCAGACAACCGTTGTTTACGCTTGTGGCCGTGGTCATTCTGGCCATTGGCATTGCCGGGACGGCTACCGTATTCAGCATCTTCAATGCAACCTGTTTGCAGCCCTTGCCGATCCCCCACGTCAAACGTGTCGTCTATCTGGAAGACTGGAACTCGGAGGGTTATGCCGGCGCCTATTCCGAATTCACCCGTTTGCGTGAGCATAATACCACCTTTGAAGCCATGGCGGCATATCACCAGCGCTGGGGCAATCTCCTGGTAGAGGGTCAACCCACAGAAGTCTCGGTGATGCGCTCCACGCCGGAGCTCTTCGATATCCTCGGCATCCAGGCTGCCCTGGGACGTTGCTTTACGGCGGCGGAGGATCATCCGGCCGCTGCCGGTGTGGTCCTACTGAGTCATGGTTTTTGGCAGAGCTTCCATAAGGGCGACCCAGCGGTGCTGGGACAGCCATTAGAGTTGGACAAGCGGACGTACACCGTTATTGGAGTACTGGAAGCAGACAACGAGTTTGCCGCCCGCCAGGACTTGTGGATTCCCCTGGTTGAGAATCAAGGTCGCTATGCGCTGAACGTGATCGGTCGTTTACAACCGGGAATAAGGATCCAACAAGCGCAACAGGATTTGCTGCGGTTGAATCACAGGGGGTCGGCCAAGAACACAACGGATGGTCGACAGTTTAGAGTGATATCGGCGCAGACCTATCATACAGGCGATTTGCGTTATGACATGATGCTTCTGCTGGGGGCCGTGGGCCTGGTGCTGCTGATCGCGTGCTGCAATGTCAGTGGCCTTCTGCTTGCCCGGGGTGCCTATCGCAGTCGTGAGTTGGGCATTCGGATTACCTTGGGTGCAAGAGGCACACACATTGTGCAGCAAGTCCTGATTGAAAGCCTTGTATTGTCTGTACTGGCTGCCGCCGCAGGGATGCTCATGAGTTGGTGGGCGTTGGATGCCCAGATTCCCTGGCTCTCCTGGATGATCCGCAGTGAGGAATCGGTTGCATTGGATGGTCGTTACCTGGTTTTTTCTCTGGGACTGGTGGTGGGCACAACGGTATTGACGGGCCTGCTCCCGGCTTTACAGGTGTATCGCGAAGGGCACCCTCAGGGAATCCTCAAATCCGCCGGCACGTGGGCAACGGCTTCGCGCTGGCGCAGCCGTAGCCTGAACACCATCGTCATCGGCGAGATGGCCCTGGCCCTGACCCTCCTGATCGGTGCCGGGCTGCTCTGGCGGAGCTTTCGCAAGATGCAGCAGGTCGATCCCGGCTTCCAAGCAGACAATATCCTCTATTACCAGATCAATGCATCCAAATGCCGATTTGAGGGAAGACAGCAGATATACGGCTTCTTTCAGAATCACCTGGAGAAGGTCCGTACGCTCCCCCGTGTCGACCACGCGGCGCTGACCTACAAAGTCCCGCTCTATGGCGGCGGCGAGCTGACCTGTCATGTCGTCGCCGAGAGGGGGCGTTCCGTAGTGCCGGGCCACGAACCGGAGGTCGTCTGGCATCCTGTCTCGGCCGACTACATGGCGACTATGTGTATACGACTCCTGGCCGGTCGGAACTTCATTGAACGGGACAGTCATCCGGGAGCGGAGCGCACGGTCATCGTTAGTCAGAGCCTGGCCAAGTACTTCTGGCCCGGGGAGAACGCCGTGGGTAAACGACTTCGACTTACCGCGAAGAAACCTTGGTATCGCGTGATCGGCGTCGCACAGGACACCCGTTATCGAGGTCTCGATCAGGTCATCCCAATGCAACTTTACCTGCCGTATACCGCCGAGAACGGCAAGTCCTATATGACGGTCGTCATGCGTACCTCCAATACCGAAGATACGATGCAGCAACCCGTCACTCAATTCATCAAAGGGGAAGACCCGACCATGCCCGTTCCCGGTGTCAGCACCTTGTCGTATCGCATACAAAGAAGCCTGCATTCTCGGCACATAGATTCATTGCCATACTATACGTTCGGCATGGTCGCCGGCTTGTTGGCCATTGCCGGTGTCTACAGTGTGATGGCCTACTCGGTCAGCCAGCGGACCCAAGAGTTTGGCGTTCGCCTTGCTCTGGGCGCTCAACAACATGACATCATGAAGCAGGTCCTCCGCCACGGCGCCTTATTGATCGGCACGGGTTTATGCTTCGGCGCCGCGGGCGCCGTGATCATCAGTAAGGTGCTGTCATCCGTGATATTTGGCATCAGCCCCATGGACCCCATAGCATATGCAGGTGCATCGACTATGTTCGCCGTTGTTGCCCTGCTGGCGTGCTACCTGCCCGCCCGCCGGGCGGCGCGGATCGATCCGATGGTGGCGCTGCGATATGAATGAGAAGGAACCCGCAGTTAACAATTTGCGGTTGCCAACCAGGAACTGAGAAACTGGGAACTGACAACTGAGAACTGGAGTCACGCAATGACAATGTTGTGGCAAGACCTCAGATTCGGCGTCCGTACGCTGGCGAAACGGCCAGGGTTGACTATTACCGCCGCTGTGGTCCTGGCGCTCGGAATTGGCGCGAATACGGCCTTGTTCAGCATGATTTACACTGTTCTGCTCAGTCCTCTGCCCTTCCCGCAAGCCGATCGCATCATGCTGCTGGAGCTCGAATGGAGTAATGGGTTGCGCAGTAGCACCTCCTCAGGCCCGGACTACCTCGATTGGACCGAGCGGAATACCGTGTTTGAATCCATGTGTGCTATCGAATACTACAGTAGTGGTCTGGCTCTAACCGGCGCCGGCGAACCGTTGGCATTGAAGGGCATGCGAGCGACGTCGAGTTTCTTCCCAACGATGCAGCCCAAGATGACCCTGGGCCGGGGTTTTGGGCCGGAGGCCTCGCAAGGGGAGAATCCCTACGTCGCCGTGTTGACACATGGCCTGTGGCGTGACCGGTTCGACAGCGATCCCAACATCGTGGGCCGGACCATTGCTCTGGACAAGATACCCTATACCGTTGTTGGCGTGGCAGCGCCTCTGGGGTTCCTGGAAGATATGGCGCAAATCCTGATCCCCCTGAAGGAACGACAGTGGACCCAGGAGAATCGCAGCCTTCACGGGCTCACTGTCCTGGGGCGTCTCAGGCCTGATGTTTCCTGTGAACAGGCCCAGGCTCAGATGAGACAGGTCGCGTCCCAACTCGCCGAGGAATATCCGACCACGAATAAGGACAAGGGAATCCACCTTGAACCGCTGCACAAAATCCTCATCGCCGGCATACGCGATGCATTCCTCATCGCGTACGGGGCCGTCGTCCTTCTGCTGGCGATTGCCTGTATCAATGTCTCCAACCTGCTGGTGGCCAGGGGCGCGACGCGCAGTCACGAAATGGCGATTCGCCGCTCCCTGGGCGCCGGACCCACACGCATCATGCGTCAACTGCTGACCGAAAGCTTGTTGCTCGGTTTGTTGGGCGGCGCGTTAGGGCTCGTCTTGGCCTTCTGGGGTCTGGACCTGCTGCGATTGATCGCTCCCCGCATCCGGGAGACCGGCGGCAGGGGGATTCCCATGTTCGAGGAGATTCGCCTGAACGTGCCCGTACTGTCATTCACCCTGGTGTTGTCCGTGCTTGCCGGCCTGTTCTTCGGCATTCTTCCGGCCTGGCAGGGATCGCGATGGGGCGTGGTCACCGCGTTAAGAGAATCCGGCCATCGCGTCTCACACACTCCAACCCATCACCGCATGTTGGGAGTCCTCATTGTCGCGCAGATGGCCTTGGCCTTGATCTTATTGACGGGCGCGGGCCTGCTCATCAAGAGCTTCGTGAGAATCCAGCAGTCTGACCCGGGCTTCAATGCCAAGGGCCTCTTGGTCCTGCACGTGGTACGTCCAAACACCGGCAGCCAACGGGATTGCGCCGCCTTCTTCCAGCAGGCTCTGGACAAGCTGGAAGCCCTGCCCGGTGTCCGGGCTGTCGGCGCGGTCGACATCGCGCCCATGAGCCCCATCAACAGGAACCACTCGGTCCGGGTCGTGAGCCAGCCGGAATGGCAGGATGCGGAGACGCGGAGCATTTCCAATGACCATTTCTCCTGTCTGGATATCCCCGTGGTCCAGGGACGCGCATTTGCACCACAGGATGAGCCATCGGGCCCGCCGGTGGCGATCGTGAATCAGGAGTTCGTGCGCCGGCGCCTCCCGGACAGGGATCCGATCGGTCAGGAGCTCACCTTCTGGGACCGGACATGGACGATTGTGGGGGTAGTAGGCAACGTCAAGCTCAACACTCTGCGCAGCGAGGGCTTCTCGCCTTTTGTCTACGTCCCGTTGGCGCAACTGCCGCAACGCGACATGACAGTCTCGATCCGGACCGCGGGCAACCCTCTCCAGTGGGCCGGGGCGGCACGTCGAGTCCTCCAGGAAATCGACCCCGGCCAGCCCATTCTGTCCATCGGCACCATGAACCAGCTCGTCCAGGATTCGATGTCCGTGGAGCGATTCTGCATGATTCTCCTCGGCGTCATGGGCGCTGTAGCCCTGCTCATGGCTTTGGTGGGCCTCCACGGCGTCATGACCTTCGCGGTGAACGAGCGACGCAACGAAATTGGCATTCGCATGGCCCTGGGTGCAGAAGGGAAGGACATTCTGGTCCTGGTGATAAGAAAGGCCCTGACCGTGACGCTGGTGGGTCTGGGGATGGGCCTGATCGGCGCCCTGGCCATTACCTGGCTGATGTCTGGTATGCTGTATCATACCAGTGTCCGTGACCCGGCCACGTTCGTGCTGATACCGGCCTCGTTGTTTGCCGCAGCCATGCTGGCCTGCTACCTCCCCGCCCGCCGGGCGGCGCGGATCGACCCCATGGCGGCATTGAGATACGAATAGGATGGGAATGATGGAATATGGGAACGCTGGAATGATGGGTACAAGAGCTGATGCTCCCGTATTGCCCCACCATTCCACGATTTCAGTATTCCCCTGTCGAGGACGAGGAAAATGAGAACGCTCTGGCAAGATGTCCACTATGGAATCCGCATGTTGCGGAAGCGCCCCGGCTTCACGGCGATTGCGCTGGTCACTCTGGCCATCGGCATCGGGGCCAATACGATCATGTTCAGCTTCTCTGATGCGCTGCTGCTGCAACAGCCGAGACATGTGAAGAACCCCGAGCAGTTGGCGTATTGCACCATTCAACGCAATAGCTCCGGCCTGCTTGGTTATCGGGAGTACCTCATCGTCCGTGACAGCGGTTTAGCCTTCCGCGATCTCATGGTCCGGAATGCCGAGATCATAGGGCACACGACTGTGGTTCGTGGGGATTCGGCCTGGCGCGTCCAGGCGACCTATGTTTCGTCGAACTACTTCTCTTTTTTGGGCGTCGCGCCGGTCCTGGGGCGGGGCTTCCTGCCCGAGGAAGAGCGGCTGGGCGGCGCTTTTGTCGTCGTTCTGAGCCATCCCCTCTGGCAGCGGCTGGGGGGCGATCCGAAGCTGGTCGGCGAGTTTCTGACCGTCAACGGGATTCCCTGCCAGGTCGTCGGGGTGGCCCCGAAGGATTTCACCGGCGTTTCGCTCATTGGCCCCGACCTGTGGCTGCCGCTGGGGAGCTATGGCGCGGTGTCCACGTGGTTCCGAGGATTACCCCCGCGCCCCGACGCCCGAGCGGACCGGGGCTATCCTGTCGGGCTCAATATCATCGGACGACTCAAGCCGGGTGTGACCATGCGCGTCGCCCAGGCGCAATTGCAGTCCTTGATCCCGCGCTTCCGGGAAGGGGACCCCAAGAGTTGGGGAGACACTGCCTTCTTTGCTCTGCGCCCGCCGGGCCGCATCTGGGCAGACATGGATAAGGAAGTGGGACGTAAGGAATCTATCAAGCTCAGTCTGGTCCTCATGGCCGTCTCCACGATCATCCTGGTGATCGCCTGCCTGAATCTGGCGAACATGCTGATCGTGCAAGGGGCTTCGCGCCACCGTGAGATCGCCGTCCGGTTGGCCCTCGGCGGGGGCCGCCTGCGGATCATCCGGCAGTTGCTCGCCGAGTCCGGGCTGCTGGCGCTGCTGGGAGGGGGCCTCGGTGTTCTGCTGGCTGTCGGCAGCATGTGGATTTTCAATGCCTGGTTTGCCACAGCCGCTGCAAATGTGCTGGGAGTCCGCCATGTCGGTTTGAACATTCGTGTCCTGATGGCCACGCTGGGTTTCTGCCTGATCGCCACACTCCTGTTCGGTTTGCGGCCTGCTCTGAGACTATCCAGGCGTGACATTGCCGGTGAGATGAAGGCCTCCGGTCGCAGCGTGCTGCGGGCCGTCCGTCGCAGGCGGGGCGGTCTGTCGGTGGCGGGTCAGATCGCGTTGGCGGTGGCCCTGGTGCTCAGTGCATCGCTGCTGGCGCGGACTGCCGTGGCGACCGCGCGGCCGGACCCGCGGTATCCCCTGGACGACAAGCTGGTCGTCCAGGTTGATCCGGAAGCGGCCAAGTATGACAAGGTCCGGAGCATCCAAGTGTGCGCGGACTTGGCGGACCATCTGGCGTCTCTGCCGGAGGTGAAGGCGCTGGGGACCACGCCCGAGCTGTTCTACGGGGGCGGGGGGTGGCTGTCGATTCGCGAATGTCTGTCGGGGACACAAGAGGATGGGCCAAGGGGGCCTCGCGCACGGTATGGCGCCAAGATCGTCGCAGGCCGGGATTACTTCGCCGCGCTGGGGATCCCCCTGTTGCAGGGGCGGCTCTTCAACGCGCTGGACAGTGTCCCGAACGCGGAAAAGGTCGCGATCATCGACGAGAGCCTAGCCCGCCACCTCCGCCCGGACGGCAATGCGCTGGGCTGTTTCATTCAATGGGGCGTGGTTGAGTTTGGTGAATGGATTCCCGATGTCTACCGGGTGGTCGGGATCGTCGCCAGCATGCCGGGCGTACAGGAGCGAGAGGTCCGGCCCCAGATGTATACACCCAGCGGACCGGACGAGTTGTCTCCTTACTTCTACCTGCGTGTCGGGGATCGCAGAGCGGTCGAGACTCTGCGGCTGCGGATTGTTGAGGAGATCCGCCAGGTCGATCCGCGCGTCCCGATTCTGTCGGTGAAGACCCTGGCCGAGATACGCAATGACGAGTCCACCGTGTGGCATGCGCGATTCCACGCTCGCCTGGCTGTGGCGGCCGCGGGGGCGGCTTTGTTTTTGGCGGCGCTGGGCATCTATGCGATCAAGGGCTACATGGTGGCCTCGCGCACCTCGGAGATCGGCATCCGCATGGCCCTGGGGGCGACGCACGAAAGCATCATGGGCATGGTCTTGCGGGAAGGACTGGTGCTGGCGGCGGTCGCGCTGCTGGCAGGCTTGCTGCTGGGTTTGGCCGTGGCTCGGGTAGGGGCCAGCCAACTCTACGGCGTCAGCCCGGCCGATCCGGTCAGCATTGCGGTGACCGTGGCTTTGCTGGGGGCCGCCTCGCTGCTGGCCGGCTACTTCCCCGCCCGCCGGGCCGCGAAGGTCGATCCGATGGTGGCATTGAGATATGAATAGGAATGGAATGATGGGATACTGGAATCCTGGAACAGTGGGTAGAAAAGCAGATACTCTTGCAGCGTTCCATCGTTCCACCGTTCCAGTATTCCCCTGCCGAGGACGAATGAAATGACGACGCTGTGGCAGGAGGTACGGTATGGATTGCGGATGCTGGGAAAGAACCCCGGTTTCACGGCGGTGGCGGTGCTGACGCTGGCGCTCGGGATTGGGGCGAATCTGGCTCTGTTTGGAGTTCTCAACGAGATGCTGCTGCGGCCCAAGCCGGTCGCCCGGCCCCAGGAGCTGTGGGCCATCGGGCCGGCCAATGCGGCTGGGCAGCCGGTCTATGCCAATATCTGCCGGCCGTACTATGAGGCGATCCGGCGCCAGGAACACGTGTTCCAGGGCATCATCGGCTACGCGGGCATCCTGCCCAGGCTACAGACCCCGGACGGCCGTGAACCCGTTGGGGCGGAGCTGGTTTCGGGCGAGTACTTTTCGTTCCTAGGCGTGGTCCCGGTGCTGGGGCGCGGGTTCCTTCCGGAGGAGGACGCCGAAACCGGCGGGCGCGCGGTTGCCGTGATCAGTCATGCGTTCTGGCAAAGCTGGTTTGGCGGCACGCCCGACGTTCCGGGAGAGATTCTTATACTCAACGACATGCCGGTGGAGATTGTGGGGGTCGCGCCGAGGGGATTCGCCGGTCTTGGTTTCGGATCGCCCAGCCTGTGGCTGCCGGCCGGCATGGAGTCGCGGCTGGGGGAAGTGACAACCTACCAGCTTGTCGGTCGGCTGGCCGAGCCAGGGTTGGCCGCGACGGCCGCCGACCTGCTGACACCCGTCGCGGCCGAAGTCACGAAACAGTTGTCCGGCTTTCAGGATCCCCGCTGGTCGCGCTACGGCGTCTTTCCCGATTTTCACAGGATCCGACTCGATCCGATTGGGCGCGGTCTGCTGGGTACCTCGCGTGCAAGACCGCGGGTGATCGGTTTCCTGCGATTTGCGGGTGTGGCGACGGCACTCTTGCTGTTGATTGCCTGCGCCAACGTTGCCAGCCTGTTCCTCGCCCGGGCCCTGCAACGCCGCAAAGACACGGCGACCCGTGTTGCCCTCGGTGCCACGCGGGCGGCTCTGGTCCGCCAAGTTGTCTGCGAAGGAGTCCTGGTGGCTACCGGTGGCACGATCGGGGCGCTGCTGGCGTTTTCGTGGGTCGGGGGGATTCTCATGAGGTTCGCCGGCTGGTGGCCGGGACGGCCTCTGCGGCCGTCGGCCGACGTGCGGGTCCTGCTCTTCGCGGCTACAGGGGTGTTGGTGGTTGGGGTAGGCTTCAGCCTCTTGCCCGCACTCCAGGCGAGCGCCCCGGCGCCTTCCTCCGCCCTCAAAGACGTGGCGGGCGGGAGCCGCCGGCGACGGTGGCTGCGCGAGGGGTTGATTGTCGCGCAGGTTGCGGGTTCGCTCGTCCTTTTGTGTGGAGCGACCCTGTGTCTGCGCAGTATGAGCAAGCAACTGTCGGCGGACCTGGGCTACCGGTCCGACCGGCTTGCGGTTGCATCGCTCGACCTGGAACGTGTCGGTTTCACCGTGGGCAGCGCCGTGGCGCAATTGGAGGAGATCGTCCGGCGCGTGGCTCTCGTTCCCGGGGTGGAGCGAGTGGGTTTCTCCCCCGTCGAGCCGATGGGTGGGGGGAAGTCGTACTTGGACGTGGCGATCCAACTCGAGGGCTACAACCCGCCTGACGAGAATCCCGTTGACGTCGGTTTCTACCCGCGTGTTGGCCCCGCCATGTTCGGTGTGCTGGGCGTTCCGCTGCTGCGCGGCCGCGACTTTCGCCGGGAAGACATCGAATCCGGCCGCAGAGTGGTGATTGTAAACGAGAGCTTCGCGCGCAGGTTCTGGCCGGGCCAGGAGCCGCTGGGCAAGCACATTCGCCAGTGGGAGGTCGTCGGCGTCGTGCGAGATGCCTGCCTCGACCGATTCGACGAACGGCTGGACGCCACCGCGTTTCTTGTCACGCGAAAGGAAGCTCTCCTCCAGCCCAAGCTGCTGATCCGCGCCGAGGGAGACGCGCGACACGTGGTCGCCTCGGTGCGTGCCGAGCTCGCCCGAATCCATCCGAAGCTGATGACGGGCGACATTCGCACGCTGCGCGACATCATCAAGGAGACACTGGCCGTGGAATATGCCGCCCTGCGTGTCCTCAGCGTCCTCGGGGTCTTGGCCCTCATGCTGGCCGCGGTGGGCGTCTACGGCGTCATGGCCTACCTGGTAAACAGCCGCACGCGGGAAATCGGCATCCGCCTGGCCGTCGGGGCGACTGGCGGGGACGTGATGCGGCTGGTCCTGTCCATGGGCCTGCGCCTGGGGCTGATCGCGACGGCCCTCGGCCTGCCGCTGGCGCTCGGCGGGGCCGTCATCCTGCGGCATCACATCGCTGGGATCAGCCCGTTCGATCCCGTGTCCTTTGTCGCCGTGGCGGTGTGCGTCGAGGCGGCCCTGATCGCCCCCTGCTGGCTGCCCGCCCGCCGGGCGGCGCGGATCGACCCCATGACGGCACTGCGGTGTGAATAGGAGAGAAAAATGGGAACGCTATGGCAGGATATCAAGTACGGCTTTCGAAGACTGGCAAAGAGTCCCGGCTTCACCGCTGTGGTCGTCCTTATGTTAGCCCTGGGGATAGGGGTCAACAGTGCCTTGTTCTGCGTGATACACGTGGCACTGATCAGGCCCTTGCCTTACCCTGAGCCCGACCGGCTCGTCCAGGTGCAATCGACGGTGACGAGCCCGGGCAAGCCGGTTGCCCACATCCCCGTATGGTCTTACCCGCGATTCGAGTTGCTCCGGGATCACAACCAAGTCTTTGGGCGTATCGCAGCCTGCGCCAGCGACACAATGACCCTGACGCAAAGCGGCGAGCCGGAGCGCGTAGGCGCCGAGCTGGTATCGGCGGACTACTTCCCGCTGCTCGGCCTGGAGCCGCAACGAGGACGTGTCTTTGAGGAGCAGGAAGACCGCACGACGGGCGCGCATCCGGTGGCTGTCATCAGCGACAGCATCTGGCGCCGTCACTTTGGCGCCCGGGCCGACGCGATCGGCAAGACAATGTGTCTGAACAAGACACATCTGACGATCATAGGAGTGCTGCCGGCGTGGTTCAGAGGACAGTTCGGCTCGGCGGATGTCTGGGTGCCGATTACCATGGCGCCGATCGTGCAAGACAACCCGGAACGGCTGATGCGACCGACAACCATGTGGCACCAAGTGCTGGCACGTTTGAGCTCCGGCGTCAGTCTTGAGGCCGCACAGGCTGCTCTGGCACCTCTGGACAAGGAGATCGAGAAGGCCTGCCCCATGCCGAATCAGACAGACGCGTGGAACACCAGCCTGGTCCCCCTGCAGAAGGCCCACACGGACCCGGTGATTCGCCGCTCATTGCTCGTGCTGTCCACCGGCGTGGGCTTCGTGCTGCTGATCGTTTGCGTCAATATTGCCGGCCTGCTCCTCGCCCGCGGCATCGCACGTGAGGGTGAGATCACGACTCGGATGGCACTCGGAGCGACGCGGACGCAAGTTGTCCGTCAATTGCTGATCGAAAACCTGGTTCTGTCCATAAGCGGGGGTCTGCTGGCGCTGTTGTTTGCCCGCTGGGGCCTCGACCTGATGATCGCTTTTGAGCCGGCACGCAGCTATCAGTCGTTCTCTCAATATGCACGGCTGCCCGACTTTGCCGATATCCGGCTCGACCTGCCCGCGCTGTTCTTCAATTTCCTCCTCGCCCTGACCTGCGGCGTCGCCTTCAGTCTCGTTCCGGCTCTGCGTACCGCACACAGGGCCCTCGCGCCTTCGGTTCGAGGTGCGTCTGGACCGTCTCCCTTGGGGGCCTGGTCGGGCTGGCGGCTGTGCCGGGCCCGTGGTCTTCTGGTGGTCGGACAAACGGCCCTGGCGATTGTGCTGCTGGTTGGGGCCGGCCTCATGGTGCGCAGCCTGGTTCGACTGACGACGACCGAGATCGGCTTCGAGCCGAACAGCCTCCTGACTCTGCGGGTGGATAAGCCGCAGGGATTATCCGCCGACGCTTGGGGAGCGCTCGTGCAGGAGATTGAGCAGCGTATCGCGGCGCTGCCTGACGTCAAATCCGTCTGCTTTGCCAACGCGGCCCCCCTGTCGGGTTCGTACGACCGCAGCTTCATGCGGCTGCCACAGCCCGGATCGGAGGGCGGACAGGCCGATGTCTTCATCGGGGTCCACAAGGCAAGCCCCGGCTATCTGCGAACATTACAGGTTCCCCTCGTGGCCGGCCGCTGGTTCACCGAGGAAGACGGCAACGGCGCCAAGCGAGTGGCCGTGATCAATGAGGCCCTTGCCCGTCGGTACTGGCCCGGAACCAATCCGCTCGGCCAGCCGCTCGATCTGAGCATGGCGATTGCCCCTGAATACACTCCGGTCGAGATCGTCGGTGTGGTCGGTGATGTGAAATACGATGACTTGGCCGCCCAGATCGGTAACGACGTTTATGTGCCCTGTCTCCAATCCGGTTATCCGGGCTACTTCCTGATCGTGCGGACGGCGCGCGATCCGTTATCGACGGTCACCGCAGTCCGGCGCGTGGTGGCGACGGCCGACCGCGACCTGCCCGTCCATCAGGTCATGACCATGGAACAGTGTATCGCGGATTCCACTTCGCATACGAAGTTCATCGCCGTGCTGCTCGTGCTGTTCGCCCTGCTGGCGCTGGTGCTTGCCGTCACAGGTTTATACGCGTTGGTCGCCCACTCGGTGGCGCAGCGGACCCGCGAGATTGGGATTCGGATGGCGCTGGGCGCCCGGTCAGTGGAGGTGTTGTGTTTGATGCTGCGTCAAGGCATGCAACTGGTAGCTGCAGGAAGCCTGATCGGACTGGCTGCCGCGCTTGTATTGACGCGATTCATACAAAGTCTGCTGTACGAAGTCAGTGCGGCAGACCCTTTGACGTTCGCGGTTGTCATATTCCTGCTCGCGCTCGCGGCGCTGGCTGCCTGTTACCTCCCCGCCCGCCGGGCGGCGCGGATCGACCCCATGACGGCACTGCGGTGTGAATAGGAGAGTCAAATGGTCATGCTTGCACAGGACATCAAGTATGCGTTTCGGCAGTTGCAGAAGACACCCGGCTTTACGGCGGTCGCGATGCTGTCGCTGGCCCTGGGCATCGGGGCCAACACAGCGATCTTCAGCGTGCTCAACGCCGTGTGGATGCGGGCCTTGCCGGTGCGGGACCCACATGCGCTGCGTGTGGTCAAGTGGAGCGGTCACAACACGAGGTTCTCACACTGGTCGGGCGGAGGAGACGAGGCCGCCAGTAATCGCAGTGGAATCACGGTAACGGGGTCCTTTCCCTATCCGGTGTATCGCGACTTCAAGGAGAGAGTGGAAGGCTGTTCGGATGTATTCGCCTTCTTTGGCATGTCGGGATTAACTGTGGTAGGCCCCCAAGGAGCCACCACGGCCGACGCCCTGATGGTCTCGGGCGACTTCTTTGACGGCTATGGAGCGCAAGCCTTCATGGGACGCACTCTCCAGGCCGGTGATGAGTCCTCGCAGGCAGATTCGGTGGCGGTGATTACCTATCATTTCTGGGAGAAGCAATGCAATCTCGATCCAGGGGTCATCGGCCGGATGATAACCATCAATGGGCATCCATTCACGATTGTCGGGGTCATGCCCCGCACCTATTGTGGCCCACAAATCGGGGATACGGCTCAAATCTATGTGCCGATGTCGGCCCAACCTGCGCTATCGCCCCGGTACCATGTAGATGCGCGCGATCACTGGTGGGCCAAGATCATGGTTCGCGTGAAACCCAAAGCCGACGAATCCCAGATCAAAGCCGTCATGGAGGGCCTCTTGTTGCAGACTTTCTCGACGCCGGGACAGGGAATGCAGACAGACGACCCACACATCCTCCTGGGGGATGGCAGCCGGGGACTTTTGGGCATCCGCAGGCAAATCGCGTCGGGACTGGTTATTTTGATGCTCGCTGTGAGTTTGGTACTGATGATAGCCTGCGCCAATCTGGCCGGACTGTTGTTGGCCAGAGGGGCGGCACGCCAACAGGAATTGGCCGTGCGTGCCGCCATGGGCGCAGGGCGGAGACGCCTGATCCGGCAGTTGCTTACCGAGAGCCTGGTCCTGTCTCTGGCCGGGGCCGGACTTGGTTTGCTGGTGGCGATCTGGATCAAGGCTATCATGCTGGGCTTTGTCCCCGACATCCTGGCAGATAGTTTCCGCCTTTCCGTACGTATTGACGCGCGAGTCCTGCTGTTTACCCTGGGCGCGGCGGTGGCGACGTCCCTGCTGTCCGGTTTGCTCCCGGCCCTGCGTGTCACACGGCTCGATCTGTGTTCCGGTCTGAAAGGCCAAAGGGCCTTGGGCATCTCTGGCCTGCGTTTGGGCAAGATGTTGGTTGCGGCCCAGGTGAGCTTGTCGGTCCTGCTGGTGATGAGCGCCGGCCTGTTGCTGCAAACGTTGATCAACTTGTACCGGACCGATCTTGGATTCAGCACAGACAGGATCCTGGTCTTTGGTCTGAACCCCGGCCAGGCCGGATACGAAGGCGCAGACGCAGTTCGGTTCTACGATCAGGTCGAAGCCAATATTGCCGCTCTTCCAGGCGTCAAACACGTTGCCCTGTCCAGCAACAGCCTGCTGGGAGAACGAATCAGCGGTGGAAGTGTTTCAATTCCCGGCCGCACACGGCAGAAGGATCAAGGGCGTATGGTCCGTATGCTGGATGTCAGCGAGACCTTCTTCCAGACCATGGATATTCCGCTGCTGCGCGGGCGGGCCTTTGAGCGAACAGACACGTCCGCTCAACCCGGAGTCGTCGTCGCCAATGTGACCTTCGTACGTACCTTTTTCCCCCATGAAGATCCCCTGGGCCAGTCGATTCGCACGGGCGACAAGGAGTATCAGATTGTCGGCCTGTGCGCGGATGCCAAATACGAGCGGGTCCGGAGCGAGATCGGACCCACCCTGTATTTCTCGCACAGACAAGCCAGGCCCGGAGCTATGGTCTTTGAAGTGCGCACTGCGAGCGATCCTCTCACTCTGGTTCCGGCCGTCCGCAAGACTGTGGCCGACCTGGAGCGCATGATCCCATTGGAACAGGTTTCCACCCAGTTGCAGCTCTTCAGAACCTCCGTTACCCCCGAGCAGATTTTCACCTCCCTGTGTGGCGGCCTGGCGCTGTTGGGCATATCGCTGTCCTGCATCGGCCTCTATGGCCTGCTGGCTTTTGTGGTCACCCGCCGCACCGGAGAAATCGGCGTGCGCCTGGCCCTCGGCGCGCGACCGCGTGATATCGCCTGGCCCGTGATGCGCAGCGCCCTGTGGCTGACGGCCTTGGGCCTGTTGGTCGGCATTCCCGTCGCCCTCGGACTGACGCGCGTCCTGCGCAGCGTCCTCTTCGGCGTCACGCCGCACGACCCGATTACCATCTTTGCTTCCGTCCTTCTGATCTTCGCGATAGCAGCCCTGGCCGCGTGGCTGCCCGCCCGCCGGGCGGCGCGGATCGACCCGATGACGGCGCTGCGATATGAATAGCCGATGAGAAGACGGGAACGTCGTGAGTCGTGTATGTATATCTGTGGAAAGGAGTGGGCATGAAGACACGGTTAATGCGAATCATCCTGATCGGTATGCTGGGGCAACTGCTCGCCGTGAGTGGATGCTACAATTGTGCCGTGTCACTTCGAAAGGCCATGACGGAGTGCAAAGCGGAGAAATCGGTTCGTGCCGATTTCGCGTCCGGCGCGAAGCTTGTCATTTGCGACTGTGACGGCGCCATCAACGTCGCGGCGCGCGACGTGAACGACTGCTGCGCCACGGCTACCGTGTTTGTCCATGCTCCCACGAAACGTGAGGCGCGCGAGATCGGTGAACAGGTGCGGATTGCGGCCGAGCCGGACGACGGGATGCTCGTCATTACCGTCGAGAAACCACCGATGCCGCCAGAGAATCGTTTTGTGTCCGTCGACCTCGATGTCCTCGTTCCACGACGTGCTCATATAGATTGCCAGACCGAATTCGGTCGTGTGAAACTCGCGGGGATCGAAGGGGATGTAAGGGCGGCGACCGGATTCGGCGCTATCTCTTGTGAGGACGTTCGTGGCTCCTTGGATTTGCAGACGCAGTGGGGTCGCATTGTTTGTCGGGAGATCGTATCGGACCGTGTTGTCGCCAGAGCGCAGAAGGGATCTATAGATATCTCCTGCGCCGATGCGTGCCCGGCGGAGATCGTGGCGGACGTAAGCACCGAGTGGGGGAAGGTTCGCTTCAAGGCGCCGCCGAAGTACCAGGGCACCCTCGAGCTGGAGAGTGAACTGGGCTCCGTGAAGCTGGACACGCCCGCTAAGGTCCGAGGCACGATAGAGGACACGATAATGCACGACAAGGTGTCGGGCAGGATTGGGTCAGGCAAGGGGAGCCTGCACCTTTTTACCAACCTCGGGTCCGTGGCGTTGAGATAGCGCGGCGGGAGAACTGAGAAAGGCGAAGGTGTTTCCATGAGAATGTTGTGGCAGGATATCCGATACGGCGCGCGGATGCTGAAGAAGGCGCCGGGGTTTACGGCGATTGCCCTGGCTACTCTGGCGATCGGCATCGGGGCCAACACGATCACGTTCAGTGTGGTCAACGCCGTGTTGTTGCGGCCTATCCATGCGAAGGACCCGGATCGTCTGGTCGGCTGCTTTGCACGCAGCAAGGGCTATCGCTACGGGGAATTCGCCTATTCCAGCTACCTCGATGCGCGAGACAACAACGCCGTGTTCAGCGACCTGATGGCCTACAGCCTGAGACTGGCCGTGCTGGAGCAGGGAGAGATCACAAAACGCGGACTGACGGCGTTCGTCTCGGCCAATTACTTCTCGACCCTGGGTGTGGCGCCGATCCGAGGGCGGGCGTTTCTCCCCGAGGAGGAACAGCCGGGCACGGCGCCGGTCGTCATCCTCAGCCACCGGGCCTGGCTGCGGCAGGGCGCCGACCCGGACATCGTGGGCCAACAGGTCCGCATCAATGGCACGCTCTTTCAGGTGGTAGGGGTCGCACCGGAAGGATTTACCGGCGTGGCGGTGGCCGGACCCGACTTCTGGATGCCGCTGGGGGTCTATGGCCTCCTGAGCGATCACAAGGAGCCTGATGCAGCCGAATCGTCGGTGGATCGAAGCTATCCCGAACTCATGCTGGTGGGACGACTGAAGCCGGACGTGAGCATGGCCACCGCCCAGGCCCGATTGGAGTCGCTGGCGACGCGGTTGGCACAGGACTCGCCGGAGCGATGGAAGGACTTCACGTTCCACTTGGATCGACTGCCCAGAGCCAATATCTACCCCGGCCCGGATGACAGGCGTTGGCTGTTTCCGTACGGTCTGTTCCTGATGGGCGTGTCCGCGGTTGTCCTGCTGATTGCCTGCCTGAACCTGGCGAGCATGTACCTCGTTCGCGGCACGTCGCGCCACCGGGAGATCGCCATCCGCATGGCCGCCGGAGGCAGCCGCTGGCGCATCGTACGGCAGTTGCTCGTCGAGTCACTGCTGCTGGCGGTACTCGGAAGTCTTCTGGGACTCGGTCTCGCACATGCAGGCGCCAGGATCATGAACGCCTGGATCGCGGCCTTGCCGTCGTTCCTCGAGATGAGCCTGGGGCTGAACATGGGCCTCGATGCTCGCGTCCTCCTGGTGACCCTTGGTTTCTGCGGTATCGCAACGGTGCTGTCTGGCCTCATGCCTGCGCTGCGGCTTTCCCGCTGGCCGATCCTGTGCGACCTGAAGGAGTCTCACGGCAACGCCCTGCGCGCGACGCACGTGTCACGTCGGCTGGTGCCTACCGGCTTCGCCGCCGCCGGCCAGGTGGCTTTGTCCGTAGTTCTCGTGATGGCGGCCGGGTTGTTCACGCACAGCGCACTCAAGGCCGCGCGATCGACCCTCGGCTATGGCTTCGAGGGAAAGGTGGTGGTGGAGGTGGATCCGCGTGCGGCGGGATATGACCGCGCACAAGGCCGTCAGGCGTGTGAGAATCTGGTTCGGCACTTGGGGGCGATGCCGGGGGTACGGGCCGCCGGCTTGTCGACCTCAATGCTCTTCGAGCATACCCCGACCCGCTACATGATTACCGAGCGTGGCCAAGACTCTGATGCCAATACCCCCACAGACAGGCGCATGGGCCTGGCCATACGGCACAGCGTCGGCGGCGACTACTTCCAATCCATGGGTCTGCCCCTTTTGCAGGGCCGGTACTTCACGCCGGCGGAAGACGCTTCGGACGCCCATGTTGTTATCATCGACGAGCCGTTGGCGCGCCGGCTCCGGCCGGATGGAAAGGCGGTCGGCTGTCTGCTCTCGGGCTGCGGCCGACCCGGGGTCTGGGAAGTCGTTGGCATTGTGCCGGGCCTGCGCAACTCCATCTTTGACGAAGAACCCCAGCCCCACATCTACGTGCCATTCGACTGTGACCCGGATGCCGAAGTGTTTTTTGTGTACATTCATCTTCGGGCGGCACGCGCGACGCGGGGAGCGGAGACCGCCCTGCTGCAAAGGATACCGCGGGGAATCCGAAACGTGGATCGGAGCATACCGGTGTTGTCGCTGGCGACCTTGTCGGATTGTTACAGCAATAGCTTCCCCATGTGGCTGGCGCGCGTGTCAGCGGGGCTGGCGGTCGCGTTCGGGGCCATGGCCCTGTTCCTGGCGGCTCTCGGCATCTACGGGGTCAAGGGCCATATGGTGGCTTCCCGGACCCCGGAGATCGGCATCCGCATGGCCCTGGGGGCCACCCGCCGGAGCATTTTGACGATGGTACTGCGTGAGGGCGCCGCATTGACATTGGCAGGATTGTCGGTGGGGATGCTGCTGGCCTTTGCCACGGCGCGTGTCGTGAGCAGCGCCCTCTGCGGCGTCGATCCGATTGACCCCATGAGCATCGCCGCGACCCTGGCCCTGCTCGGCGCCGCCTCGCTGCTGGCCAGCTACTTCCCGGCCCGGCGAGCGGCGCGGATCGATCCGATGGTGGCGCTGAGATACGAATAAAGGAAAGACAAATGCAAACTCTCTGGCACGACATACGCTACGGACTTCGTCAGTTGCGTAACAGCCCCGGCTTCACAGTCGTGGCGGTTGTAATCCTGGCTATTGGGATTAGTGTGAACGCAGTTGTGTTTAATCTGGTCAATGCCCTACTCCTGCGTCCGTTAGTCTCTGACAGAAATGGTGAGGTTGTGGGATGCTATTGGCAGTCCAAAGCTTTCCCTAAGGAATTCATCTCATGTGCTTATCTTACATTTAAGGACATACAGCAGGATCGTCAGGTTTTCAGCCATGTTGCGGTCTATGACACAAAGCAGGTCGGACTCACCCAAGGGGACAGTACGCAACGGGCGTATGCCTTGATAGTCTCCGCCGGTTATTTCAAGACCCTGGGTGTTGGCTTGATGTCAGGACGTGACTTTCTGGCTGAGGAAGAAAACCCCGACCGCCCTGTGCCGGTGGCTATCGTCAGCTATTACTATTGGGAGAAAACCGGCGGAGATCCAGGTCTAATTGGCAAATCGATTGCCGTGAACGGCCATCCCTGCACGGTCATAGGAATTACACGACCTGGTGTCACCGGCACAACCTCGGTACAAACACCCGATATTTGGCTGCCGTTATCCATGCATGAGACAATCGCTAACAGAGGGAAACTCAATAACCGCACATGCCGTTGTCTCAGGCTTATAGGTCGACTTAAGCCGGAGATGTCACTGTCTATGGCCAGGGCCCGAATACAAGTCCTGGGCGAGCAATTGGAAAGTGTCCATCCAAATGTATACCAGCGCCGGCTTTTGACTCCGGCTCCTCTGCCGCATATACGGCTGACCAACACCCCGGCTACCGATGCATCGGCTTGGCGATTTTCCATGCTGCCTGCGGCGCTGGCAGGTGTGATTCTATTGATCGCCTGTCTTAATCTCGCCAATCTTATGCTGGCCAGAGGATCCATGCGTCAGCAGGAGATGGCCGCACGTCACGCTCTGGGGGCCGGGCGCGGTCGAGTTTTACGTCAGCTTCTGGTTGAAAACTCTCTAATTGCGTTGCTGGGCAGCTTGGCAGGCCTGGGTATATCTTTGTGGATTTGTGCCCTGCTGAGCAGCATCCTCAAGCATATCGAATTAATGGAAGGCATCCTGCTAAAAACCACACCCGATATTCGCGTATTAACGGCTACCGTTGGATTCTGTACCTTTAGTCTGATGTTGTTCGGACTGTGTCCGGCCATAAAGTTGTCACGACCCGATCGAACTATGGCCCTTAGACTCAGGGGAGGAAGTTCCCTGGCAACTAAGCCGCGTCGTGGTCTGACGGCTCCGCGTCACGTGTTGGTGGCCGGTCAGTTAGCCATGTCATTGATTCTGCTTACGGTTGCAGGATGCCTAATAAGCAGTTATGTGAAGTTTGTACGAGCTGATCCAGATTTCGAATCCAGGGGACACATAATGGCAGAGATAGACGCCGGGATCATAGGATATTCCAAAACAGACACGCTTCAGGTTTATCGCCAACTTTCTGAACGACTCAGCACGATCTCTGGTATTGAAGCAGTCAGCATGGCTTGGCTCGTGCCGTTAAGTGTCAGCAAACACACCGTAGACGTTCAAACCGCCGGAGCTCTCGATGAGGACCCGTCTGAAGATGAAGCCATCACAGTCCGTTGCGTTTGCAACAGCGTCGGCACTCGTTACATCCAAAGCTTGGGTTTACCCTTATTGCGCGGCCGCGATTTCACCTGGGATGAAGTCTTTACTGAACAGGGACCTCGGGTGGCCCTTATCGATGAACCACTGGCTCGACAGCTCTTTCCGAACGAGGACCCTCTTGGACAATATATCCGACACTCGGAAGATTCATCCGCCATGGTGGAAGTCGTCGGAATCGTCCCCGGCCTGCGTCACAGTCTGGGAGACCATAACCCTGTCGCGCATATATACCTCCCTCTGGGTCAACGGTTCAGTGCATCCATGACGCTACATATAAAAGTAGCTGTTCCGAATCCTGAAGCCGTCATAAATATGATTCCTTTGGTCCGACAGACGATCCGCAGTGTGGATCCACGTCTGCCTGTATTGGGTATCCGAACCATGAACGAGCACCTAATGAACAACATTGGCATGAATGTTCTGCGTCTGGGTACAAGTCTTTTAATCGGTTTCGCAGGGATCGCCTTGATTCTGGCTGCAACCGCGGTTTGCAGTGTCACGTCCTATCTGGTCGCACGGCAAACACGTGACATCGGGATTCGAATAGCACTGGGGGCCACTCCCTGGAATGCGCTTCAATCCGTTCTGATTCAGGGATTGAAACAAATTGCCTTGGGCATCGGTTTGGGTTTGCCTCTCGCTTGGCTTTCCGTCGAATTCATGAATCGTATCCTATACGGCATAAGCCCGGCAGTTCCTTCGGCCTTTATCTTGGCTATCCTATGTCTGGCCGGTGCCGTAATGATGGCTTGTTTTATACCGGCCCGACGGGCGGCGAAAATAGATCCCATGGAGGCGCTGCGATATGAATGCTGAAAACAAAACACAGGATACTGCTGATGGAGTCACAATATGACAACACTAATCAGCGACATCAAATATGCTTTGCGGCGACTATTCAAAAATCCCGGCTTCACAACTGTGGCCGTGCTCACCCTTGCAGTCGGTATCGGGGCAAACACGGCGATTTTCAGCACCATTGATGCTGTCTTGTTGCAGCCGTTGCCCTATGCGGAATCCCAACAACTGGTTATGATGGATGAAACCTTGCCGGATGGGCGGCACAACGGTAACGTTTCCGGGGGAGCATTCTTGGACTGGAAGTCGCACACTCAATTACTCGAACACGTGGCCTATTTCAAACATGTTGAATTCAACCTGACCGGCATCGATGAGCCGGACCGGATCAAGGGACGTGCAGTCACAGCGGATTTTCTGAGGGTACTGCGAGTTGACCCGATTATCGGCCGAGGATTTGCCCCCGACGAAGACAAAATAGGCAGTGACAACCAAGTCGTTATCTTAAATCACGCGTATTGGACATCACGCTTCGGCAGCGATCCCGAGGTCGTGGGGTGTGTGATTTCGCTCGATCAGAAGCCTTACACGATTATCGGAGTATTGCCCCCCGACCGGATCATGGAGAATGATGTTTCGTTGCTCGTGCCTGTGGTTATTGATCCCAAGGCTCAATTGTGGCAGCGGAACGCTCACTTGGGCCGAGCCGTCGGTCGTTTGAAACCCGGCGTATCCGTGGCCCAGGCACATGCTGAGTTGCGCGGTATTAGAAAACAACTCAGTTCAGAGTACCCGGCCCACAAGGAAAGATGGGGTGTTGCGGTGACATCGCTCCGAGAGAAATATTTCCCCAGTAAAGCGCGGCCTACCCTGGTGATGCTATTGGGCACAACAGCTCTGGTGTTGCTCATCGCCTGTGCCAACGTGGCCAATTTGTTACTGGCGCGAGGCAATGCCCGACACAAAGAAATGGCCGTTCGCGCGGCATTGGGCGCCAGTTCATGGCGTATCATTCGGCAGGTCTTGTTAGAGAGCCTGGTGCTGGCATTTATAGGGGGTCTGTTGGGTGTGATGATTGCGACGTTCGCAATGGAACTGCCGGCCAAGACGGTGACTGGATTGTTTCCTGAGATGCGACATCCCGAATTGAATACTCGTATGCTGCTTTTTTCCATCGGCGTGGCCTGCGGTTGCGGCCTCTTGTTTGGCACACTGCCCGCTATAAAGGCGTGCCGGACCGATTTCAATACCGAACTCAAAGAAGGTGGACGTGGTGGAACATCCGGTTCGGCAGCGCGTTCGCAATCGCTGTTGGTGGTATCAGAAGTTACGCTTACGCTTTTATTGCTCATCGGCACCGGATTGTTCCTGCGCAGTTTCATACGTGTTCTCGCTGTTGACCCCGGATTCAATCCGGAAAAAACGCTGGCCTTTGACCTCCGTTTCCCGGATGCAAAATACCCGCAGGGTGAAGCTCGATCACGTCTTATCAACGACCTGACCGAACGCATCAATGCGCTTCCGGGCGTTGAATCCGCGGCGGCAACTTACGGATTGCCGTTGAGTCACATGGGTTGGACTAATGCGACCAAACGGGCGGACGGACGTTCCGACAGGTTCTTTCCTGCCGGAACTGATTTTGTGACTGGCAATTATTTCTCAGCAACCGGAATCCCGCTGCTGCGCGGACGCCCTATCACGGAAACGGACAACCTGAGTAATGCGCCACGCGTTGCCGTGATCGATAGCGGCGTCGCACGCATACTCTATCCCGACGAAGACCCCATCGGAAAATATATAGAGACGTTAGGGAAGAGATGGGAAATCGTGGGTATCGTTGCACCAGTCCGTTGGAATAGCCTTGACACTGACCCGCAACCGAGAGTCTATGTCGCTCAAATTCACAATCCCGAACGAACCAGCATAATCACACGCACTACCGTTGAGCCGTTGAGTATAGTCCAAGCGGTCAGGCAAACGATCCTTGCGGCGGATCCGGATCTTCCCGTTTTCAACATTCGAACCCTCGAACAGGCCATCCAAAAATCGGTCACGAAAAAACGAACCACGCTGGTTCTGTTGGGCTGCCTTGCTGCGGCTGCTGTCGGTCTCGCCTGCATGGGTCTTTATGGCTTCATGTCCTACTTCGTGGGTCAGCGCACTCGCGAATTGTGTATTCGGTCTGCCTTAGGGGCCCGGCGATTAGACATCGTCAAACAGGTAGTCGGTGTAGGCATGAGGCTATCGATCATGGGCATTGCCATCGGATTGATCGCCGCACTGGCCCTGGCGCATCTGGTTGAGAGCCAACTATTCGAAATCAAAACCCATGACCCCCTGGTTTATATTGTTTCGGTTTGCCTGATCGGCATGGTGGCATTCTGTTCTGTTTATCTGCCCGCTCGTCGAGTCGCCAAAACAGATCCCATGAAGGCGCTGCGCTACGAATGACGGATGGCGAATCATGAACCGAGGAAGAAGATGAGTACTCTCTGCACCGACATCAGATATACATTTCGGCAACTGCGGAAGAGCCCCCGCTTCATGGCAGTGGCTTTGCTGACACTCGCACTTGGCATTGGGGCGGTCACCGCCATGTGCAGTGTGTTTTGGTCAGTGGCCCTGCGTCCTCTGCCGTTTCATGAGCCTGAGCGTTTGGTCCATGTTCAGGCGGTCACGGATCAGGGACGACCGAATACGCTTTCGGGTATGGATTATTTTGACTACCGCGAACAGTGTGATACATTTGAGTCGCTTGCTGCCCAGATGATCTTCCGACAGGGACAGGTAGTCACGGGCCGGGGCAACGCCGAACGTGTGGTATCCATCAAGGTCTCGCGTAATCTCTTTGAAACGCTTGGGACTCGACCCATCTATGGCCGATCCTTTCTGCCGGATGAGGAAGTCCTGGGTGGTCCTCCGGCCGTTGTGGTCAGTCACGGCTTCTGGCGGCGACGTTTGGACGGCAATCCGGAGGTGATCGGCACATCCCTGACCATTAGCGGCACAGCCTATGAGATTGTGGGCATTATGCCCCAAGACTTTGGTTACCCGGAAGGGATCGATCTCTGGTTCCCCATGCAGCGCGGCGGGCCGGATGAGACGGACCGTGGCAATAACAACTTTGTCATGATCGGCCGTCTCGCACGGGGAGTGACCCTGAGCCAAGCCCAGTCCCAGTTGAGTGCAGCGGCCAAGCAAATCAGTGAAACATACCCTGACGCCAAAGGCGGTTGGGGCGCTTTGGTGACTCCTCTGCATGAACAGTTTTTCGGCAACCTGCGTCCCTTGATGTGGACCTTGACCGGTGCGACGGTATTACTCTTGCTGATCGCCTGTACGAATGTCTCCTCTCTGGTGTTGGCCCGCATCATGGCTCGTCGGGGCGAACTGGCGGTTCGTCAGTCTCTCGGAGCTTCTTCCGGACGCATTATTCG
The DNA here is from genome assembly GCA_964346195.1 of uncultured Pirellulales bacterium. Taxonomy (GTDB): domain Bacteria; phylum Planctomycetota; class Phycisphaerae; order Sedimentisphaerales; family Anaerobacaceae; genus PLanc-01. The sequence continues at coordinate 42,378 of CAYFUB010000480.1, forward strand.
CCAGCTCCTCGTCGAAAGTATCGTGCTGATTGGATTCGCGGCGCTGGGCGGCGCTTTATTTGCCAATTTCGGCATCCAAATCCTGAAAAACCTGGCGCCCATAGGACTGCCCCGTGTTCAGACTATAGGACTCGAATCGAGCGTACTTTTAATTACCCTTTTAGGGACGACTCTCAGCGCGCTGGTCTTCACATTGGTCCCAGCCTGGCACGGATCACGCGTGAGTCCTGTTGCTGCGCTACGTGAAGGACGATTTAGCACACGCGGAGTCTGCAGCATGCGACTGCGCAAGCTCCTGGTCGCCGGCCAGGTAGCCCTTTCCTTTGCCTTGTTGATTGGCTCAGGACTGCTCTTGCGCAGCCTGTACTGTCTGCAGCAAGTCGATACCGGCTTCCGGCCCGACGGCCTGCTGACCCTAGACATCCAACTACCCGAGGCCGGTGACACACAAGGGGACATACATCCCTTTGTGCCAATGTTGGAACGGCTCAGCGCACTGCCAGGCGTACAGGCCATCGCGGCTGCGGACCAATTGCCGCCCTTTGGCGGACCGTGGAACGGATTACATCGTGCCGACCAGCCACCCCAAAGCCCTTCGGATCGTTTGCCTTCGACGCGTCGCATTGTCACCCAGGGATATTTCGGCACACTGGGTATCCCTCTATTGGCGGGACGAGACTTCCGGCCCACTGACACACCTGACTCCGGGTACGTTGTTGTGGTAAGCAAGACTTTAGTGCAACATCTGTTCCCTGACGAGAACCCATTGGGTAAAATCCTGATATTACCGACTGGACCGAGTGACGGCATTCCACTGGAAATTATTGGTGTTGCCGACGATGTGCGTGACTTCGGACTCACCGCTGCCAACCGACCGGCCTTTTATCTGCCGTATCAACAACACCCATTCCCACCGTCCACCATGCGTCTGGTTGTACGTACCGCCGGTGATCCCGAAGCCTTGGTGACCCCGACACGTGCGGCCATCCACGAGGACCACAAAGACGCGGCCCTTTTCCAAATCGGCACCATGGCAGGATGGCTATCCAATACCACGGCCAACAACCGATTTACCAGCGTTCTGTGCGCTGCCTTTGCCGCGGCAGCCCTGGTACTGGCAGCATCTGGCTTGTACGGCCTGCTGTCCGCCAATGTCATTCAGCGTACCAGCGAAATCGGCATACGTCTGGCCCTCGGTGGCACGCCTGGGGCAGTGGCGCTACGAATCATGTGGGAGACTTGCCAGCTTGTAGGCTTGGGCATCGTTGTGGGCATCGGTGTGGCCTTGAGTTTGACTCCGTTCATACAAAGCCAGTTCTTCGGTGTCGAACCCTACGATCCGGTTACCATTTTCGGGGGTGCTCTTCTAATTTTAATATGCACAGCTCTGGCTGCCTGGCTTCCGGCCCGCCGGGCGGCGAAGATCGATCCGATGGTGGCGTTGAGATGCGAATAAGACTGGAATGATGAAACACTGGAGTATTGGAATGACGGGTTGGAAAACGGACGCTCCTACAGCGTTCCATCGTCCCACCATTCCAATATTCCAGCCTGCGCTTGGAGTCATGCGATGACGACGTTGTGGCAAGACCTTCGTTTTGCAGCCCGGATACTTCTCCGCAGCCCGGGGTTCGCGGTGATGGTCGTCGGGATTCTGGCGGTCGGCATGGGCGGCAGCATGATGATCTTCAGCATCTTCAACGAGCTGAATCTGCGGCCGTTTCCTGTGCCCGAGCAGGAGCGTCTGGTGGACCTGGACGAGAAGGCGGCCGAGTGGAACCTGGAGTACACGGGTATGGCCTACCAGGACTTCCACGAGTGGCGCCGGCAGAATCAGACCTTCGACTGCATGACCGTTTGGGAGCATCGCGGCTGGAACCTGGCTCTGGACGACCGGGCGGAGCGGATCGAGGGCATTTGCGTGACCTACGATTACTTCGATGTCCTACACGTCCGCCCGGCGTTGGGACGGCGTTTCCTCGAGCAGGACGACCGGCCCGACGCTCCGCGCGTGGCCATGCTCAGCGCCCATCTGTGGCAGCGACGATACGGCGCGGACCCGGGCGTCATCGGTCGTTCCCTGCGTCTCGACGGCGAGCCTTACACCGTCGTCGGGGTGTTGCCGGCCGACACGGTGTTCCCGGTGCGGACCGACTTGTGGGTGCCGCTGGCCCTGGACCCTGCCTCCGCGGGGGGCTGGTACCTCCGAGGGATGGGAAGGCTCAAGGCTGGCGTCGGGCTCGCCCGTGCGCAGGCGGATTTGGAGCGCATTCACCGGGGCCTGATCGAGAAGCGGCCGGTCAACAAAATCACGACGCCCCGGCTGACGCCCTTACGCGAGCGGTTCATGGGGGAACATCGGCACGTCACCTCTTTACTGTTGCTGGCGGCCGGCCTCGTGCTGCTCCTGGCGTGCTGCAATATCACCGGGATGATGCTGGCCCGGGGTATGACGCGCAGCCGAGAGTTGGCTGTACGCATGGCACTCGGGGCCCCTCGCCACCGCATCATCCGGCAGGTGCTCACGGAAACACTGGTGCTGTGCGTCCTGGGCGCATCGCTGGGCGCCCTGTTGGGCCACGTCGGCCTAGCCTTGCTGCTCCGGAGCCTCGCCGACTACCTGGCCCCCTGGATGACGTTCGCGACCGATGGCCGGACGCTCGTATTCTGTGTCGGCGTCATCGGCCTGGCGACGGTCCTGTCCGGCTTCATCCCCGCCCTGCATGCCTCGTCCGGCAGGGACACGGAGAGCACGTTGAGAGCGACCGCGATCCGGTCCACCGCTTCGATTTCCGGGCGTCGCAGTCTGAACGCGCTCGTCGCAGGGGAAATTGCCCTGGCCATGACCCTCTCGGTCGGGGCCGTCCTGCTCCTGCAAGCGTTCTGGAAGGTTTGCCGAGTGGAGCCGGGGTTCCGGGTCGAGGGCATTCTGACGTATCGAATCAGCCTGCCGTCCGAGCAGTACAAGGATCGGAGCGCGCGACAAGCATTCTTCGACGAACATCTCGCTCGAGTCCGGACCCTGCCCGGCGTGCAAGCGGCCTCGTTCTCGGACATTGGCCCGTTGGCCGGCCACAACGGCAACTTCTTCGACGTCGAGGGCATCGAGCGGGCCCCCGGCGCGATGAATCCGGTCGTGCTGACCCAAGTCGTAATGGCCGATTACTTCGAGACGATGGGAATCGAGCTGCTGACCGGCCGGTTCTTCACCGAGCAGGATTGCCGCCCGGACAGCGAACGCACCGTGATCATCAATGAGACCTTTGCCAGGCGGCTGGGCTCGAACCGCCAGGCCCTGGACAAACGCATCGCTTTCCAGGGATCCAAAAACTGGATGCGCGTCGTCGGCGTCACGCGGGACGTCAAGCACTACGGACTGGACCAGGTCATGCGTCCCGCGGTGTATCTGCCCTGCGGGCGGAATTCGCCCTACTCAATGTCGGCTGCCATACACACGGCGGGCGATCCGCTGGCCCTCGTGACGATGATCCGCCAGACCTTGCGCGCCACAGACCCCTCGCTGTCCATCCACGAGGTCCAGACCATGCGGGAACGCATACATCAATCCCTGTGGGTCCGTCGCACCTACTCCTGGCTGATCGGCGTGTTCGCAGTCGTCGCGGTGATCATGGCCGTGGGGGGCATCTACGGGATCATAAGCTACTCGGTGAGCCAGAGAACGCAGGAAATGGGCATTCGTCTGACCCTCGGGGCGCGGGCCGGTGACATCCTCAGGCACATTCTCATCCAAGGCGGTCGACTGATCGGTGTGGGTCTGGCCGTGGGACTCGTCGGCGCCCTGGTCATGGGCCAACTCCTGGCGGGCCTGCTCTTCGGCGTCAGCGCCATGAATCTTCAGGCCTTGCTCGGGGTCACAATTCTGCTCCTGGCCATCACGCTCCTGGCCTGCTATCTTCCCGCCCGCCGGGCGGCGCGGATCGACCCCATGGCGGCGTTGCGATACGAATAGGGGATGACAATGAGAACGCTGTGGCAAGACGTCAGATATGGCTTTCGTATGTTTATGAGAACCCCCGGCTTTACGGCTGTAGTCGTGCTCACGATGGCCTTGGGCATCGGGGCGACTGCGGGGATCTTTAGCGTGGTCAATGCTGTGCTTCTGCGTCCAATGCACCTCCGGGACGTCAATCGTCTGGTCATGGTTTGGGAGCAAGAGAAGAAAACCAGCAAGCTCTGGCCGGTCTCGCCTGCCAACTACGTGGATTGGAGGAGTCAAAGCACCGTCTTCGAGCGCATGGCCATTATGCAGGGATGGGACTACACGTTGATCGGTGCGGAGGAAACCACCCGCGTGCGGGGCACTAACGTCTCGCAGGAATTCTTTCCGGCTCTCGGCGTGAGCCCCATGCTGGGCCGCATGTTTGCCTCGGAGGAGATGGAGGAAGGCGGCCCGTCGGCGGTCATTCTCGGCCACGGGGCCTGGCAACGGCTGTACGGCGCAGACCCGGGACTGATTGGCACAACCGTGGCCCTTTCTGTCGGTCCCGGCGGTGCCACCGAGTGTACAGTCGTGGGCGTCATGCCAGCCGGGTTCTGCTTTCCCGATAATTCGGAGTTGTGGCTGCCCTACCCGATAGACATGAGGCAGACTGTGGCGCGCGGCGGCTGGTGCGCCCGGGTGGTGGCCCGGCTCAAGCCAGGAGTGGCGCGCGGACGGGCGCAGGCCGAGATGGATATGATTGCGGAACGTCTGGCCCAGGCGTATCCCGCATCCAACCGCCATTTCGGCGTGAGGGTGACCTCGCTCCATGAGCACTTGGTGCAGAACGTGCGCCAGCTGCTGTACGTGTTCCAGGGGGCCGTCCTGCTGGTCCTCCTGGTGGCCATGGCGAACGTCGCAAACCTGCTCTTGGCGCGGTCGTCATCTCGTGGCCGCGAGATGACGCTTCGGGCGGCGTTGGGGGCGGGGCGCTGGAGGATTATGCGGCAATTGCTCAGCGAGAGTCTACTTCTGGGCCTCGCGGGCGGAGCATTGGGTATACTCGTGGCGCATTGGGGAGTGACGGGTTTCGAGCGGCTCGCCGCCGGTTTTGTGCCGCGCGTGGAAGAGAGCAACCTGGATGGACGAGTGCTCGGCTTCGCGCTGGTGGTGTCCCTAGCGAGCGGCGCGATGTTCGGACTGGCTCCGGCAGTGCGTGCGGCGCGGATGGACTTGAGCGCGGAGTTGACACAGGGCCGGACGATGCACGGATTTGCCGCTTCCCGTCCCAGCTTCCTGCAGCACGGGCTCGTCATAGGGGAACTCGCCTTGTCGCTCATACTCCTGGCGGGGGCCGGCTTGCTCCTCAAGAGTCTCGTTTTGCTCGGCCGGGTCCCGCTGGGATTCCGCCCGCAGAATCTGCTGACGGTGCAGCTTGCCGAGGCGGGAGACCCTCTTGATGGAGAGCTGCTGACGAGATTGTCGTCACTGCCGGGAGTGCTGGCGGTCGGCGCCGTTCGCGACCTTCCCCTCTCCAATCCATCCTATATCGATGAAGCGAGCCTCGAGGGAGAATTGCCCAGATCGTCAGGGGAGCAGCGGCTGCTCGGCTATAACAGCGTGACGCCCGATTATTTTCGTGCCATGGGCATTCCCCTGCTGAAAGGCCGCGGCATCACGGAGCAGGACACGAACGAGGCAACGCCTGTAGCCGTGGTGAATGAGACGTTCGTGAAACAACTGTTGGGAGGAGCGGATCCCATCGGCCGGCGCCTGCTGCGCGGTCAACAGCACACGATTGTGGGGGTGGTCGCGGATGTGAAATATAGCGGGTTGGCCCAGGAGATTCAGCCGCACGCCTACTGTTCATACCGGCAGGAACGGAATTTACCGGTGCGTAATCTTGTTCTGCGGGTGAAGTCCGATCCAATGCAATTAGCGGCCTCGGTCCGTGAGGTCGTCCGGTCCTTGGAAAAAGACCGGCCCATTCTCTCTCTGCAGCCGATGGCGGAACGGATCGACAACTCTGTCCGCCCGCAGCGGCTGCAAACGATGCTCGCGACTCTATTCTCCGTGGCAGGCTTGATTTTGGCCGCCGTGGGCATTTATGGGCTCGTGAGCTACGCGGTGGCCCAGCGCGTCCGCGAGTTTGGCATCCGCGCGGCTCTGGGGGCACAGCGTGGGGACATCTTGCGATTGGCCGTGCATCAGACGTTGTGGCTGGTGGCGGCCGGGCTGGGAATGGGCCTGCTCGGCGTGTTCAGCTTTACCCGCGTGTTGAGGACCTTCCTTTTCCAAGTGCAGCCCTTAGATCCGACGACGTTGGCGACGGCCACACTATTTCTCGCGTGTGTGGCCCTGCTGGCCAGCTACCTGCCCGCCCGGCGTGCGGCAAAGATCGATCCGATGGTGGCGCTGAGATATGAATAATGAACTTCGGTCGAAGGAGAAAGATGAGCACTCTAATCAACGACATCAAGTACGCTATTCGACAACTACGAAAGAATCCCGGTTTTACAGCAGTGGCTGCATTGACGCTGGCTATTGGGATCGGGGCCAATACCTCTATGTTCAGTGTAGTCAATACGGTTCTTCTAAATCCCTTTCCGTACCCGGATTCGGATCGTTTGGTTAGGGTGTTTACGACTGACCCGGCAAAGGAAAGATTCCGTGACCCTGTATCCATTCCCAATTTCCTGGATTGGCAGAAACAGAGCCAATCCTTCGAATGTCTGGGATTGGTGAATTATGCTGGATATCCTTCAAATGTTTTGCGTGGGCAAGGATCCTCACGAGTGAAAACGTTGATAGCCTCCTCAACGTTGTTTTCTGCATTGGACGTTAAACCTGTTTTAGGGCGGATGTTTACCGCTGAAGACGACAAGCCCAATAGTGACTTGATGTCACTTTTGTCGTACGATTTATGGCAAAGTCAATTTGCGGCCGATCCGGATATCATAGGTCGTCAAGTCGCGGTAGGGGGTGGCATCATAGGGGACGGCTTCGTTCAGTGTACAGTGATCGGCGTTCTGCCGGCGGACTTCCAACCCTCTTCTTGTGAAGGCTTTAAGGGGACTCAATGTTGGTTGTCTCTTAGCATAATCAAGGATCGATTTGCTCAGCGAAACAGTCATACATCAACGGTTGTGGCGAAACTGAAACCGGGCGTTACATTGTCCCAGGCCCAAACGGAGATGGATGGGATTGCCGCACAAATAGCGACTCATTATGGAGAGGACGGGGGTGTTCGTATCGTTTCGTTGCGGGATGATCTAGTTAAGGATGTTGATACAACCGTGTGGATTCTTTTCGCCGCGGTGGGATTTCTGTTGATGATCGTGTGTGTCAATGTCGCGAATTTATTATTGACTAAGATATCGAGCAGAGACAGAGAGATGGCTGTCCGTGCTGCTTTGGGCGCAGGAAGATGGCGATTGATGCAGCAGGTGTTTATCGAGTCGTTACTATTGGTGATCTTGGGAGGTACATTAGGGATTCTACTGGCTTTTTGGGGGAACCAACTGTTGTTCGCCTGGCTGGGTGACCATATTCCCTGGATGTACGAGCTTGCTATGGATGGTCGAGTTCTGGCTTTCACGGCTTTGGCCTGTTTGCTGTCCTGCGTGCTGTTTAGTTTGGCGCCGGCGATTCGCTTGCTGGGTTGCGAAGTCCTGCCTGTACTTCAGAACAGTGCGGGACGATCCACGAGTTCCCGTTATCGAGTACTTCAGGATGCCCTGGTGGTGATCCAGATTTCCATGGCCTTGGTGCTATTGGTGGGAGCGGGTTTACTTGGACGAAGTTTTGTTTCATTGATGCGAACCGATCTTGGTATGAAGCCAGAGAACGTTTTGACCTTTCAAGTTTGGTTACCGCGTGATCAGTTCCCAGAGAATCGAACACGCAGTGCATTCCTGAATCGTATGGAATCTGAACTGCAAACTCTCCCGGGAGTGCGTGCAGTCGGATCAACCAGTCGTTTGTCCTTTACTGCCAGTTGGAACATGACTGGCTTTTCAGTGAAAGACGGTCTTTCGACGCCAGCCGACGTCCAACGTAAAGCATGTTCCCAGGCGGTCTCCCCTGATTACTTCAAGACCATCGGTACGGAACTGGTGAAGGGACGTTTCTTCAATGAACGCGACACACAGGGAACGGTTGGGAAGATGATCGTCAATGAAACCATGGCTCAACGTTTCTGGCCCGATCAGAATCCGTTGGGAACGCGCCTCGATATCGATTCTAGTGTCGGAGGAAACACTCCGTCTTCTTATGAAATTGTCGGAATCGTTGCCGATGCCAAACAAATGACCATTCAGGAAGATATTAAGCCGGAAATGTCGGTCCTGAATGCACAGTTTCCACCCTTTGGGGCGATGTTTACAGTAAAAACTGATGTTGAACCTCTGAGTCAGGTCAAGGCAATCAGAGAACTTGTAGCAAGCCTGGACAAAACGGTTTCGATTTCAGATGTACGCACCTTGCAGGGACGCATTAGCGATACAATTTGGCGTGAGCAGTTTTCGCTGATGCTCAACGGTTTTTTCTCTGTGACGGCTTTGTTACTGGCTTCGCTGGGTGTGTATGGCGTGATGGCTTATGCAGTGAATTTGCGTCAGCAGGAGATCGGCATCCGCATCGCTCTGGGCGCTCAACGCGGCAATGTGGTTGGCTTGATTCTTAAAAAAGGGTGCCTGCTGGCCGGCATAGGTATTGCCATCGGTATCTTTGGGGCATTGGCTGTTACCCGGATTATAGATTCCATGCTTTACCAGGTGAAGCCCCTTGATCCGGTGACCTTTGCTGTGGTTCCGTTTCTGCTAGGTGCAGTCACCTTGCTGGCCTGTTATGTCCCCGCCCGCCGTGCAGCGAAGATCGATCCGATGGAGGTGCTGAAATATGAATAACAAAATTCGAATATTGAATGAAGAATGAAGTGGAAAAATGAGCACTGTAATTAATGACATAAAATATGGTCTGCGGATGCTGGCGAGAAGTCCGGGTTTTACTGCGGTTATGGTGTTGATCCTGGCTTTAGGCATTGGAGCGAATACGGCGATTTTCAGTGTCGTCAACGCCGTGCTCTTGAGGCCGCTGCCGTATAAGAATCCGAGCCGTATTGTGCAATTGAGTACTTACCTTCGGAAGGACGGAGACACGCTTTTCAGTAATACGCTCTCGGATTTTGCGGAGATTCGAAAGCGTAACCGTGTATTCGACCAATTTGTCGCCGTGAAAGCTATAAGATTCGTGGATATCGGCGGAGACGAACCGCGCAGCGTCCGCGGCTCACGTGTGCCCGCGGAATTTTTTCCAATGCTGGGTGTCTCGCCCATGTTGGGTAGAGGCTTCCATCAGGAGGAAGAGCAGTCGGGAAAAGACCAGGTTGTAATTCTTAGCCATCAGCATTGGAATCAGCGTTTTGGAGCTGATCCGGATATTGTCGGGCAGACTATCACCTTCAAGGAAGGTGCATACACGGTAGTGGGCATCATGCCGCCAGCCTTTCACTTTACGGGATATGAAGATGTGTTGAAACCGCTGGCACTGACTGCCGAGGAGGCTCAAAACCGATTCAACTACTTCAATGCGCAGATATTTGGCCGTCTCAAATCCGGGATAACGATAGAGCAGGCCGAGGCCGAATTGAATGTCATCAGCAACCAACTGACCGAAGCCCATCAACGTCGTTCGCAGCGGGATTTCCACCTGACGGTTCTCCGTGAGCGTCTTGTCGCCGATGTCCGAACCTCTCTCTGGATGCTTTCTGGCACCCTGGGATTCGTATTGCTCATCGCCTGCGCAAACGTTGCCAACATGCTCCTGGCGCGGTCCGTCGGTCGGGAACGAGAAATAGCAGTTCGTGCAGCTCTGGGAGCGGGACGCTCACGTTTGGTACGTCAGTGCGTGACCGAAAGCCTCATGCTATCTATTGCCGGGGGTTTTAGTGCGTTAATCCTGGCATTTGCGCTTCTCGATGTGATGAGGGCTTTTCTTCCCTCTGGTACGCCCCGCGTCTCGGAGATCCGGATCGACGTCTGGGTATTAGGATTCACGCTCACGGTTTCCCTGGTAATGGGTACGTTGATTGGGCTCGCTCCGGCGCTGCGTTTCGCTGAGATGGGCATGGGCCAGACTCTCAGAGAGGGTCGCCTCAGCCGCAGTGGTGGACGCCGTCGCTATGTTCTGCATAAAGCGCTACTGGTCTGCGAAGTTGCCCTATCCTTGATGCTGCTGGCCGGCGCAGGCTTGATGATAAAGAGTCTTAGGCGTCTGACTACCGTGGATTTGGGGTTTGACCCGAAAGGCGTGCTGTGCGTGGAGGTATCCGAGAGAGAGTCGATTTACGAACAGCCGGAGGCCTATTTCCGCGCGCTCATGGAGCGGGTCTCGAAGTTCCCCGGCGTCCGTATGGCCGCCATCGGCAGCCTGCCACTTCTTGGCAGTAGCGTGGGCAACAAATTCAATATAGAGGGACAGGACGTCTCTGTGGACGGGGAAGAACCTGGCGCTGACTTTATTACCGTCAGCAAAGACTATTTCGCCACACTGCGGATACCTCTTCTTGCCGGAAGTGTGTTTAGCAACGAAGATTACGGCGATGGACGTTACGTGGCGCTGGTCAATCAGACGCTTGCCCGGCGTTACTTCCCCGAAGGCTCGGTTGTGGGCCAATTTCTTGCCTATGGAGGCAAGTCGTGTCGCATCGTGGGAGTCGTTGGCGACGTGCGTCCCAAGGGCTTTCGCAGTGACGTCATGCCCACCGTTTACTCTCCGTATCTCTATTCCGGCTGGGGAAGCTCAGGCACTTATTTGATGGTCCGTGCACATGGCGCCCCGCAAGCATTATTTGCAGCGATTCGTCGGGAATTGCTCCGGCTCAGTCCCCTCCGTCCGGTTCCGAACATAACGATGATCGAAGAAATGCTGGCCGACGGAATAGCTCCGATGCGATTCAATACCCGACTGCTCGGTTTCTTCGCCGCGCTGGCACTTATCCTGGCCGCAGTCGGCGTCTACGGCCTGATGGCCTTTTCTGTGTCCCAACGCACGCAGGAGATCGGCATCCGCATAGCCCTGGGGGCCAGGAGCAGTGATGTGCTGAAATCGTTCTTGCTAGAGGGAATCAAGCTGACACTGATTGGGCTGGCCATCGGGCTGACCGGCGCATTTGCCACAACGCGGATTATACGTAACTTTTTGTACGAGGTTGGTCCCACGGATCCGTTGACTTTCATGTCTGTGTCGCTGCTTTTGATCGGGGTGGCGATGTTGGCCAGCTACATCCCGGCACGACGGGCGGCGAAGGTAGACCCGATGCAAGCGCTAAGGTATGAATGATGAGTTAAGATTGTTGAATAAAGACTGAAAGGAATATTATGACGACCTTAATCAATGACATCAAATTCGGTGTCAGACAATTAATTAAGTCACCCGGCTTCACGGTTGTGGCGGTCTTGACGCTGGCGCTCGGCATTGGAGCCAACAGTGCCGTTTTTAGCATGATCAACTCGGTGCTAATTAAGCCCCTGCCCTACCCTGATTCAGAACGGCTTGTGCGCGTGTTTGAAACGTTTCCGAGCGGCCAAAGAAACGGCTCTGTATCAGGAGGCGCTTTCAAAGACTGGTACAAATATAATTCTCAATTTGCGCATATGGCTATCTATGAAAACAGACCTGGGAATCTAACCGGAGAAGGAATGCCGCAACACGTCTTCGGATTTCAGGTCTCCTCGGAATTTCTTTCGGTTCTGGGCGTTACTCCGATGGTGGGACGTGACTTTATGGCCGGAGAGGATGCTGTCGGCGGCAACAATCACGTCATCATATTGACTCATCAATTATGGCGGAATCGATATGACTCAGACCCCGATGTTTTAGGCAAGACCGTTTTGCTGGACCAAATCCCGTATACGGTTGTTGGGGTACTGGGCTCCGGCGCTCTCTTTCGAGATGATGTCCTGTTTCTGATACCTACGGTTATTGATGGTGAAGGTACCAATTGGACACGTACCGGCCACTGGCGACATGTCATTGGTCGCCTATCACCATTGGCAACTCTATCAGAGGCACAGGCAGAGCTTCGTGGAGTCAAACAACGACTCGCGCCAGAGTATTCTCCGTTCAGAAAAGAGGATTGGAGCGTTGCTCTAATTCCAATGCAAGATGTATACGCTGGCAAGATTCGTCCGGCACTCATGATTTTGCTGGGAACTGTGGCATTTGTATTGTTAATCGCCTGCGCCAATGTGTCAAATCTGCTGTTGGCCCGTGGCAGTACTCGTTCCAGGGAAATGGCCATTCGGACCGCACTGGGTGCCCGGCCGCTGGGAATCATCCGCCAAATGTTGATCGAGAGTCTTCTTCTGGCGTTGGCTGGATGTGCCGCTGGCCTTCTATTTGCAGTATACGGTATTACATCTCTCACACATATGATTGCGGGCATGGTGCCTGTGCCTCATTTGCTATACCCTCGATTAGATATCAATGTCATCTTGTTTGCGATCGGCACTGCATGCATCTGCAGTGCCTTGTTTGGTATCCTCCCTGCGTGGCGTGCGACTAAGGCAGATTTGAATATCGATTTAAAGGAAACAGAACGCGGTTCGACGTCCGCTGCAAAGAGGCGATCGCAGTCATTCCTGGTGGTCTCGGAATTTGCATTTACATTAGTGTTGTTGGTGGGAGCGGGATTATTACTGCGCAGCTTTGTTCATCTATTCAATACAGATCCCGGTTTCGATCCCAGGGGGAAACTTGCCTTCGATCTATCGCTGCCCGACGCGAAATACCCCACAGACGCAGATCGACTACGCTTTACCAAGGACTTGATTGGCCGTATCGACCATGTGCCCGGTGTTGAAGCCGTAGGTGCCATTTGCTCATTACCGTTTGGGAAGGGCGGTTGGACCGATGGGACCCGGCGCACCGACCGTCCCGAAAAGATGATGCCCTTTGCCGGAACCGACTTTGTCAGTGGGGACTATTTCTCGGCCATGGGAATCAAGCTCCTGCGCGGACGTGTGTTCACGGAAACGGACAACATGGCTGAGGCGCATCGAGTGGCGGTCATCGACAGTGGTGTTGCATACGGCCTCTATCCCGATGAGGATCCCATTGGCCAGCATATAGATCTGTGCGGCCAATCCTGTGAGATCGTGGGTATTGTTACGCCGGTACGTCATTCCAGGCTTGATGCTGATCCTCAGCCGAGGGTGTATGGAACGCAAGCTCAATTATTCAGACCTGCCAGTATCGTCATACGTACATCATTACCGCCTTCATCACTGATCGAAGCCGTTAGAAGAACGCTACTTGAGGCTGATCCCGATCAGCCCATTACCAACATTCGAACGCTGGAAGCGGCAATTCATAAATCGTTGTCGTCACAGCGTAATATGCTGATTCTATTGAGTTTATTTGCGACTGTTGCAGTCAGTCTAGCGTGCATTGGTATCTACGGTTTCATGTCATGCTTTGTGGGCCAGCGAACTCGTGAACTATGCATTCGTGCCGCACTGGGTGCTCAACAACATGGCATCATCAGAATGGTGGTAGGTGTAGGGATCAGACTATCCATCATAGGCATTGCCATTGGACTGATTGCCTCGTTGGCCCTCGCGCGTTTTTTGGAGAGCCAACTATTCGAGATAAAAACATACGATCCTCCCGTGTACGTTGTTTCCATCTGCCTGATTAGCATAATGGCATTCTTGTCCGTTTATTTGCCTGCCCGTCGAGTCGCCAAGATCGATCCGATGGAGGCGTTGAGATATGAATAGGAGAGAGAAATGGGAACGCTGTGGCAAGACATCCGGTATGGCGTGCGAATGCTGAGAAAGAACGCCGGTTTCACCACGGTGGCGGTGCTCACGCTGGCGCTGGGCATCGGCACGAATAGCGCGATTTTCAGCATGGTCAACGCCGTTTTGCTGAGGCCCTTGCCATACAAAGACGCCGATCGCATCGTGGCTCTCTGGGAACAGAAGAAGCAGGAGGGAATCGAGGAGATGGGGACCTCCGCGCGGAACTTCCGGCAGTGGCGCGAACAGAACCAGGTATTTGAATCCCTGGCCGCCTGGCAGAATCGCACCTGTTACGTGACCGGTCTGACGGAGCCCTGCCAGATCAAAGCGACGGCCGCCTCGTCCAACCTGTTCTCCCTGCTGGGAGTCGCGCCGCAGTTGGGTCGGGGGTTCCTGCCGGAAGAGGAGGAGGAAGGCCGGAACCGCGTGACGGTCCTGAGTCACGCCTTTTGGCGCGACTATCTGGGCGGCGACCCCGACGTCGTCGGCAAGACCGTCCGCCTGGACGAAGAAGACCACACGATCGTCGGGGTCATGCCGCCGGCCTTTCAGTTTCCATTCCGGTATAGATCTCCCCTTTGGGTGCCCCTGGCTCTGCCGGCGGAAGGCTCGCGAATGAGCTTCCAGCGCATGATGACGGTCGTGGCGCGTCTGAAGAAAGACGTGACTCTGGAGCAGGCGCGGGCGGACATGGCGGTTGTGGCTCATCGGCTGGAGGAACTGGATCCGCAGAGGAATCGCGGGTACGGCATCGGGGTGCTTTCGCTCCTGGACGACGCGGTCAAGAACAATCGTCAGTTGTTGCTGCTGTTGCTGGGCGCGGTTGGGCTGGTGCTCCTGATTGCCTGTGCCAATACGGCGGGTCTGATGTGTGCCCACGCCGCCGTGCGACAGAGGGAGATCGCAGTTCGCATGGCGATTGGCGCCCCGCGGGGCCGCATCGTCCGTCAGGTGCTCACGGAAAGCCTTGTCCTGAGCGGGATGGCGGGTCTGCTCGGGCTGGTGTTGGCGTTCTGGATGATCAAAGGAATGGTCGGCCTGTGTCCCGCCGGCATCCCGCGCATCGGCCAGACGCGCATCGACTCCCGGGTGCTGGCCTTTTGCCTGGGTCTGTCGGTGCTCACCGGTCTGGTGTTCGGTCTCCTGCCGGCCTGGAAAGCCGCCGGCCTGCGTCTGGGCCAACCCCTGAAGGAGGGGCAGCTCCGATCGACCACCGGCCGCGGGTGGCGCCGATTGCGCAGCGCACTGGTCGTCTCCCAGGTCGGCCTGGCTCTGACTTTGCTCGTGGGCGTGGCCCTGCTGGTCCGCAGCCTGATCGCGTTGCAGCAGCTTGACCTGGGATTTCGGCCGGAGAGTGTGCTCACGATGCGGGTTGAGTTGCCGCGAACGCGATATCCCGAGACCCGCCAGTGTCAAGCCTTCTTCGAGACGCTCTTGCAGCGGGTCCGAGCCACACCCGACGTCCAGACCGCCGCTCTGATTACCGGCAGATTTGACTTGGGCGCCAGCGGCGGGTTCTCGCGGTTCTTCATTGACGGTCGCCCCAAGCCGGACGAGCCGCCCATGGCCAAGGACGTGAGGGTCAGCGCCGGTTTCTTTGAAGCCATGGGCATTCCGATTCTCAGAGGTCGGGATTTCGCAGAAACTGACACGACCGGCGCTATCATCGACGAGAACTTCGCACGGCATTTTTTCGCCGACGCGGACCCTGTTGGCCAGTCCGTGAATGGTGGCACCCCAATCATCGGAGTCGTTCGCACGGTCAAGACATTCGACACTGCCACGCCCGTTTTCGGCACCTTCTACAGGCCAGCGTCCTATTTTCAGCTCATGACGCTGATCGTGCGGACCAATGCCGACCCGATGCGGCTGGCCGGTGTGTTTCGGAGGCTGGTCTCGGTGTTGGACACAGACCAGCCGGCCCCGGAGCTGCGTACGGTGGAAGCGATCCTGGCCGAGACATTGGCGCCGCGTCGACTCACTACCATTCTATTGAGCCTCTTTGGTGGGGCGGCGCTCGCGCTGGCATCTCTCGGCATCTACGGCCTGCTGCAGTACACCGTGGCACAGGAAACGCACGAGATTGGCATCCGGATGGCTCTCGGTGCCACAAGCGCGGACGTGCTGAGATCGGTCGTGGGGCAGGGACTCAAGCTCGCCCTGATGGGAGTGGCCATAGGCTTGGCGGGAGCCGTGGCCCTGGCGCGCGTGGTTGCCAGCCTCATATTCGGTATCAGTGCGACGGACCCGCTGACCTTCGCGGGTGTCTGTGTGCTGGTAGCCGGTGTGGCCCTGCTGGCCGGTTACCTTCCCGCCCGGCGGGCGGCGCGAGTCGATCCGATGGTGGCGCTGCGGTACGAATAGGAGAGACTGATGGGAACGCTGTGGCAAGATGTTCGGTATGGCTGGCGCATGCTGGCGCGGAATCCCGGCTTTGCGGTCGTGGCCGTGCTGACGCTGGCAGTCGGGATCGGGGCCACCACCGCCATCTTCAGCGTCATTGACGCGCTCATCCTGCGACCGCTGCCCCAGAAGGACCCCGAGCAGTTGGTGTGTTTCCGATCGATCGAGCAGCGGCAGGGCCGGGTCTCTCCCCACGTGTTCTCGGTCACAGTTGCAGAAATCGCCAGACAAGAGGCCTTGTTTTCCGAGTTGTGCTACTTCAACGTGGGATGGAGCATGCGGTGGGAAAACGACGGCCTCTTCGAGGAAGTACGCGGAGCACGGGTGTCACCCAACTTCGTCGGTTTCTGGAATACCGCCCCACTGCTGGGGCGCGGCTTCCTGGCCGACGAAGGCGGGCCGGGCCGGGAGTTGGCGGTCGTGTTGAGCCACAGGTTCTGGAAAACGCGCTGTGGAGGCAGAGACGACATCCTCGGTGACCCGATACGCTTCAACGAGGGAGTATTCACGGTGGTCGGGGTGATGCCGCCGCACTTTCGGTTTCCCGAGGACGATTGTGATTTCTGGATTCCCCGCATCGGCTTCGATAACGACATGACTTCGTACGGGGTCGCCGCACGCCTGCGGCCGGGAGTCTCGCGGGCCCGGGTCCAGGCCGTGCTGGATACCGTTCTGCCCGGACACCTCGACGCCGTGCCTCAGTATTACCGGGAGCGCCACAGCGTGGACATCGATGTCGCGCCGCTGCGTTCCCTCTTCATCCTCTCCATGGGCGACGCCTACGGATTCCTCGGCAGGACCCTGACCTCCGTCTTCGGGGCGGTTGTCTTTGTGTTGCTTATCGGCTGCGTGAATACGACCAACCTGTTCCTGGCGCGGACGGACGCCCGACAGAAAGAAGTGGCGGTTCGAGCGGCTCTGGGCGCGGGCCGGTCGCGCCTGGCGCGGCAATTCCTGACGGAAAGCTTGCTGCTGGCGCTGCTCGGCGGGCTCGTCGGCGTGGGGCTGAGTCGGTGGCTTCTACGAGTTTTGGTAGCATCGATCCCGTGGTACGTTCCGCGGATAAGGCCGATCGAACTGAATCTCCTCATGCTGGCATTCACCTTCTCAGTGAGTCTGCTGGTGGGGCTGATTGTGGGCCTGGCCCCCGTTCTGCAAGTGTGCCGCGACCGGGTGGAGAGTGCGCTCAAAGAGGGTGCCGCCGGTGCCGGCGGGGCCGCGGCCACCGGCTGGTTTCGGAGTGCCATGGTCGTGTCCGAAGTGGCTTTGGCTGTGGCTCTGTTGGTCGCGGCGAGCCTGACGGCCCGCAGTGTGGCATCGATGCTCGATCTGGATCCGGGTTTTGAGCCCAACGGTCTGTTGCGCGTTTCTTTATCCTTGCCGACAACGCGCACAACCGGCTCTCTGGAGACGATAGACAAGGCGGAGGGTATCCGCGAGCGTCTGGCGGCGCTGCCGGGGGTTGAGTCCGCCGGCATTCGGTTGCGCGAGCTCAGTCCGGGCGCCGCTCCCGAAGGCGAGACCCATCCGAGACGCGTGCTCATCCACGGCGTCGACGTGGAAGCGAATGACACGCTGCGAACGATGCGCGTACGGCTGCTGGCCGGCCGCTATCTCAACCGTTCCGACGCCGGCGTCGGGGGCCGAACGGTCCTTGTCAACGAAAAGCTCGCCAAGAGCTTTTGGCCCGGGCAAAACCCGGTAGGCAAAAAACTCACGGTTCACAGGCGGGACGGCCTGGCTATTCTCGAAGTCGTCGGCGTCGTGTCCGATATCCGGACCAACCTTTGGGGGCTGTGGGGCCATGAGGCCACCGCGACCATGTACCAGCCTTGTCAAACGATAGAACGCGTGGACGACTGGGCGACGTTCTTTCTGCGCACCAGAGGGAATCCCGTACTCCTGATCCCGCCTGTACGCGGTGAACTCAAAGCGCAAGGAATGGCCTGGAGTCGCGTGGAGTTCAGTGTCGTCGCCCGGGACTTATACAATTCCACTGCTGTCCCGCGTCTGTTCATGGCCTACGTCAGCGGTTTCGCCGCGGTGGGCCTGGTGCTGGCGGCCATTGGCATCTACGGCGTGCTGGCATGGTCGGTGGTGCGTCGGACAAGAGAGATTGGGGTACGCATGGCCCTCGGCGCCCAACGTCAGGAGGTTGCCTGGCTTATCATGCGACAAGCGATGTACCGAACATTCCTGGGCATTGGCCTGGGCTGGCTGCTCGCCGGAGCCGTGACGCGGTTTCTTCGTCACATCCTCTTTGGCATTGCCGGCATCGACGTGGTGACGCTCGCCGGTGTCGCGGTGCTGTTCAGTCTTGTGGCGGCGGCCGCCTGTTACCTGCCGGTCCGCAGGGCAACCCGGATCGACCCCATCGCTGTGCTCAGATATGAATAGGAGAGAAACATGAGAACGCTATGGCAAGACATTCGATACGGCATGCGGATGCTCCGCGGAAATCCCGGCTTCACGGCCGTGGCGGTGATTTCGCTGGCGCTGGGGATCGGGGCCGGTACGGCGATCTTCTCGCTCGTTAACGGTATTCTTCTGCGTTCGTTGCCGGTGGCTAATCCGCACGAGTTGCGTGTATTGGAGTGGACCGGGACAGAACCTCAAATCGGGGGCTTTCACGGAAGCATGTACAGCGGCGACGGCCAGCGGACGAGGGCCGATGCCGTGGCGTATCCCGTATTTGCGAGCCTGCGGCGGGATTGCAACGATCTGGCGGACATCTTTGGATACAAGCGTCTGTACAACGTCACCGCGCGGGCCCAGCGCGAGGCGTTCGTCGCCGAAGGAGCCATGGTGTCGGACAACTTCTTCTCGGCATTGCGGGTCAAGCCGTTGCTGGGCCGTCTGCTTTCGAGCCGGGACAACGACGCGGACGCCGCCCCGGTCACCGTTATCACACACTCGTGGTGGCAACGGCACTTCGATGGAGACACGAGCGTGCTGGGCCGGTCGATTCTGTACAACGGTCATGACTTCACCATCGTTGGGGTCCTGCCACCCGGATTTACGGGCATACAGCCGGCCCTTGAGACACCATTCTACGTCCCGATGTCGGCCCAGCCGCAACTGCAACCGACCTTGCCGCTGGCCTCATCCGACCACTGGTGGGTGCAACTGATGGCACGCCTGCGACCTGGTACGGTGGACGCACAATTCCAGGCGGCCCTCGACGTGGTGTTCGCTCGCGAGACCGGCTCGATCATGGGCGAGCCCAGAGTCGTGGTGAGAGACGGCCGCGGCGGTCAGGACTATGGGCGCGACTACTACGGCAAGGCTCTGCTGCTGCTGCTGGGCATTGTCGGCGTCGTCCTGCTCGTGGCATGCGTCAATCTGGCAGGGCTGTCGCTGGCACGCGGCGCGGTGCGGCAGCGGGAATTCGCCGTCCGAACGGCCATCGGCGCCGGGCGCTGGCGGCTCATTCGCCAGTCGCTGACGGAGAGCCTGGTGGTCGCGCTGCTCGGGGGCGGACTGGGCATTTTGCTGGCGTCCTGGGGCAAGACCGCGATTTCGCAACTCCTCGCCGGCTCGCCGGAGGGGTTGCGTTACGACACCTCGCTCGATCTCACCGTGCTGGGCTTCGCGCTGGCGACGGCGTTGGTCACGGCCGTTCTTTCCGGCCTGCTGCCGGCCCTGAGAATCTCCTGCGTGGACTCCTTCGTCTCGCTGAAGGAGCGGGCCACTCTCGGATCGCCTCGCCTACGCCTGGGCAGACTGCTCGTATCGGCGCAGATCGCGCTGTCGATGTTGCTGCTGGTCGGAGCCGGGCTCTACACCCGCACGCTCATCAACCTGGTCACCGTCGATCCAGGCTTTGCGACGGAGAATCTCCTATTGTTTCAGATCAACGCCGGCAATGCAGGCTACCGCGATACACAGTCTGTCGCGCTCTACGACGACATCCAGGGCAAGCTGGCCGCGATACCGGGGGTGCACTCGGCGGCGGTGAGTCAATTCGCACTGCTGGCCGGCACCATGTCGGGCGGGGGCTTCTTCAGCCTGCCGGGCCACTCCTTCGAAGGGCCGCTCAAGCCACAGGCCAACCGGCTGACGGTGAGCGAAACCTTCTTCGCAACGATGGGCATTCCACTACGGTTTGGGCGCGGGCTGGGCATCACGGACACGGCGGATGCCGCGAAGGTGGTCGTCGTGAATGAGACATTCGCTCGCCGGTATCTGCCCGGCGAAGACCCTATCGGCCAGACGCTGCGCACCGACGAATGGAGAGGAGAGGGTGTGGACTGGCAGATCGTGGGTGTCTGCGCCGACGCCAAGTATGGGGACATCAAGGAAGAAACGCCGCCCACAGTGTATTTCTCTTTCCGACAGGATTTCACGGGCGCCACCTTCTTTGCGGTGCGCACCTCACTGCCGCCTCTGGCCGTCGTCACAGCGGCTCGAAAGGCCGTGGCCGCAATTGACGCCGATATTCCTTTGGCCAATATCAGCACGCAGGAGCAGGTGCGCGACGGGAGAATCAGCGAGGAACGCCTGTTCGCGTTTCTCTGCGGCGCCCTGGCGCTGCTGGCCCTGCTGCTGTCATGCATCGGTCTCTACGGCTTGATGGCGTACAACGTGGCACGCCGCACGAACGAGATTGGCGTGCGCATGGCGCTGGGTGCGACGGGCCGCAACATCGGCGG
>CAYFUB010000481.1:0-9652 GCA_964346195.1 uncultured Pirellulales bacterium
CCGGCGTGACCTGCCCGACGCGCTGCGGCCAGGTCCAGTGCGGCAAAATATGGGCCATCGGGAGATCGGGCCGCCAGTGCGATTGATACAGGTAGAACCGGTCCTTCTTGAATCCGGCCAGGTCGATGATGCCGAAATAAGAACTCCGGGCCGAATAGTAGGGGGTCGGCTCGCCGAGATAATCCCAGCCGGACCAGACGAATCCTCCGGCCACATAGGGATGTTTGTCCAGGGAGGCAAATACCTTGTCGGCGGAGGAGCCGAAATCCGCCGTATACAGCTCGTAGGCACTGACGTACTGTTCTTTCGGATCGCCGCCTGATTCGTCCTTCACCGGTGCGCTGACTCCCTCGAAGACTGGGAAGAGGTATGTCCCGCGACTGCTCAGAGCGGCGGCGTTCTCGCTGCTGAGGATGACCTTGTCGGGAAACGCTTCGTGGAAGGCGGGGTATAGCGGAAAAGTGCGGATCCCTCTGAGCCCGGAGTACGCCGGAGCGTCACGGATCCCTTCACCCTGGTAGTTCAGGCTGATGACGTCCGCGACTTCGGGCAGAGGCGTGTTTGGCTTGGCCCAGTTTATCGCGGTGGTCGTGGGACGGGTGGGATCCTCCTCCTTCACGACGTCGTGCAGCCGCTGCGCCATGGCCGCGCCTTCCTCCCCGGTGTATTGCTCGCCAACTTCGTTGCCGAAGCTCCACATAATCACCGAGGGGTGGTTCCGGTCACGACGGATCAGGGCGCGCAAGTCCTGCTCGTGCCAGTCCGCGAAGATGAGATGGAAATCGAGCGGCGTCTTTCTCCGTTCCCAGACATCGAAGATCTCGTCGACAAGCAGGAACCCCATCCGGTCCGTCAGTTCGAGCAGTTCGGGAGCCGGCGGGTTGTGGGCCGTGCGGACGGCGTTGCAGCCCATTTCACGGAGTATCTCGAGCTGACGCTCGGCCGCGCGAACGTTGAACGCTGCGCCCAGCGCGCCGAGATCGTGGTGTTGGTTGACGCCCTTGACGTAGATACGCTCGCCGTTGACGTGGATGCCCGTGTCCGGGTCGAAGCGCAGGGAGCGAATGCCGAAGCGTGTCTCGTATCGATCGACGGCTTTGCCCTGATGCCACAAGGTGGTCACCGCCACGCAGCGGTGGGGAGTTTGCGTGGGTGGTGGTCCCCACAGGCGGGGATTTTCGAGGGTGAGGGAGCCTTTGAGCTTGGCGCTCTTGCCTGCCGCAACCGGCGTTTTCCGCGGCTCGAAACGGGCGACGGCGTCGCCGGTCTTGTTACCGTCTGCGTCCAAAGCATAAATATGAGTGGTCACTCCGACAGTCGCATCGGCCTCGGAGTCGTTGTCGATGGTGACCTCCAGATCAATCGTGGCGGAAGCGGGAGAAACATCGCGCGTCGTCACAAAAGTGCCCCACTGGCCGACATGGACGGGATCGGTCTTGGTCAGCCATACATTTCGATAGATCCCACCGCCCGGATACCACCGGGACGAATTCGGCGGATTGTCCAAGCGGATGGCGATTACGTTCTCACCCCCGAACTTGACATAGGGTGTCAGATCGACGCGCCAGGAGGCGTAGCCGTACGGCCAGCCGCCCACGTATTGACCGTTGAGCCAGACACTGGCGTAGGACATGGCTCCGTCCACGTCAAGGTAGAGCCGCCGGCCCCGGTCGCCGACCGGCACGGCGAAGTGCTTGCGATACCAGCCGATGCCCGCGAACGGCAGCTTGCCCGTGCCGCCCGGAGCTTGCGGATCGAACGGACCTTCGATTCCCCAGTCATGCGGAAGCGTTAAGGATCGCCAGCCTTTGTCATCGAATCCCGGCTGGGTGTACGCAACGTCGGCGCCGAGATTGCCGGCCGGTCGCTTCTTGTTGGCGAAATTCGGGTCCTTCGTAAACGAGACGCCGGTCACCAAGACCCAATCCCGGATATTGCTGTAACTGAGTATGCCTACGGCGCCGTCAGGATCGTCCTTGGCAAAGCGCCAATCAGCGTTGAAGGAAACCCGTTCCCTGACGGGCGTCTGCGCCGCCCACGATGCCGATGTCAACATCAGGACCAGGGCCGCAGATACCGACATGCGCCGCCCAAGCGGGCTCCAATTCCTCAATAGAATGAATCTGGTTGACTGCTTCATAGACCTCCTTTCCATGTCACTCTGTCCGAGGCCTGGTCCTTGCACTGGGATCACCGGTCGGAGGCGGCGCGTGGTCCTCTTCGGCGGGCGGACCGAGCAGTTCCGTCAGGATCGGTTTCAACGCGTCGGCCCAGACCTGATAGCCTTTGCGCGAGAGGTGTAGTTTGTCCATCGTCATGCCTTCGTACAGATTGCCGGTCTTGTCCGCCAATTTGTCATTGATGTTGATATAGCGGATCTTCTTTCCGTCGGCGAGTCCGGCGAGATTGTCATTGATGGCGTCGATCACGGGCATGACACCGGTGGGATTGCCGGCGTTGTCGTTGCGTGGGAATATGCCGGTCAGAATAATCGTCGCCTCGGGTGCCTTGGCCCGGAAGACGTCCAGGATGGCCCTTATCCCGGCAGTCACCTCGGCAATCCGGGGATCGTCCTCGCCTCGGGCGGGCCGGCTGCCGATGTTGTTGGTGCCGGCCTGAAACACGATCACTTTCGGATGGACGTCGTCCAACTCGCCATGTTCGAGGCGCCAGAGGATGTTCTGGACGGTGTCACCGCCCCAGGCAAAATCGGCGGCGTTCCAGCCGAAAAAGTTCTGCTTCCAGTTGGCCAGCAGCTCGGGATAATCCAGCGCTCCCCAGCGACGCATGATGGAATCGCCTTCGAAATAGATATCGATGCGGCCTTTTCGGGCCTTTTCGAGCAACTGGGCATGGGCGATCTGAGAGTTGCGGTCGGTCCGAGCAACGGGTCGAATCGCGGGCGGGGCGGGAGCCGGTTGGGTGGAAGCTCCCGCGGGGGCCGGCGGCAGTGGCGGAGCATTGATGTACCGGCCCACCCATTCGAAGAAGGCCGGCCAGTTGGGTCCGGCCGTGTGGCCGCCTTCGTGCTGACGCCAGGCCAGCTCGCCGCCGATCAGGGTGCCGACCGGGGGCATGGGGTCCGTCAGGTAATTGCCCGGCGTGCCGAAATCCTTCTTGCCCAGGAGCCTGTACACGGGTCCCGCCAGTACGCCGGCCATGAAGCTGCCGTGGGCGTCCACCCAGGGAGGATCGCCGGGCAGGACTCCATAACTGATGAAGCACGGACGCGGGGCGCACAACGCGATCAGCTCGTGGGAGTCCACGGGCAAATCGGCGGCCGTCATGCAGGGATCGGAGGCCCCGTACTTGAGAAAATTGCCGGCCATCCAGTGATACCCGCCCCGGCCGGTGAGGTTCTCGACCGCCTCGCCGAATATGTGCCGATGCAGTTTTGCACCCCCTTCGCCGGAGGAGGCGACAAAGGCGACCGCCACGCGCTCGTCAAAGGCGGCCGTGACCAGTGCCGCCTTCCCATAGCGGGACACACCCTCGATACCGACCTTCTTCGGGTCGACTCCGGCGTCGGGATTGGCCTCGAAGAAGTCAATCAGCCGGCTGACACCCCATCCCCAGGCCCGCAGAGCGCCCCATTGATCCGGCTTTCGCGGCTCGCCTTTGTTGGTCAGACCGATGATGCCCTGGCGCAGACTCATGCCGCCCCTGTCCGGCTGGATGCTGCCGGGATTGATGCTGCCGTAGGCCCAGCCCTTGGCGATGGCCTGCTCTTGCCAGGACATCCCGCCGCGCCGGCCAAACCAACCGAAGCCGCCAAACTCGATCATGATCGGTACGGGAACCGTGGCCTCGGCCGGGACGGTGAAACTGGCTCGGATGTTCACCGTGATACCGGGATAAGCGGAGTTGTCGACGTGACCGACGAGGGTCTTGGTGACCGTCGGAATTCCAGCGCTGTTGCCATCGGTCGTCGCCGACACTTCCCAGGTCACCTCCGGCACGTCCGGCGGAATCCGCCCATAGACCTCCCGCTCAAAGTCCTCGAGGATTTCCGCGCGACGCTTGGGCCACTGCGCCGCGCTGGTTACCCTGGTTCCGTCCTTCATCCTCAGAACGTCGGGCATGGTGTCTTTGTAAGGATTGGCCTGCTCCTCAGTGAACCGCTCCTGGTTCTGCGGGTTCGCTCCGGGGCGGAGCGTCTTGATCCCTAACTGGTCCATCATGTGCCGATGGTCATCATATCCACCGGAAGCGGCCGAAGCACCACCGCCCCGGACTTCTGCCTGGGTCGGCGAGTTCATGAAGGCAATGACGCCCAGAAACACCACGACACCACGGGCAGTCGAATGCTTCAGAATCACAGACATGGTTCTCTCCTGCTTGGCCTGCCACCCTTATGAAATGAACTTCCCGTTCACGACGTGCCGACATGCAAAGTGCGGTGCGACTGCCGGCTGTTTGATCCCGGGAGCCGCGACTGCGGACCCTCGATTGCTTTTTGGGATAAGCTCACCGTTAAATCGAAGCGTCTGAAATCTCACCGTCCTGGAGTTCCACCAGAGGATCTCTCCAAGCCACCTTTCATTATACCGACGCGCCACGCATCGGCAATCCGGAACCTGAACCAGCGACATGCGGTGTGCCTGTCAATCACCAATGGGACCACCGCGGGCACCGCCCTATTCTCTTGAAATATAGACATCTACGTGGTCAGACCGCGAGATTGGCATTCTGCCGCTCTCGGAGGCTATTATGCCTGGCGAATTGGCACCCGGTATGTTCAACACAGCTCCCAACGATGTCGAACGTCACATTTCCGACCAACCGTTTGCCGCCTTAAGAACGCCACGCAGTTCTTGTTGCGTGGCTCGGCCTTGTGGGTAGGGGCAGTTGCCCGTCTTTGTAAGGCAGGTGGCCGGCTTTATTCGCATACACAGACAAGGCACTGCTGCGCTGCCACCCGATACCGGGTGCCATCTGTTTCGGCGAGCGTTTGCTGCGGATTCTGCCCTCGCGGACTGGTCCGACGGCCGCTTGACAGGTACAACATGCCCCGAATTCATGAGGTTGGTGCGCCGTTGACTATACGGCGACTCCTGGACACCATCCGTAGGAGCCCACATGGAAGATCTGTTTACTCTCACATCAGGAGCAGTCGTCCTGTCCTGCTTCAGGCGAAGGTTGCCTCTGCGATTGTCCTGCCCGTATGGCCTGTGCTTCGCGCTGCAGCGCCTCCGCCTCCGCCAGTTTGCCCTGCTCTTTGAGTATCCCTGCAAGGGTGTCGAGCGAACGCGCGACGCTCAGGTGCTCGTTACCCAATAGCTTCCTGCGTATGGCCAGCGCCTCGCGGTACATCTGCTCCGCTTCCGCCAGCTTGTTCTGCGTCTTCAGCATCCCCGCCAGATTGGTGAGGAAACCAGGGACATCCGGGTGCTCCCGGCCCAGCAGTTTCGTCTCCATCGCCAGCGCTTCGCGCTGCATCGCCTCTGCCTCCCCGAGTTTGCCACGGTGTTTGAGCACGGCTGCCAGGTTGCTAAGCGATTTGGCGATCTCCGGATGTTCCTGGCCCAGCAGTTTCTTCTGCATGGTCAGCCCCTCGCGACACATCGCTTCTGCCTCCTCCGGCTTGTCTCGCTCGTAGAGCACGGTTGCCAGATTGTTCAGCGCCCGAGCGATATCCGGATGTTCCTGGCCATACAGCTTCTTCGTCATGGCCAGCGTCTCGCGAAGCGTCGCTTCTGCCTCCTGGAGCTTGCCCTGCTTCTGGAGCACCAGCGCCAGGTTGTTGAGCGATCTGGTGGCATATGGGTGTTCCCGGCTCGGCAGTTTCCTCTCTACGGCCAATGCCTCGCGATACATCGCCTCCGCTTCGGCCAGCTTGTCCTGCCTCCACAGCACGATGGCCAGACTGTTGAGTGACTTACTGATCTCC
Source organism: uncultured Pirellulales bacterium (assembly GCA_964346195.1). Taxonomy (GTDB): domain Bacteria; phylum Planctomycetota; class Phycisphaerae; order Sedimentisphaerales; family Anaerobacaceae; genus PLanc-01. Next base: position 5,891 of record CAYFUB010000481.1, read on the forward strand.
GGATCGTCCTCGCCCAGCAGTTTGCGCTGCATGGCCAGAGCGTCGCGTGCCAGGGGTTCCGCCTCCTCCAGCTTGCCCTCGTCCGACAACGCCGTCACCAGGCCATAAAGCGACAGAACAATGTGCGGGTGTTCGTCGCCGTGCAGCCTCTTCTCAATGGCCAGCGACTCGCGATACATGGCCTCCAGTCTGGCGTAGTCTCCCAACTCGCCAAACGCCGACCCAATCACCCGGCGCAGTTCGGCTTTCACTTCGGGCTGGCCGCCGAGTTCCTCGCCCGCTCGTGTCGCGGCCTTCTCCAGAATCTCCCGCAGCAGCGTGGTGTCCCGGCCCAGCGCCACGGACGGTTTCACGGTCGCGAGCATGTCTTTCAGGAATTCGGCGACTTGTCGGCTTTTACTGGCCTCGGTCTGGGCCTGCTGTTCCGCGATGAGCGCCCGCCGACGAGCGCTGACTTCACGAAAATAGAGGGAGGCAGAGATACACAGGCCCAAGACCAGCACGGCGGCTATCGCGCCAACGGCCACGAACACTCCCTTGTTCCGTCGGACCAGTTTGCGCAAGCGGTAGAGCCTGCTGGGCGGTGAAGCCGTGACGGGCTCATGGTTCAGATGATGCTCGATATCCATCACCAGAGCGCTGGCCGTCTCGTAGCGACGAGCCCGGTCCTTCTCCAGCGTCTTCATCACGATCCAGTCCAGGTCCCCTCGCACGGACTTCCGCAATTGGTCTGCCGTGGCACCGTGACACCGGGCAATATCCACCAGCTTGCCGCCGAGGGTCGTCAACTTCGTCGAGGGCTTGACCGGGTCCTGCTCACGAATGATCCGCTGCATCTCGACGTAGCCTTTGCTCCGCAGGTCTTCCGAGTCAAAAGGCGTGCAGCCGGTCAGCAGCTCGTAGAGCAGGACCCCGAGGGAGTAGATGTCTGTGCGAGTATCCACGTCCAGGCCGGTGACCTCCGCCTGCTCCGGGCTCATATACTCGGGCGTACCGATGAGCTGGCCCTGCTCGGTGAACAGGGTCTTTTCCGTCAGACGTTGATGGAGGGCTTTGGCAATGCCGAAATCGATGACTTTGGGAACAGGCTTGCCGTCCTGGAGTGTCACCAGCGCATTGGACGGCTTGATGTCCCGGTGGATGATGCCCTTGAGATGGGCGTGCTGGATCGCCTGGCACAGCGGAACGAACAGCTTCAGCCGCTCCTGCGTGCCGAGCTTGTGCCAATCACAGTACTCCGTGATTGGGACACCCTTGACGTATTCCATCGCGAAGTACGGCCGGCCTGCTTCTGTTGCACCCGCGTCGAAAACGTGGGCGATATTGGGATGATCCAGCATGGCCAGGGCCTGCCGCTCGGTCTCAAAGCGGGCAATCACCTGCTTGGTGTCCATTCCTGGCTTGATCACTTTCAGGGCCACCTGCCGCCTGATGGGATGTTCCTGCTCGGCCAGGTAGACCATCCCAAAGCCGCCTTCCCCAAGCACACTCAGCAGCTTGTAGTCTCCGATGCGGCTACCGATCTCATAGAAGAGCTTGCCGGCATCTAGAGTCCGAAAGGTATCTTCGACGCCTTCCCCAATATGACCATCGTCCTGGCCCATAACACGTCTCCAACCATGTCTCGTCTATAAGACCCATCCTACCATAGGAGAGACCATATAGCCACATCGAACGACTGAATCGGCCAAGGGACACTCTGAACAGTAATCAGACTTGCGATGCCCAATGTTGCTCCCTCGCTCGTGCCAACGGCCTGAACCCAGAAGCGCAAGCTTTCTCATCCTCCCCATCAGGCGGCCCTCCGATAGAACTTCAAGAGCCCGCCAAGCCGCGATCAACCGGAACCACGGGGGATTACTTTCTCAACAGACCCTGCATCTGGAGCCAATCGGCGAACCGATCTGCCCACGTGTCGCAGGGGAGATTCTGCTTATTCATGCCAAAACCGTGCCCGCCTTTCGCATACACGTGAAGCTCAGCCGGTTTCTTGGCGGCCACCCAAGCCTGGTATATCGCCACGCTCTGGGGCGCGACGCCGAACTGATCGTCGCTCGCGGCCGCCACAAACAAAGGCGGTGCATCGCCACGAACCCCGTCGCCCTTGATCGCCAAGTCGTGAGCCAGGTATACGGGAGCGACGAAACCAGGGCGAGTCTGGGCCGTGTAGTTGTAAGCCACCGAGGCGGCCACTGTACCCCCAGCCGAAAAGCCCATGATGCCGATCCGGTCCGGGTGGACTCCATAGTCCTTGGCGTGAGTACGGACGTGTGCCATCGCTGCCAATCCATCGGCCAACGCCAGTTTGATGATGGGAGCAACCTTCTCCAGGTAGTTGCCGCCCGACGACGCTTCCCGCATCGGGTTCTCGGTCTCGCATGGCAGGAGCCGGTATTTCAGGACAAAACACGTCACTCCCTTGGCAGTCAGATAGCGCGCAACGTCATATCCCTCGTGATCAATGGCAAGCATGCAGAAGGCGCCTCCAGGGCAAATCACCACCCCCGTGCCGTTCGCGGTCCCTGCTTGGGGCTGGAAGACCGTCAGCGTTGGCTTGGCCACGTTGAAGATCATTCGCGGCGTCCCTGACTCGGTTTTGACTTGCCGCTCCGTGTGCTTCCAGTCTTCAGATCCGGGCGCAAGCCCATCATATAGACTGACCACCTTTTCCTCTGCTGCGTGCGCCATGGCCCCAAGGACCAGGATTGCCCCCAGCATCAACAAAGTGAGATTCTTCATGAGTACCTCTCAGATAATGGTCTTGACCTTGACGTACACGATTACATCCTGTCGATGCCGGTTCATCCACCCGGCCAGCATCACCAGCAGCATTCCCATCGGTTTGACTTTCATCACCTACTCCAGGCTCCTATTTTCGTCTGCATGTCCAGGAAATCAAGATGAACCAGTATACCTGGAATACACGGCGAGATCGACCATCTCCGCTGGCCCCTCCCAATCCCCTTGGCTCCGAGCCTGTAAGCAGGGGGGCTGCCGATTTCTCAAAGGCAAGCCGCTGACTCCCTTCTCCCGGCCGGACAAATCCGGTCGGAGCACTGGCATATCGACACCTGCGGTCCTGCACGCCATCTGTTTCGGGGAGCATTTTGCGGCCAGTTCAGCCCTGCAAGGTGGCCCCATCCGTGCTTGACAGGCCCAGGCGTCCCCAGATTTTAAGAGCCGGCAGCTTGAAACAGTTGCCGGCTCTCTGTATCCGGAATCGTTCCTTGAATGAGTAATGCGTTTTTCACACGGGGAGGGTAACGGGTTTCTCCTCCCCAGCGGATAACGGCATCCTGTTCTTACCTGCCAAGGCTGATGACATGGATCGTGTCGCTTCCTGCAAACGGTGTGCCGTCTGTCAATTCTCCGACAACAGACAATTCTACGTCGGCTGGCGGAGTGACTCCCAAGACATCCGTAATGTAGGCGGCCAAATCCCGAGCATCAAACTTCACCATGAGCACATCGTCCTGGATATCATTATGCTTGACCCCAAAAAGCCCCTCCAGCAGAACGCTGGTGAGACTGATATCAGCTACATCGTAGGGATCAGGTAATTCTAGGTAGCAGGTGATCCACTTTCCCTTGCTCTTGAGATTCAGCGTATCCGGGGCGATATTGATTTCGGCGGCTACTACCACGGTGTAGCATGGGGCCTCCAGCAGGTCGTTGTTCGTTTCGTCTGACTCGACAACATCGTCAAGGGCGTCCAACACCCCACGGATGCTGTGATCGCCCGCCGTCGCCGTCATCGCTAGT
>CAYFUB010000482.1:0-9131 GCA_964346195.1 uncultured Pirellulales bacterium
CACAACGGCCCCCTTGCCCTCCGCATTTCGCACGGCGACCTCCGTTTCCAACTGCACCTTGGCCCCGATGGGCGGCTTCTCCACCCGCTGGGCCCAGTTGTTGAACAACTGGCCCTGGATGCCTGCCTGTTTGAGAAACAGATACGGCCCCCCTTCGTCCCGGCCCACGCCGGCCTCAAGACCTGTGGTCAGATGCGGCATCACGGCACGGAACCAGCCCGGAGGATTGCCATCTATCAGCGGCAACGCGAGGTCCGGGTTGGTCAGGACCTGCTGTCCCTCCGCAAGGTCGGCTCCCCACACCGGCACCGCCGTCAGCGTACTCAAGAGTAAACCGAGCACGCATACGAAATTCGCTTGTTTGGCTGTCTCTTTCCTCATTGCCATTTCTCCTTCATACGGGCGTCCGCTGACGCCGGCATTGGCTCCTGGTCCCAGACTGAATGGGGCCTGAGTAATGGATCACTGCAAATAAGGTGTGTCTGTCCCGCCAGCAGAATCGTTCTCGGGCTGGTGTCGGCAATCAGACTATCGGTCTCGCCCATCGCAGGGCCAAGCGGGCCGGCATGGAGCTTGCCGGCACCGATTTGCTCCAGAATGCTCGGGCTTGTGTCCGGCGACGCCCAGCAAAAGAACCTCACCGTCAATAACACAACCGCCGCAACGGCGACCGCCGCAGACACCGTCCTGACGAGCAACACTCTCCGCCGGAACGCAGCCCGACTGGTCGGCCGACCCAGCCGACTCGATATTCGGGCGCCCAGCCGGTCCCAGTCGAAACCTTCCAACTGCTGCTCGGCATTGTGCCGCAGCAGGGCATCGATATCACGATTCTCGTCGCTCATTCAAGGTACTCTTTCAACAGAACACGCAACTTCTGCCTGGCCTGGTACACGTGCCATCGGACCGCCTCGACGGAGCAGCCCATCACCTGGGCAACTTCCTGGTGAGAGAAGCCATCCAGACCGAAGAGGGCGAGGGCCTTCGCCTCTTTTTCTGTAAGCCGGACCATCGCCCGCTCGACCGCGCTCTGCAGGTCTCTGGTATGTTCTCTCTCATCCGATCTCACCGATCTCTTCGTGAGACCCGCCGCCCGGAACAGCTTCGTGGTGGCGATCCGGCGACGCGCCGCCCGCTGGCGACTGACCGCCTCGTTCAGGACGATCTTCAATATCCAGAACCTGAACCGGCCGGGAAACATCAGAGTGCCGATGCGAAGATAACCCTTGAGAAAGGCGTCCTGGACGACCTCCGCCGCGTCGTCCCGGTTGCCCAGTACGCCAAAGGCCGCCCGCATTGCCTGCCGCTGGTGCAACTGCACCAGCCGACTGAAGGCAACTTTATCTCCCGCCTGGCTGGCTCTCACCAGCCGGACGATTTCTTCTTGCCCCTGGCCGATATCCTGCATTCAATCGCCCTTTTCCATTCTATAGACGCCACTGATGCGCCGAACGTTAGCACTCTGCAAGAAAATGCCGGCTGTCGATGCCAGGAAAGCCTGCTGCCATCTGTGGTCGATCATACACCATGGGCTCAATTCGTCGGTGTGGAGCCTGAGAACGCGGGCAGGGCAACCGCATGTTCCCCTGAGAAACCGTCTCAAAACGGCACTCCGACTTGTCATGGTGAGCGAAGCGAACGGGTCCCCAAACGCGAAATAATGCGTCTGGAGGGCCGCGTCTACGACAGAAAAGTGGCGGTCGGGACAAGAGAGATGTCATTGCGAGGAGGCCGCAGGCCGACGAAGCAATCTCGCATTGCCGGGGGTCGAGGTTGCCGCGCCAGCCTCTGGCTGGCTCGCAATGACATGCAGGGCATCTGCCATGAATTTGTCGTGCACCCGGAGGGCCCCGAACCATCTGGCCGCCGGGCGAGAGACCTCTCAAGTTCACAGCCCAGATTCTTCGCTTCGCTCAGAATAACGCTGGCGCTTTGAGATGGTTTCCAAGGAGTCCTGTTATCGGGCGAGGACAGTGCGTGCCGCACACCGCTCCGCCACAGGGTACTCACGCTCACATACGCAGTTGTCCGGAGAAACCGCGCGCAGACGGGCCGGGAATGGGATTCGCAAGGATAGAATGGGGGAACCGCCGCTCACCAGGCCATGATGCTGAAGCAGGAGACTCCGGAAGGCTAGGTGGCCGCGGCAGGCATCAGCTTGCCGATGGCTCTCTACTGCGAGCCTTCATCGTATCGCAACGGCTTGCCCGCGCTGCGAGACCGGTCTTTTTCGGGCCGGCGATGGACGCCGCGCTGAAGCCGCTTGGAGCAGTGTTCGATGAAATCGACACCGGCGAGGATGGCCACTGTCAGCACGGCCAGCTTCACCCCGAGCCAGGGATATCCCAGACCGATCACCACGCCGATAGCCGCCAGGACCCAAATCGCCGCGGCCGAGGTGACGCCAACGATGGCGCCGTGGCGCGCCAGGATGACGCCCGCGCCCAGGAAGCCAACGCCCGTCACGACTTGCCCGACGATCCGGGAGGGATCCGTGCTCTCATTGAACACGGTCCGCGTGATAGCGATAAAAACGTACGTCCCGATACAGATCAGGGCATTCGTGCGCATCCCGACCGGCTTGCCCCGCAACTGCCTCTCCAGTCCGATAATGAGCCCTGCGAGAAAACAGCACAACAACGCTTCCCAGGTAAGCGGGCTGATGTCAATCACACTCATAGAACAAAAGCATTCGAATACACGCACGACACATTCGATCGCACAGCCGATGATGCGACACGACGCCACTCCTCATTATTATCCGGCGAAAACACCACCCCTCTTTAATTTTCGCGCATGACGTAGGGTGGGGCTTGCCCCACCGACCCCGCTATTTCTCTCTGAGCCAGCGGAGAATTTCGCGGGGGCCGGGGCGTTTGCCGTACAGGAGGATGCCGGTGCGAAAGACCTTGGCCGCCGCCCAGATGGTGACCAGAACGCCCGCGAACAGGACGAGAATAGACGCGACCACTTCGCCTATCCAGATCTCAGGACCGCTCGAAAGGCGCAGGACCATGACCATGGGCGTGGCCGGCGGCACGTAGGACAGCACGCGGGCCAACTCACCATTCGGCTCCTGGGCCAGGCGCGGCCAGGCAACCATCGGGATGACAAAAACGAGCATGATCGGCATCATCAGGCTCTGCGTCTCCTTGATCGTGTTGCAGATCGAGCCGACGCCGGCCAGAATCGCGCCGAACAGAACGAACCCGAGGACATAGTAGATGAGGCTGTATACGAGCAGGTCGGCGCTCACGTCAACCTGCATGCCCTGCCATCGTGCCGCCGCGTAGGCCCCGGCTCCCCACACCGCCATGACACTCAGCCCCACGGCCGCCAGGCCGACGATCTTGCCGGCCATGAGCTCGAAGGGGTTGAGCGCCGACAGCAGCACCTCGATAATGCGGGAGTTCTTTTCCTCAATGATGCTGCTGATCATGTGCTGGCCCATACCGACGATGCCGATGAAGATCAGATACATGAACGCGAACGGTACCATCATGCGGGCCATCTGCTGCCCTTTGCTTTGTTCCTGCTCCTGCCCCTGCTCCGCGCCCAGTTCGACCCGCCGGAAGGGGACGTCCTGTACCGCGTCGAGGACCGCTCGGTCGATGCCGCGGACCTCATAGCGGCGATTGATGACGGCGTCACGAAGCAGACTCTCCACCGTCCAGAGCGCGTCCACATGTGAAGGCTTCGGCTTGTACGTGTAAAAGCGTATAGTGCCCGCCTCGCCCTCCAGGTCGCCGGCGAACATCGCGTAGATATCCAGGCGGCCCTGGCGCAGCTCCTCCTTGCCCCGTTCCTCAGCGGATTCCTCGCCCGCGTCGAGAAGTGTCAATGTAATCAGGCTCTGCGGATGCGATTCGTTGTAGGCGCCGAACACCGCCTCGATCTTCCCGGATAGCTCATCGGAGGAGCTTGTCACGCCCACCCTGACCGGCGCGCGGGGCCCGTCCTTGCGCGGGGCGAACCGGTCGCTGAACAGGATCAGGCCGATGATGAGGGCGGGGATAAACACCAGGCCCAGCAGGAACGTGCGGGTCTTGACCGTCTCCATGAACTCGCGCTCGGCGACCTTATAGATCTTCCGCATCGGTGCCTCCGACCAGCCGCACGAAGATTTCGTGCAACGTGGGTTGCTTGATCTCGAAAGCCCGCACCCGCACACGCTCGACGAGCGCCTTGAGCAAGTCCTGCGGGTCCGCCCCCTCCTTGAGCGTTACGTTCAGCCGCCGGCCGTCCGGCTTCACCGCCGCCACCGGTCGCAGCAGCCGGATGAAGTCGGCCTCCCCTTCCAGCTCCACGGAGATCGTGTGGGACTCGTGCCCGGCCCGGATCTCGTCCAGGGTGCCGTCCACGACCACCCGGCCCTTGTTGATCAGCACGATGAAATCGCACAGCCGCTCGGCCTCGTGCATCACGTGCGTCGAGAACAGGACCGTCCGGCCTTCCCGGCGTATCCTTGCGATGATCTCCCACAACAGGTCCTGATTCACCGGGTCCAGCCCCGAGAACGGCTCATCGAGAATCACCAGTTCCGGGTCGTTTACCACCGTCACGGCGAATTGCAGCTTCTGGTGCATCCCGCGCGACAGTTCTTCGACCTTCTTGTTCGCGCGATCGGCCAGATTCATCCGCTCGAGCCATTCCGCCGTCCGCTGCCTGAGCGCGGCGCCGGTCATCCCCTTCAGCGAGCCGAAGTAGTCAAGCACGGCCGAGGCGGTCATCTTGCGATAGAGCCCACGCTCCTCGGGCATATACCCGATGCGATCGCGTGCCGGTGACGAGGCCGGCGCGCCGAACAGCCGAATCGCACCGCTGTCCGGCCGGATGATATCCATGACCATCCGCAGCGTCGTCGTCTTGCCCGCTCCATTGGGCCCGAGAAATCCATACACGGCCCCCTGCGGCACGCGGACGCTCAGCCCGTCCACCGCGCGCACCACCCCAAACGACTTGCACACGTTCTCCAGCTCTATCGCCTGCATCTTTCTTATGCTCCACCATCAGACTACGCGCCGATTGTACCGCGTCATTGACGCGCGTCAATTGCCGGTTGGCCGCACACCGCCGATCGGCGTGGACAACGAAAATATCCTAATCAATCCGGCCGGATGGCCTGCCGCACAACTTCAGCAACTCGTCTTTGGCGCGGTTCAACTGGATGTCTTTGCCGGCGGCAAAGCGGATATCGAAGGGAACTTCAATGTCCGGCTCGACGCCGACGCCTTCTATGGGCTTGCCGTCGATGGTTATCATGGCAACACAGCAGTACAACAGGGACTCCTCGCAGATGCGCACGGGCCGGCCGCCGCTGACCCAGCCGGCAGTGCGCTCGCCGAGGAGCACGGCCCGGCCCGTCTTCTGGAAGTAGTAGGCCAGCAGTTCCTTGCCACTGCGCGTGAGGTCGCCAATCAGGACGATGACGGGGCCACCGAATGCCACCTGCGAGGGAATCCGGCGGCCGCGCAGAAAGGATTCCTCGGTGAGCCCCCGCAGTTCCATGCGGAGAAAAGGATCGAGGTACTCGATGGCGGGACTGCCCCCGAAGCCATGCCGCAGGTCAATGATGATCCCCTCGGATTCGCACGCCAGGTCGAAGCCCCTGTCCAGCACTTTTCGCATGTGCCAGCCGCTCAGCCACCACAGCGGCATGTACGTGAAACGATGCCCTTCATGCTCCACGATCTGCGTTCGCGCGAAAGAATCACTCTCGAAGATCTCAGTCTCTTCCCTGTCTACAGGCGTGACCTTCACAGTCCGACGGGTGGACTCGTCGCAGCCCCGCTGCAGGAGAAGTTCGACCTCCCGACCGGCCCGGCCCTCGAAGGAGCGAATCGGATGGAAGGGTCGTCCGTCCACCTCGAGCAGCAGGTCGCCCGGAAGCAGTCCCGCCCTCTCGGCTGTCGAACCGGCGAGGACCCGGCTCACATAGTGTCGGCCTTCGATCCGCCTGGTGGTAATGCCAATCCCCGTTCGGTGAGGCCGGCCCTGCGATGAATAGTGTCCGGGATTACGCTTCTCCAGTACCGAGGGGTCCGAGGTGCAGGTGGCGGCCAGCATCTGGCTAATGGTCGCGGCCTGCAGCGTGAAGTAGTCCGGGTCCCACTTCGTCAGATAACACGTATGCGACGTCCGCAGCTCAGCCAGCATCTCGTTGACCGTCGCGGCAAACTCCTCGTGGTCGGCCGCGGCCAGGGCTCTGGGCCGGTACCGGCGGCCCGCATCCTCCCAATCCACGCCGTTGAAATTGGGATCCCAAAATTGCTCGCGGACCGTGCCCCACACCTTGTCGAAGCATTCCGCCGGCTCGAACGGCCCGGGCAATTTGACTTCAGCCTTCGACGGCTCCACAGCATTCGGCTCGCCAGCCCTCCCTGCCGATCCGAACACGACAAGAACGCCACACGCGAAACCGAACACTCTCGACAACACGCCAGCAGACAGGGACATACTCTCTCCTCTGGAATGCAGATGCAAAGAGATCGGTGACCGCTCACTCATTTCTGCTCCCTCCGACTCTGGACCGGACAGGTAAGCCGAGTGAAGCCCCGCGTTCTCACCTGCCACCTTCTTGTCGCGCACCGGAACGACCCGTGAACATTTCCCCGCTCGATTGTGTGCATCACTCATATACTCCGCGGGGTGATCCGCGACAGATTGGCCGGATTGTACCGCTTTCGAGACCTGCGTCAATCGGGAATTTGACGTTACCCGGCACGCGCATTTTGCCTTTATCTTTGCGGAGCAACCGATAGACTGTCCGTGCGCGACGAGGCGGCCCGAGCTTGCGGCAAGTTTCGGCGGCACAGAGCGGCAAAGGAGGTTTGAGATGGGAAACACACGCGTTCTGCTGCTCCTGGCCTCATTACTCGCCTATCCGGCCGGGGTCGGCAAGACAGCCGAACTGTACCTGAACTGTGTAGCCGTCACGGAAGGCGGAGACCATCTGGCGCGGGGCACGTTCGGCCTCGTAAGGGGTCCCCAAGGCCTGAATGCCCCCGAGCGCGGCACCAGGGGGCAGTCACCCGAGCCGGTGGCGATGTATATGCTGGCCTCCTATCTGTTCGGCCCCACGCCGGGGATGCTGAAGTTCGACCCCTTTGAGGGCACGGTCGAAACCAGAATGGATGAATGGAACTCCAAGGCGGTGATGACCTTCGACGGCTACGAGACGGCGGCAGGACCGGCCGGCACGTTCCCCAAGGCGCTGAAGCACAAGACCATCATCACCGACGCGCATGCCGACCCGCCAGCGGCCAGTGCCTTCGTCAACGGAACACGATATTTGTGGTTCGCCCAAGGTGTCGGTCTGGTCCGGATGCGGTACGAGCATGCCAATGGCGTGACAACCGAAGCGGTGCTGCTGAGCCATAAGGTCGCCGCAGACAGCAACGATTTCCTGCCCTTGCAGGCCGGCAATCGGTGGACCTATGCGTGGAAGAACAGGCTCCGCGAGGAAGCGGTCGTCGAAACGTGGATAGTGGGCACTCAGCCGGACGACCTCCGTAAGGCCGTACAACCCCGCTCCCAGGTGTCCGGCGAGCCAGCGGAGATGGAGGCAGCGGACTCCAACGAAGTCACGTTCGATCTCTCTGCGGACACACTGCTGAAGATCGCTCCCCGTCCCGCGCAAGGATTCAACTTTCCCTACTACCTGTTTATCCCCCACACGGTGGTTGCCGGCCATGGCGCGCACCTCCTCGTCGAGACGAACAACACCGGTACGGCGTCCGATGACTTCCAGATTCACGACCGGAAGGCAAAGAGCCTGGCGGAGCGATCCTACGCCAATCAGATGGCCAGGAAACTGGACGTTCCCCTGCTCGTGCCGGTTTTCCCACGACCCCGGGAACAGTGGCGCGCCTATACGCACTCGCTCGACGAGGACACGCTCCTGATCCAGTCCGGCCCATTGGCACGGATCGACCTTCAACTCATCCAGATGGTCCGGGATGTCCAGGCGCTGCTGCGCCGCAACAACATTCCCGTTCGGGACAAGGTGTTCATGCATGGCTTTTCCGCCTCGGGCGTGTTCACCAATCGTTTCGCCATCCTGCACCCCGAGATCGTGCGTACCGCCGCGGCGGGTGGCGTCAATGCCATACCGACGTTCCCCACCACATCGTGGAAAGGCACCCGGCTGCCCTATCCCGTCGGGATCGCCGATCTCAAGGAAATCACCGGCATCACCTTCGATGAGCAGGCATACAAGCAGGTCTCGCAGTACATCTACATGGGCTATCTGGACCGCAATGACACCACCATGTCGCGTGATACGTTCTGTGAGGAGCACGTCCAGCTCATCCGGACGCTCATCGGGGCCGACATGGGCGACCGCTGGAAGGTCAGTCAATCCATCTATCGTGAGCTCGGTGCGTCCGCCCAGTGCGTGACCTATAACGGCACGGCCCACACCATCCGATCGGAGATGATCGACGACGTCGTCAGGTTCTTCCAGGCCAATACGAACGATGGGTTCTGCCCCATCGAGCCACATGAATACCGCTTCGTCGAATTCCGAGAGATCAAGGTCGCCCACATCAATGGACTCTACTGGCAAGGCGACGAGCGGCTTCCCGAGTGGGCCCGAAAGTTGTCCGAAGGAGTGGATTTCATCATCACGATCGAAGACTGGATGGAAGGGCAAGACCATCAGCAACTCAACGCCTTCAAGGACAAGGTCGTATTTGAGTTCGTATTGAAAGCGGAGGGACACGAGGACGTCCGTGTGCCGAGCCATTCCTTCCGCGGCACATGGTCAGCCGGACACGGCGATTTCCAGGGATTCGTCGTCTACCTGCCGGCTTCCGAGCGGGTGAAAATCGCCCGTGGCGTCGCCTACACGATCAGCCCGGTCAACCAGAACAAGGAACACTATTGGCAGGTCGGCCAAGGAGTCACCCTGGTGAGGCCGTAGCACTCCGCACTCTGCACCGCGCTCACGGGGATTATGTCATATTTGCAGGTAAGGCGGACACGTACCAGTTTGTCATGTCGAGTCGCGCAGCCGCTTCGCGGCTGGTGTCGGAAATGAAAACATCGGCATCTCTTGTCATCCTGAGCGCAGCGAAGGATCTGGCCGGCGAACAAGGTGCACCCGTCGCACTCGCCGTTGGCTTCCCGGT
>CAYFUB010000483.1:0-7361 GCA_964346195.1 uncultured Pirellulales bacterium
TATGGACAAGAGGCACCTTCCCTTCGCGGCCAGATGTCTCGACTGCGCTGACGCTTCGCTCGACATGACAGACTAGGCAAGATATCTGTATTACCTACAAACATGACACGCACCCGTGACATGACTGGAAACCGGTCCCGCACCCGCACCGAGTGTATGGCGCAAGCCCTTCGCCGGTTTTTCGGGCCGAGGGCGGGCTGGAGGCTGGCACGCGGAGAGAGGGACAACCGAAAACTTGCACAGACCACGCCTTGTGCGTACGTGTCATGTTTGCAGGTAAGGCGGACGTCGTGCCTGGTTTGTCATGTCAAGTCGCGAAGCCGCTTCGCGGCTGGTGTCGGGAAGAAAACAGAGGCCTCCAGAGCGTTCTGTCTGTAAGCCGGGATGTTCGGGGTATTTAGGGCCATTTGTGCCGTTCCCGGTCAAACCTATTCTCTTGGGAGCGAAGCGCAGCGTAATCGAGACCTTCGGCCGGGAATGGAAGACACGCCCCATTCGCCGGCAGATTGCCGTTCCGGGCTCTCCGCTGCGCTTCGTGTCTGGGACCCCAAACGCGAAATAATGCGTTTGGGAACCCTCTCCACGCGCCTTCCGGCCTTGGTCGAAATGACAGTTTCAGCGGCTTGGGCAGAGTCTGCCTACGAACATGATGTGCACCCACGTCTTGTCCGAGGGGTGGTTCTCTCTTGCATGGGAGAGAACTCGTGACTATAAGTAAGAAACCGACTGTGTACGGCAGAGCAAGACGCGCGTCAAAGTGCGATTCTGCTGCCATGGAGAGCGCCGGCTGTGGACATCATTGAAAGCTTCAGGGCGAAGGTGAGCGGCAGGAACCTCTCGGTGGCGCTGCCGGAGGGCAGGGACGAACGGATTGTCCAGGCCGCCAGGAGACTGTGTGACGAGCGGATCGCCAGGCCCATTCTTCTGGGGACCCCGCGGGAAATCGCGGCGGCGGCAAGAACGGGCGTCGACCTTGGCGGCATCGAGACCATCGACCCGCGAACCAGCGAGAAGCTCGACGTCTATGCGCAGCAATATAGTTCCCGAAGAGCGGGCATTGCCCCGGCGGTGGCGCGGAACGTCGTGCGCAAACCCCTGTTCTATGGGGGCATGATGGTCGCCGCCGGCGATGCGGATACCGCCGTCGGTGGGGTCGCCAGTGCCACCGCGATGCTGATTCAGGCAGGCGTGCTGACCGTGGGGCTGCTGCCCGGCATCAAAACGCCGTCGAGTTGTTTTCTCATGATTGTCCCGGATTTCCTCGACGAGAAAGACAAACCCTTCATCTTCGCCGACTGTGCGGTGAACGTCGATCCGACGCCCGAGCAACTGGCTGATATCGCTCTCGCCTCGGCGGTCAGCGCCCGGCGGATTCTCGGCGCGGAGCCCCGCGTGGCCTTGCTGTCGTTTTCCACCAAGGGCAGCGCCTCGGCGCCCTGCGTCAACAAGGTCAAGGAGGCTCTGGCCATTGCGCGATCGCGAGAACCGAATCTGGCGATCGACGGAGAGTTCCAGGCGGATTCCGCCATTGTGCCGCGCGTGGCCGCCAAAAAGGTCAAGGGCGGAAGCGCGGTGGCCGGCAAGGCGAACGTGATCGTCTTTCCGGACCTGACCGCCGGGAATATCGCGTACAAACTGACCCAGTACCTGGGCGGAGCGCGGGCTATCGGCCCGTTCCTGCAGGGCTTCGCCAGGCCCATTGCAGACCTCTCGCGCGGGGCCACGGTAGAAGACATCGTCTCCACCGTGGTTCTGACCCTGGCACAGTTGGTGTAGAATTCCCGGTTGCAGGAGATGCAAGATTCAAAAGAAGGAATGTGGGAACGATGAAAGTGCTGGTAGTCAACGCGGGCAGTTCGTCCGTGAAGTATTATCTGTACCGGATGCCCGAAGCCCAGGTCCTGGCCCGCGGCTCGGTGGAGCGGATCGGAGAAAAGGGGTCGAAGCTAACGTATTTCTTCGATGGCGGCAGCCATACGAGCGACGTGACCACGCGCGACGTTGCGGCGGCGGTCAATCTGGTGCTGGATACGCTGGTGCAGGAAGGTGTTGGGCCTCTGGGGGGCATGGTCCAGATTGGGGCGGTCGGGCATCGAGTGGTCCACGGTGGCGAGGAATTCACCGGCTCTGTCATTATCGATGAGCAGGTGATCGCCTCGATTGAGAAGTATGCGGACCTGGCGCCGCTGCACAATCCGCCGAATCTGGCCGGCATTCGCGCGGTGGGGGCCAGGCTGCCGGGAATCGTACAGGTGGCATGTTTCGACACGGCCTTCCATACCACGATTCCGAAAGTGGCCTATATTTACGGCCTGCCGTACGAGCTCTATGAAAAATATGGTATCCGCCGGTACGGATTTCACGGGATTTCCCACCGGTACGTAGCCCGCCGGGTGGCGGCCCTGATGGGGCGGGGCAAGTATGAGGTCAACGTCATTACCTGTCACCTGGGCAACGGCTGCTCCATTACGGCGGTGAAAGGAGGCCGCTCAATCGACACGTCGATGGGCTTTACGCCGCTGGAGGGCGTGCCCATGGGGACGCGCTCCGGCGACCTCGACCCGGCCATCCTGTTTTATCTCGCCGACAAGGGCTACTCGGCGCAAGCCCTGAAGACCCTCTGCAACAGGCACAGCGGCCTGCTCGGCATCTCGGGCCTGTCGAACGACATCCGCAATCTGCTGCAACTAGCCCAGGAAGGCAACGAGCGGGCGACTCTGGCCATCGACATCTTCTGCTATCGCATTCGCAAATACATCGGCGCCTACGCGGCGGTGCTCGAGCCGCTCGATGCCATCGCTTTCACGGGCGGCATCGGCGAGAACGCCGTATGCCTGCGCGAGCAAATCTGCCGGGGCATGAGCCAGCTCGGCGTCCGCCTGGACCTCGCCGCAAACGCCGCGACCGTCGGCGCAGAGACCCAAATCCAGGCGACGAGCAGCGCCGTGAAGGTCTTCGTGGTTCCCACCAACGAACAAGTCGGCATCGCCAAAGACACCTACGAGCTCGCCGCCCGAGCACACTCGGCGGCCTCGCGTTGATGGCCGGGCGTTGCGAGCTCAGTTCGTCAGGCCGGCGATAGCGGCGCCGATGAGGGTGGCGTTCTCGACGTTCACAATCTCGTAGTGGACGCGCTTCTTCTCCACGAGGTACTGCTTGAGATAGTACTCGACCTTCTGTCGGAGGGATTTCAGGCGGTAAAACGTCGTGCCCTCGGCCACGATGCAGATGGGCCGGCAGGGATTGTGACCCTTGCCGGACTTGAGGGCGACCGAAGAGAGGTTGATCGCGGTCAGCTTGGCGGCCCGCTCGACCAGAGCGTCCGCGAGGTGATAGAGGGTGACGACGTCTTCCTCCGGCGCGTCGATCAGGGCCGAGGACAGCAGGTTGTTGCCTCCTTCCGGGCGGCTCAGGAAGTTGCTGATGTCTTTCGTGGTCGCCGCTTGGACGCCGTTGAGCCGCTCGGCGGCAGTCTTCGAGAACAGGCCCTCTTTGGCGCCGGCCCGGGCCGTGACCAGGCACAGCGGACCGATATAGGCGCCCGAGATCATCTTCTCGAAGGTGTTGATGCCGGGGCTGACCGAGGCGGCGTCGAACTTCTTGTCGGTTCTACCTCGGGGGGCCTTGCCGAAGCCGCCGGATTCGACGTTGACAATCTGGCTCTTCTCGGGGTCGAGGTCTCTGGCCTTCCTGATATTCTCGTTGGACTCCACGTAGCTGGTGTTGGTGCCGGTGCCGAGGATGAAACCGATGTAACTCTCATACCGGCGCCCGCTCAGCTCGGCCCGACCGACCAGGAGGGTCGCGACGGTGTCGTTGAGCAGCACGAAGTGCTTCTCCTGCGAGACGCCGAGCCGGCCTAGGGCTTGGCCGAGGCTCTCGCCGATCATCTGGCCGGCGGCCTCGGGGGCTTTGATCTCCTTGGAGAAGTAGAGGGCCCGGCCGTCTTTGCTCGGGAACATCTCGATCGGATAGGAAAAGCAGAATCCGACATTGGGACTTTTATCGGCGCTGTCCTTGACGTACCCGGCCATGGTGCCGAAGAACTCGTCCTTGCCGACCTCGGCCGTGATGCCGGGCATCGGGTAGACCTTGAAATCCGCGATCTCGGACTCGCCGCTGTCCCGGAACGTGACGGTCGCCACCCGGAAGTTCGTCCCACCGGCGTCCATCACGATGACCGGCCTGTTGCGCGGCAGCTCCCGTTGCGTCTCGATATACGTGGGCAGCATCGCCAGAGAGCTCTTGCGGCCGGCCAGGCCCTTGTCCATCTCGCTCAGGAAGATGTCGCAGGTCTCCTGGATGCGGATATCGCCGTGATACATGCCCTGCTTGCCGAGAAACGCTTTGACGCGGCTTCTGATCTTATCCACGGGTAATCCCTCAGGATTTACTATTTGCGATTTCCGATTTACCATTGAGAGTCGCCACGCAGGCGACCCGCCGTCGGTTCTCCAACCCGGTATGTGCCAAGCGAAGCCCAATAGTAAATCGTAAATGGTAAATCGTCAATCCGAATACCCGTTCGGGTGTTCGACATGCCATTTCCAGGCGGTTTCGACCATGTCGTCCAGACGGGGCTTCTTGGTTTGCCACCCGAGCTCGTTCCTGGCCTTGGTCGCATCCGATGTCAGGACGGGCGGATCACCCGGCCGGGGGGGCGCCTCGACCACTTTGAAGCTCCTGCCGGAGACCCGCCTGACGGTCTCAATCACCTGCCGGACGGAATAGCCCTGGCCATTGCCCAGGTTGTAGACCAGCTCCGCCTGCTCGTCCAACCTGTTCAGGGCCAGCAGGTGCGCCCGGCACAGGTCGTCGACGTGGATGTAGTCCCGGATGCAGGTGCCATCGGGGGTCGGGTACTCCGCGCCGTAGATCCTGATATCCGGTCGCTTCCCCATCGCGGCCCGGATGGTCAGAGGAATCAAGTGGGATTCCGGGCGGTGGTCCTCACCGAGCAGGCCGTTGTGGCCGGCTCCGCAGGCGTTAAAGTAGCGCAGGGCCGCGAAACGCAGCCTGCTGGCCTCGGACTGGTAGTGACACATGTGCTCGACGGCCAGTTTCGTCTCCCCGTACGGGTTGATCGGCTGTTTCGGGGCCTCTTCCGTTATCGGCACCCGCTCGGGCATGCCGTAGACGGCCGCGGTGCTGCTGAAGACGAATCTCTCCACGCCCGCCGCCTCCATGGCCGAGAGCAGATTCTGTGTGTTCGAGACGTTGTTGCGGTAGTACTTCAGCGGCTCCCGGACCGACTCGCCCACCTCGATATAGGCGGCAAAGTGCATCACCGCCTCGATGCTCCGCTCGCGCAGGGTCGCCACCAGCAGCCCGTAATCGGCCAAGTCACCCTCCACGACTTCCGCGCCTCGAACCGCCTCTCTGTGTCCCTTGCTGAGATTGTCGAAGACCACGGGCCGATGGCCTTCCGCCATCAGCAGGGCGGTCATATTGCTCCCGATGTATCCGGCTCCCCCGCAGACAAGAACCCGCATGGATTTACGATTTACCATTTACGATTTACGATTCAATCACGCGTTGCGCATGGCGCCCAATACGGGGACCAATAGTAAATAGTAAATCGTAAATTGTCAATTCGAGGTTTTCAGTCTCTGCGCCACGCGCCGGAGAATCTCGGCGGCGAGTTGCGGGTCCTGGCCCAGGTCCACCCAGGCCATGCCCCGCTCCTGTTGGGGCGTGACGGCCAGGCGCTGCACGGTCGGCGTGCTCTGCGAGTGGATCCGGTAGGCCTGCGAGACGCTCGCGATCTCGTTTCCGGGCAGGCTCAGTCGCTGCACCGACACGCCGCACTCGATACACAGGCCGGAGGTGGCAGGCTGTAGGCCCAAGGCGTCTCCAGCCTTCTGCCTGTGGTCTGCGGCCCGCTTTTTCACCCGTATCTCCACCGACCGGCGAATCGTCTGAAGATTGGCCTCCGCCACGTTGAATGGGCCGGCGTTATCGCTGCGCCAGAACTCGAAGAACTGGGCCCCCCGCAACGGGCGGGTGCGCACGATGCCCTGCTCCACGTCCAGCTTCTCGATCGGGAATTGCATGCGGGACAGGACCTCGTGGGCGGCCTGCAGCACCGTCGCCCGGGTTGCCCGCTCGGCGTACACGGCCTGCACGGGCGGGCGCGAGGCGTTCTGACCGCCGCAGCCTGCCCCAAGCAGCGTGCCCGCAAGGGCCACACATGACACGAATTTCGTGATCAGCATCTGCACACCTGCCCTGGTCCGGACCATCCGGCGCCGCAGAGCATTATACGCCGGGCCGGGCGTAAGCTCAAGCGGGAGCGGAGGCGCGGCGGCCGGGCCGGTCTGAATCCAATGGGCGGCCGTCAACCGGCCGGGTTTTGTCACGCCGGACAAGTGGACCGGGCGACGGCGCACGGGCGGCCCGTCTCGGCGGAGCAGCGACCCTACGAAGGAAAGGGCTTTCTGGTGAGCAGTAAACTCGACGGCTGTATCAACGGTTTTGACCGGGGGATGGATCGCCTTCTTCCGACGCGCTGGGATCTGATCCTGCTGCTGGCGCTGCTGGCGCTGTCCTGGCCCCTGGCCGTCGAGCCCGGGCTGCTCGCGGCGGGGGACTATCCGGCCTGGGCTGCCATCATTCGCATGCTGGATCGAGAGGTATTCCCCCAGTGTCACTGGTTCTGGGCCGTGCCTTTCCCCCGTATCAATGCCGGCCAGGTCCTCGGCCAACCCTACTCGCTCAGCCTGATCTTATCTTGGCTGCTTGTGCAGGTCATGCCTCTCGAATGGGCTCTGAAACTCATGATGGTGGTCGCCTGTCTCGCCCTGGGCTTCGGGTTTTATTACTTCACCGTGCCCAGGAGCAGCCGGTTCGCCGCCGGCCTCGGCGGCTATCTGTGCGTGTTGAACAACCTATGGGTCATCAATTATGGCATGCCGCACAATTCTCTGTCTCTCGGTTTGGCTTTCTTCTTTCTCATCGCCCTGGAGCGGTTCGCCGAGCGGCGCGGAACCGGCGCCTGGATGGCCGCGGTGCTGCTGTTGGCCTTGACCATGCTGACCCATCCGGTGGGTACGGTCCTGGCGCTGGCCGGATGGCTCGGTTTCTTCTTCCTGCAGCTTATCCGCAGGGGCCGCTCCGAGCCGATGCTGGTCTTGCTGCTCCTGAGCATCCCCGTTCTGGCCACGGGGGTAGCGCTGCCCCAGGTTCTGGGGACGACGGTCGGCGATCCGCTGAATGCTGGAGAAGATACTATCAACCAGTACGGCCCGTTCACCATGCTTCCCGTGCTTCTGGGCCACGCCATCCTGTTGGTGTCGCTTTATGGCCTCGTGAACGCCGTGCGCACGAGAAAACAGGTCCTCTGGCTGATTCTGCCTCCCCTG
>CAYFUB010000484.1:0-3165 GCA_964346195.1 uncultured Pirellulales bacterium
TTGTCGACGTCCCGTATCACCGGTACCAGCAAGCCGCGATCGGTATCGACCGCCACGGCGACGTGATAGTACTTCTTGAGGATGACCTCGTCGCGCTCGCTGTCAACACTCGCATTGAACTGCGGGAACACTTTCAAGGCCTCTGCCACGATCTTGATGAGGACGCTGGTGACGGAGAGCCTGCCGCCCGCCTTCTCGACCTCGGCCTCGTGGGCCTCTCGAAACGTCTCCAGGTCGGTGATATCCGCCTTGTCATATTGCGTCACATGCGGGATCTGGTTCCATCCGTAGGAAATCGTATCGGCGATAGTCCTGCGCGTCTTGCTCATGGCCTGCCGCTCG
This sequence comes from uncultured Pirellulales bacterium, assembly GCA_964346195.1. Lineage (GTDB taxonomy): Bacteria > Planctomycetota > Phycisphaerae > Sedimentisphaerales > Anaerobacaceae > PLanc-01. Next base: position 343 of record CAYFUB010000484.1, read on the forward strand.
ACCGCGCCCCACTGGGCGAAATCCGGCAGGGGTCGGGCCGCCCCGCGCGCGGGCGCCGCGGCCGGAGCCAGCGCCGGGGCCGGTCGTCCGCTGATCAGACCCTTGGCATATTGCTTGACATCATCCTGCGTAATCCGGCCGCCGGGACCGCTGCCCGAGACTCTGGCGATGTCGACGCCCAACTCGCGGGCCAATTGCCGAACCGACGGCGCCGCCGCAACCGGGACCGCGGATACCGGCTTTTCGGGCTCGGGTGGTGGCCGCTCCGGCCGTGCCGGTCTCTTCGGCTCTCCTTCCCGCGGTTCCATTTCTCCCCGCGGCGCCGGCGCAGCCGGCTCTTCCCGGATTTCGGCCACGACCTTTTCCTCTTCGCGAGCCTTCTCGGCGGGCCGGGCCTTGGGCGCCGCCTCGGCATCGGTCTCGATCCGGGCCAACACCTCACCGACCTTGACTGTCTGCCCCTGCTTGACATCGATCTCGACGATTCGGCCCCGGTCCGGCGCGGGGACTTCGAAAGCCGCTTTCTCCGTCTCCAGCTCGACTACGGGCTGGTCCTTCTCCACCACGTCCCCCACCGAAACCAGGACGCCGATGACTTCGCCGGACTCAACATTTTCCGATATTGCCGGGAGCATGACGTCTTTGAGCATGGCACCGACCCCTGTGGATTTATGATTTACGATTTACAATTTAGGATTTGGCTGCCGCCGTTTCGCGCAGCGCCGAACCAGGAATCAACCATTCTCCTTCTCATACGGATTGTGATTAACCCGTGCACGGTATGTCATCCTGAACGGAGCGCAGCGTAGTGAAGGATCTGGGCCGCGCAAGCAGCAAGCTCCCCATTCGCAGGCCAGACCCTTCGCCTCCGGCTCAAGATGACACAGTCCTGTCGTGCAGGAATTTTCCATAATCCGTATCACTTCATACATCCAGAGGGCTGATTTTGTCCGTCTTGATGCCCATTTCCTTGATCGCCTTGCGGACTTTGTCGCGTTTGACCTTGCCCTCCTCGGCCAGACCCGAGAGAGCGGCCAGGGTGATGAAACGCCAATCCACTTCGAAATAGTTGCGCAGCGCCGCCCGGGTGTCACTGCGGCCGAAGCCATCGGTGCCCAGCGGGATCAGACGCCCCGGCACCCATTTGCCAACCATGCACGGCAGCGCCTTGAGGTAATCACTGGCGGCGACGGACACACCGTCCCGCCCCCGGAGACACTCCTGAACGTAGGGCCGTTTCGGCTCCTGGCCCGGGTGCAGCCTGTTCCACCGCTCCGTCTCAATGGCATCCCTGTAGAGTTCTTTGTAGCTGGTGACGCTCCAAACGTCAGCAGCGACCCCATACTTCGATTCCAAAATCTCCTGGGCCTTGATAGCCTCGTTGAGTATCGTGCCGCTGCCCAGCAGATTCACTTTCGCCTCCGATTTCTTCGCGGCGCTCGCCCGGTAGCGGTACATGCCTCTGAGAATACCCTCGCCGACGCCTTCGGGCATGGGGGGCATCTGGTAGAACTCGTTCATCATCGTGATGTAGTAGAAGATATCCTCCTGCTTCTCGTACATGCGGCGGAGGCCGTCCCGGACAATCACCGCCAGCTCATAGCCGAACGCGGGGTCATACGCCTTGAGATTCGGCACCGCGCAGGCGAACAGATGGCTGTGGCCGTCGGTGTGCTGAAGTCCTTCGCCCGCCAGGGTGGTCCGACCCGCAATCCCACCCACCAGGAAGCCCCTGGCCTTGATGTCCCCGGCGGCCCAGATCAGATCGAACATCCGGTGCATGCCGAAGATCGAGTAGAAAAAATAGAACGGGATCGTGTTGATCGAGTGCGTGGCGTAGGCCGTGCCGGCGGCAATGAACGAGGACATCGAGCCGGCTTCCGTAATGCCCTCTTCGAGGATGGCCCCGTCCTTTTGCTCCTTGTAGTATAGCAGGCTCGCCTTGTCCACCGGCTCGTACCGCTGGCCCAGCGAGGAGTAAATGCCCACCTGCCGGAATAGCGCCTCCATGCCGAAGGTGCGGGCCTCATCCGGAACGACAGGGATAATCAGCTTGCCGATCTCCCTGTCCCTCAGCAGCTTCGCCACCAGGCGGACGAAGACCATCGTCGTGGCTTCGGCGCGGTCGCCGCTGCCCTGATAGAACTCCTCGAACAGTGCGTCGGGCGGCGTCTGGAGCGGTCTGGCCTGCACGTGCCGATGCGGGACGTGGCCGCCGAGCTGGCGCCGGCGCTCGTGCAGGTACTGCATTTCTTCAGTTTCCTCGAACGGTTTGTAGAACGGCGCTTCCTGCACCTCACCGTCCGAGATGGGAATGCCGAACCGGGTCCGAAAGGCCAGCAGTTCCTGCTCGTTGAGTTTCTTCTGCTGATGGGTGATGTTTCTGCCCTCACCCGCCTCGCCCAGCCCGTACCCTTTTATCGTCTGGGCCAGAATCACCGTGGGCGAGCCTTCGTGCTCAACGGCGGCCTTAAAGGCGGCGTAGACTTTGACGGGGTCGTGCCCGCCCCGCCGCAGGTCCTGGAGCTGCTCATCGGAGTAGTTCTTGACCAGTTCCAGCAGCCGGGGATCTGTGCCGAAGAAATCCTCGCGGATGTAGTCGCCGCTCGAGACGGCGTACTTTTGAAATTGCCCGTCCGGGACCTCCTCCATCCGTTGGGCCAGCAGCCCGTCCCTGTCGGCCGCGAACAGAGGGTCGTAAGAGGAGCCCCAGAGCACCTTGATCACGTTCCAGCCCGCGCCCCCGAAGATGCCCTCCAACTCCTGGATGATCTTGCCGTTGCCGCGTACGGGGCCGTCGAGGCGCTGCAGATTGCAGTTGAC
>CAYFUB010000485.1:0-4114 GCA_964346195.1 uncultured Pirellulales bacterium
GCACAGACTCAGTCATCCTGAGGCGAAGCCGAAGAGCCTGTCCTGAGCTTCGAAGGAATCTGGCCTCCGGATGAGACGTTTCTCCCGTTCGTAACCCAGATCGTTGGGCCCCCAAACGCGATCATTCGCGTTTGGGGAACCCCTTCACGGCGCTGCGCTTCGTTCAGAGCCTGCCCTGAGCGTAGCCGAAGGGATGACACACGGGGCGCAAGAATTTTTCATAATCCGTATAATTTCGCGTTTGGGGTCCCAGACACACAACGTAGCGGAGTGCCCCGAAGGGCGATCTGGCCGCGCAGGGAAGACACGCCGAATTCGTAACCAGATGTCTCGACCACGCTTTGCGCCGCTCGATATGACAGACCGTGGCCACACGCGGCCTCTCCAGACCGGTGCAGATCCCGCCATTGGATTCCGAGCGCACCCCTGCACGGCAAAGACGCAGCATCTTGTCTTTTAACAGGCGTTTTTGGTTGCGGCCGGAGGCCGCGCCGCGGGGAGCAGCAATCTGCCCCGGCACAGTCACCACGGTGGAAACGCCATACCAGAGCGAACCCTGCGAGGCCGACGTGGATATAATTCTATGGAAGCGGTAGAATATGAGAATAAGGCAGTTATTGCGCTACCTTGCTTAGGATCGAGCATGCGTCGAGGTATTGCTACATTCACGCTGGACACGGGTCGATGCCCGCCCTGGCTGTTCCAGCGCATGGTCAAGCTGGGCCGGGAGATGGTGCGGGTCCTGGTGGCGGAGCACGGCCCCGATGAGTTCATCCGCCGGATCGGCGATCCGGTCTGGTTCCAGTCGCTGGGCACCGTGCTGGCCTTCGACTGGAACGCCTCCGGCCTGACGACCATCCTGACGGCCGCCCTGAAGGAAGCGATTCGCAGCGAACAGCAGGACCTCGGTTTGTTCATCTGCGGCGGCAAGGGCAAGACCTCGCGCAAGACCCCGGACGAAATCACCGGCTGGGGCCACAGGCTCAGTCTGCCCGACGGCTCCGTCAACAACCTCGTTTACAATTCGCGCATGGCCGCCAAGGTCGATAACAGCCTGATCCAGGACGGCTACCAGATTTACCATCATGCGTTCTTCTTTTCCCGCAACGGCGCCTGGGCCGTCGTGCAGCAGGGCATGAACGAGGCCGACGCCTCCGCCCGGCGCTATCACTGGTCCTCCGACAACGTCCGCGACCTCGTCTGCGAGCCGCACACCGGCATCGTTGCGCCGGCCCGCATCGAGCACACGCTCAACCTGACCGCCCGCGACAGCGAGTCGAGCCGGCAGCTCAGCGTCGAGCTCGTGGACGCCGGCTACCGGCCGCTCATCAAGGATATCGAAATCCTCCGCGCCCACGCCTCGCCCCTGGGCAAAATGGTAAGCCTAAGCCGCGAAGGCGAGCAGTTGACCTTCCTGCACCTGGAGAACACCGAATTCACCCGCCACCCCGTCCTCGCGGAGGATTTCTCGAAGAGCCGCTACCTCGAAAAGATCCTCCGCCTGCTCTGCGACACGAGACCCAAGACCTACGAGCAGCTCATCGCCACGGAAGGCGTCGGCCCCAAGACCGTGCGTGCATTGTCGCTGGTCGGCGAGGTGATTTACGGCGCCAAGCCCTCTTACGAGGACCCGGCCCGCTACTCTTTCGCCCACGGCGGCAAGGACGCCACCCCCTACCCTGTTGACCGCCGCACCTACGACCAGACCATCGCCACCCTCGCCGAAGCCGTCCGCCACAGCCGCATGCCCCCCACCGACAAAGACGAGGCGCTCGAACGCCTCGCCGGAGCCTCATCAGAACCCTGACCCGTCAAAACCAAACCGCCAAGAACCTGAAGACTCTATCGCTCTCATTCCTCATCCGCTCCCTCTGCTTGCGTCTCCCGAGGCCCTCGCGAGAACCGAGCAAGACTGCCCCCAGCTCTGTGCGTTAACGGTCCGATTCGGTGAATGCGGAACGCACTCCGCTGCTGGATTCTATTCGTTAGCCAACTCAGCCTTTTGATTGAAGGAGTGTAGCCATCTTGTCCTCAGCGAGGTACCTGAGTTGTGAAGCTGCTTGATAACATTCATGTGCATGTTGCACTGCAAGTTCAGCCTCCTCTTTCTTGAACAAATCTTTTGCGGGCGCGAGATACCCAGCCTCAAGACCGTACTTGGCTGTGGTGTAAAATTGAGCCCAGAAGTTCACCAGGAACAGAAGCCTCGGCAAGTTGACAGCATGATTGAGGTTCTGTGCTGTAAGCTTGTCTATGAGGTGCTTCTCCTGAATCTGCTGCGCGATGTTGGCGAACGGCTTCTTATCCTGTTCCCAACCATGACTCCGCGGGAGAATCACGCCGAGAAAGGAGAATGTCGCCTTGACCGATAGCTCAGTACATTGCTGAGCCGCTTGTATAGCCTCGGAGTATTGAGTATAGGACTTCAGGTGTCCTCTTGCAGCCTGCAGGTGATTGGATGCTTTGTCAATCCAACCTTCTGTCATTCTCCGTTGAGCGTTGTCCATTTCATGAGCCCTCTCGGGGAGCAGGGGTTAGTCCTCGGATTTCGTATTACGGCTTCCATCTCTCTGATGCGCAGGCGTCTGGCGTCCTCAACCCTGCGAATGGCTTCCACCAGTTCCCTGGAGGGTCACGTCACGTACCCGCCAAGCCATTTCGTCACCTTGACTTCGCCGTCGCGATATTCAACTTCCACTTTACACCAGCTCCTCCACATCGGTCCGCCTTCATGGCCGGATTCAATGACAAAGAGAGTCCCACTTTTTGCCTCGACGATCCGGAAGTAGTAATAAGTCGAGGTCTCTTGGGTTTCACCCAAACGGATTCCCTCTTCCCACGAGCCAAGGCAAGGATGGGTCAAAATATTGAGGAGATTATACCCCATCTGCGCCATTGTATCGCAGAAATCTTGTGACGGTGTGAACGCCTTTCCGCAACTGTCGACCATGTTGACGCAGATATAGGGACGATAGTCGGTCCATTTCATATTGCCAAATCGTCGCAAGGTGTACTTCTCCAGCACGATTTGTCCCACTGTTGAAGGGGAATTCTGCGGCGGCTGGATATCAGTCTGGGCTGTAGCAGGGGCGTCAGGCCCATTGCATCCGGCTAAGAGAGATAGAAATGACACGAGAATCGCTTTGGCCAATTTCATCTAACACTCCCAAGACCAGTACGCGACCGCTCTTTGTCCCAGCCTGCCCTAGCGACCGACAAGCCGAAGATATGATCCGCCGGGCAAGTCAACACTCATGCCGCTTCGGAGAGGCGTTTGTTCACCACGTGCCAGAACGTGGAGAGAGCATCATCCTTGCCGTCGAAATAATCCTCAAAGAATCCGGCTTCATTCAACTCCGGCGGATAGGAGTAGCGTTCTCCATCATCGCCGTATTCAGTGACCCAAATACCTGGCTCATGCGCATCAACCACCTCAAACAAATCCGGAGGATAGAGATACGGCTTGCCGTGGTCATTCAGTATCCGGTAATCATTCGCCTCGATTCCGATGACGAAGTACGGCTGATCCGCCGTGAGGTCCGGGAAGTCGGGATTCTTCTCTCTCAATCTCACTATCATATATCTCTCAGTGCAATCACGCGGGATCGAGCAATAAGCTCCTTTGTGAGCCCAGGAGCATCTGCTTGCCTCTTATTCATGGCACTCCCAACATCCGCATCTCCTTCAGTAACCAAAGGAATGATAGCATAGCTCGACAGATGTGTCAATCTGCCTGAGCCAGACAAAACAGTTGCATTTTGCGAGGGGTTTTGGCAGGATGGAGGGACGCCGGGAATCGGGCCGGCGGATGTGTATCGACGGAATTCAAGCGGTGTGCACAGCATGCCGCACGGAGATTCAGAAGCCTCGAAGAAGGGGGTGCATCCATGCACAGAATACCAATCACCAGACGTCAATTCATCGAAAGAACCGCCGCGGCAGCCGGGGGCGTATTGTTGTCACCCCTGGCGGGGAGGATGGTCCAGGGAGAAGGCAAGAAGACCGCCGTGGACCAGGCGCCGCTGGGCAAGACCGGCCTGAAGGCCTGTCGGCTCAGTTTCGGTTGCGGCACCCGTTCCGGCCGGGTCCAGCAGGAACTCGGCCAGGACGGATT
>CAYFUB010000486.1:0-2148 GCA_964346195.1 uncultured Pirellulales bacterium
CAGCGTCGCCGCACACGAGATCCCCAGCGGACGATACGCCCGCCAGTCGGCCCCGTCCGGCCACTCCTTGGCGGTCTCGATGTCGAATGCGAGATACTTGCGTGCCATTCGCCTGCGACCTCCCGTGCTGCATGGACTCGAGGACGGCCTCCGCGCCGAGGCCAACCGCCTTCACACCACGATCGTCTCCCCGGAGTCTACCCGGTGTCCTGCCGGCGCCAAGGATTCGGAGGGGTGCGCCGTCTCGTTCCGAGGTGGTTTCTTGATTCTCGAACTCTGCTGCGATTGTCTTCGCGTTCCCCACGTCTGAAGACCTGATCGTTATACACAAGTCTTGCGTGTTCCCGGTCCGAACGCTTGCCAGGCGAGGGCGAAATCAGTCATTCGCTGAAGGCCGATCCACAGGGTCTTTGGGCCAGCCGGGCCATCGTGTTTCCGTCCCAAGTGGCCGCCCAACTGCGCCACCATCGCCACGAACGCCCCCAGCCGGGGCGCGTCCGCCGGCGGGGCGGTCCGCTTGACGATCGTATAGACCGACTGCCATTCCTCATCCGCAAAGAGCAGCGTGCAGGACAGGTCGGGACACGCACGTCCCAGCATGGTTACAAACAACACGCGCCAGGCGACGATCATGTACAGGGCCAAACAAGGCTTCAGCCGCTCATCCGTCTCCAGTTGAAGTTCCTCCACCGTGCAGCCGCTCTTGAGCACGCGAAAATATACCTCGATCTGCCAGCGGCAAAGGTAAAACTCGAATACCCGGCAGGCCGCTTCAAATGTCTCCACCGGCAGGCTCGTTAGCAGCAACCACTCGATCGGCTCTTCCCCCGCCGGCGGATCCACCTCGCAGATACGCACCACACCCACCTCCACCTCCGGCAGCTTGCTCCCTGGCCGAAACGGCGGTTTCAATCGAACCCGCCGCGCCTGGATCGCCAGCGTCGCCTGCCGGGCCTTTCGGTGTTCCGACTTGGGGATCTGCACCTCCACCCGCCCCAGCACAGGGCAGCCGGCCAGCGTCTCCCAAAGCTTCTGGTAACACCAGCCTCCCGCATCGGCCCGCTCCGACAAACGCCGATCCTGACAGGCGCGAACGATCCATTCCGCCTTTCTCTGCGTCCCAGCCGGCTGGGCCTCCACGAACAGTTCATAGATGTCGCCCTCGCGATCCGAAACACTCACGACGGTCGTCGCGGGGGCTTGTGCGGCCACAGCACACGTCGTGCGATACCCTTCGATCCAGCGATAGCTTTCTTTCTCCTCGATCGGCACTTGCTTGCGCCGATCGTTCTTGTTCGGATCGTCCGGGTCACGCCCCCAGATCGTCGCGTCCACCACGCCCAGAGACAATCGCTCCGGGGTCACCGCCAGGATGGTGTGATTGAAAAAGCCGATCCGCTCTTCCCAGTTCAGGGGGCCGCCCCCTTGGACCCTTTCGTGTGGGCGGGTGTAGTCCAACTCCGTGGTGTCTTGTACCAGCAGGACAACCTCCTGCTGGCGGATCCGTTCCAGCGTGGCATCCCGATGAGGCGCCAGCACCTTCTCTGGCGTGACCGAGGGGTTGTCAAAGAAGCGGTACGCCGCCTGGGTTTCCGCCCAGCCCCGGCAGGCCGCCGGGATGCTTCGCTCCGGCTGGCTGCCTATTCGGTCCAAGAGAATGCCCATACGCCCGTTCAACCGCTTGTCACCCAGATCCACCGTGGCCAGTTCGTCCCCAATCCATGGGCTCATCGCGTCACTCCTTTGACCGAACTGTTTCCCGCCCCGCGGGCGAAGCCGGGCATCCGTCTGCCGACTCGGCCGCGGATCGGCTACTCCACGCTCACCCTATCCGGCCTCCCTTGTCCCGACCACCCCTCTGTCCCACAATTCGGCCCCCACCCACCCCGATGACCGCCCTATTGCCTCCGCGCCCCCTCGGCGGCAGGATGTGTGTAACGATCAGGTCTTCAGACGTGGGGAACACGTAGATGGCCCACCTCCTGTGGAGGTGGGGGACGCGAAGACGGCACTGCTTACGGGGTCAATCATCTTCGTGTCCCCCACGTCTGAAGACATGGGCCACCAGCCGGGGATGATTCACAGTAGGTGCCTGGACGGACACGGCCCGGTGCGGGTATCATGGGATGTATCGGCGGATCGGGTCTG
>CAYFUB010000487.1:0-9567 GCA_964346195.1 uncultured Pirellulales bacterium
GGGTGTCGGGAAGAAACCCTGTCATGGGCCTTGGGTGGCGCGCCCAAGCGAAGCTTGAGCGTCTCCTTCGCGGCCAGGCAAGCACGCTCAAACCAGTTGGCAACGTCCAGAGTTCTTGAGGTTTCCAGGGCATTGGCGGGGGGCGAATGATTATTCGCCCCTACTGCTTTCCGTGTGCGTGGCTTACCACGAAACTCAGTCGCAGACCCTTGACCGGACGGTGCGCTATTTGCGGCTCAGGACGAGCTCGTTGGAAAATACCCGCTCGTCGCCGGCGTGCTTGGTCACGAACGCTTGCAACTCGCTGGTCGGGGCCGTCAGGATGGGTCGGTCGTCGAGCATTTCATGCTTCACGGCGGTCGGCTCGGCCTGGAGCAGCTCCTTGAATCGGTCGTCATCGGTCAGCCGCATCGTCAGCCGGTCTCCTATGTTGTCCACCCGTACGAACGTATGGACCGGCAGGAAAAAGAAGGTATTGTATACCAGCCCGGTTTTCTCGGCTTCCTGCTCGCCGGCCGGGAACTGGTCGGGGAAGATGTCGAGGAACATCCGGTCCCCCAGCTTGACCAGGCACGCGACGAGCGCGCCTTTGTGGCCCTCCTTGTCGACGACATTGAGACGATAGAACTTGCCGAGCTCATCCTGCCACGGTTCGAGAAAATCGGAAGCCGTGTTTTCACCGAGCCGGGTGAATTCCCACGTCATCTCGGGATCGTTGAAATCCTCAACCCAGGTCCCCAGGAGTTTCTCCTCGAACACGATGTTCTCTTTCGTGAAGAGCGGTTGCAGCGAGACCACGGGCACGCAGCCGGCCAGCAAAGCGGCCAGGCCGTAGAACAGAAACGTTTTCGTCTTCATTGTCGAATCTCCAACTCACGAATCTATGGACCGTCATTTCACAACTATCTTACCACCACGCCGGCCAACGGCAATGCGCGACCCACAATTCCAGGGTGGAATCAGCAGAAAGCCTATGGTGATACGGATAGCAGGCTTGCCGGATGCCGTCAGGTCCGGTAGACTGCTCGCATCGGCTCGGCGGCTCGCGCCCGTCGCAAAGGTATTGTGGAATGGCCGCAGGACCACGGTCAGGGGTGCCGTGCTTGCGCCGGCGCGAGCGTGATCGCAGCACGGGGCCGAACTTGTCCACGCGAGCGCAGATGTGGCACCTGATAGTGACGGCGCGAAGCGCCGGCAGGAGTAATAAGTGATGCGGATTCTCATTACGGCGGGGGGCACACGCGAATACCTCGATCCGGTGCGGTTCATTTCGAATGCCAGCAGCGGCAGAATGGGCTATGCCCTGACCCGCGCCGCGTTGAACGCCGGACATGAAGTTACCCTGATCACGGCCCCGACCGCCCTGAAACCGCCGGCCGGCGCCAAAATCGTCGCCGTGGAAAGCGCCGCTCAAATGTTCAAGGCGGTGAAGAGGCAATTCGCGAGATGCGACTGTCTGATCATGGCCGCCGCCGTGGCCGACTACACACCCGCCCGGCCCAGCAAGACGAAAGTCAAGAAGCAGACCGCCAGACTCACCCTCGAATTGAAGCCCACGCCGGACATCCTCCGGTGGGCCGGCAGACACAAGGCCGGGTCACGGGCCACGGGTCACGGGGCGCGAATCGTCGTAGGTTTCGCACTGGAGGACAAGGACCTTCGCGCCAGCGCCGAGCGGAAAATGCACGAGAAGAACCTTGACATGATCGTCGCGAATGCACCAGGCGCTATCGGTGCCGAGAGTTCGACAGTACATATTAGAGCACGGGAGTCTGATTGGGTTCAGCTTGCTCGAACCACCAAAGCGGCGATTGCGAGAAGAATCATTCTTCTATTGACTGAAGGTGGTGCAGAATGAGTAGCGCCGCTGAACCTTCGACGAAGCAGGAACAAACCGATCCTTCTCTGTCGAGCGTGTTCTTCAAGTACTGCAGCGATGATGAGTCTGTCATCAAAGGTATATTTGAGGACCACAAGATTCGGTTCACTCAGCCGTGGGTGTTGAATGACCCGCTGGAAGCCAACCCCACTATCAGATTCAAGGACCGGAAGGACTATCGGTGGTTCCTTTACAAGGGGGTCACCCTCCCCAGCAGAGAGTGGTGGATCAGACTCCACGTCATCGAGCGCAGAATCAATAAATTCGGGATTCTCTCATTGACCGAAATACCTGACTCGTTTGACATGTGGAGCCGCTACGCCAATGGTCATGAAGGTTTTCTCCTTACGCTCAAGAGGGACTTCAACGAGCATCCATGCATGCTCTCTCGCGATGGCAAACCATACCCAGTCAGGGAAGTCGAGTATCCGTCTGAGCATTCAATAGATATAGAGGAATTGATGGATCGGCAAGGCCGCTTCCGATGGGAATTGGCCCACCAGCGATTGTTCTTTCAGAAGGTCTCGCGTTGGCAGACTGAATGTGAGTATCGGATGGTCCGCCCATTTTCCGACTTGGCTGGCTACAGGCCCGTTGCTGATAAACGGCAGAAGGATGAGCGCCGCCATCTATTTGATTTCTCGCTTGACTGTGTGTTAGGTGTTACCCTTGGCGCATGTATGTCCGTCGAGAACAAGAGACGGATCAGCAAAGTCTGCGAGAGCTCCGGGATCCCTTATAACCAGGCATGGATTGTCCGCGACGAAGGGGAGAGGGACGAACTGGGAGGGAAGATGGGAAAAGTCCAAATGGGACCTCCAGATCAGTCTCCAAGGCTCGTAGAAGTGTCGCCGTGCATCTTGGACTCAGCTCATATCGAAGACCAGGAGAACAAATCGGAGATTGCCTCCTTGTCACAACTGCCCTACTGGAAAGCTGATCCGGCATGGGTGACAGAGTTGTACGAGAATCGGACGAAGCGTCAGCGCGACAAATCGTAGGGGATAGAATACGCCTTCTTGAGCGCCGCGCCTGCACGGGAGAGCTTGGCAGACTATACGATACGAGCTATCGACAGCCTGCATCAGAACCATGCTGGCGGCTCCAAAGCGGTGAACTCCCGCCTCGCCAGAGGCAGCGACAAACAGGTCCTCCCCTCATCCGACGTGGTTCCTTCCCTGCGGATCTCCGGGGACACCGTCCCCGGGCCCCTGGAGTTTTCCGCCTTGGAGCCACCAGCATGTTGTGGTAAGATTGCTCTGCCGTCACAGGAGATAGGGCTCCGCAGGAGTGCGACCTGAGCACTGTGGCGGCGCCATACAGCATGGGGTCGGCATCTCATGAGATGTCGACCCTTTGCGAGCATGCTGGCGGCCGCAATGCGGTAAACTCCCGCCTCGCCAGAGGCGGCATGTGTAGGAGATGGGAAAATGAGACGAATGGCTCAGACAGTTGCTCTGGTGGTATTGTCTCTTTCAACGGCGGTCGCAACCGCCGTTGCGGCCCAGCGGCCGGTCTGGCCGGTCAAGGTCAGCGACAACGGGCGATACTTCGTGGACCAAAAGGGAATCCCCGTCTTCTGGCTGGGGACCACGCAGTGGCAGCTCTTCCGGGAATATACGGTCGAGGATGCCCGCACGATTCTGGAAAAGACGGCGGACAAGGGGTTCGTCTTCGCGCAGGTGATGCTGATGGGCGTCGGCGCCGGCACGAAGGCGAACGTGTACGGGCAAAAGCCCTGGCACAATGACAATCCGCTTACGCCGAACGAGGCCTATTTCGAGAATGTCGATGCTGTGGTGCGAATCGCGGGGGAGAACAACGTGAACATCTCAATGACCCTCTACCATCAGCGGTACCGCAAGCACATCACGGTCGAGAACGGCCGGGCGTGGGCCAGGTGGCTGGCGCAGCGGTACAAGGATGTGCCGAATATCGTCTGGTCCATGACCCCGGAGGCAAAACCCGAGTTCGTCCCGATCCTGCGTGAGCTGGCCGCCGGTCTGCACGAGGGCGACGGCGGCGCTCATCTGATCACCTTCAAGCCCGATCCCGCTCCTTACTCCTCCAGCTTCATTCACGAGGAAAAATGGCTGGATTTCGACTCGATGCAGACGTGGAAGAGCGTCGAGTTGATCTACCCGATGGTGACGCACGACTACCATCTTGAGCCCGTCAAGCCCGTGCTGATGGCGGAAGGCGCTTATGAGCAGGGCTCGGAATACGGGTTCGACGTCACGCCGCTGTGGATTCGCCGGCAGGCCTATTATTCGTACCTGGCGGGCGCCCATCATACCTACGGCCACAACGACAGTTGGCGCGTCCTGCCCACCTGGAAAAAGGCGCTCGACGCCCCCGGCGCCGTGCAGTTGAGAATCCTCAAAAAGATCTTCCTGGGGCTGGATGAATGGTGGTATCTCGTGCCGGACCAGTCGATTTTCGCCTCGGGCGGCCAAAACGAAGGCCAGATTCTGAACCTCGCCGCCCGCCACAAAGACGGCCGATGGGTCATGATCTACCTTGGCAGTCCGTCCTCCTTTTCGATCAAGCTAAACAAGCTCGCCGCCGCCAAGGTGAGCGCCCGCTGGCTCAATCCTCGGACCGGCGACTCCGTGCCTGCCGGCAGCTTCTCCAATACCGACATCCAGTCTTTCACGGTCCCGGACGCCTGGGAAGACGCTCTCCTGCTGCTCGAAGCCCCCGGGATATGAGGCGGGTTGCGATACCCAACATGGTAGGTGGCGGGTGGCGGCGGCAGGGTCGAAGGTCTGGCTGAGGGCGAACGGGCAAAGACCATCGGCAAGCTGGCGCTTGCCGCTGCCACCCGGCGTGTTCAGGTTCCCGCGGCTTAGCGGTTCAGCCGCGGGCGGGCAGGTCGGGGAAGGCCTGAGCGACGGCACTGTTGACGAGCTTGTGGCTCTCTATGTTGATGGCGGCGGCGTGGCCGGCATCAAGGGCCGCGAAGGATTCGATGCCCATCGAGGCCAACTGGCGGACGTAGGGCAGCGTGGCGTTGCACAGGGCCACCGTCGAGGTCCGGCTGACCGCGCCGGGGATATTGGTCACGCAGTAGTGTACGACCCCCTCCACCAGATAAACGGGATCGCGGTGCGTGGTGGGCTTGGACGTCTCGGCGCACCCGCCCTGGTCGATGGAGACATCGACGAAAACGCTGCCGGACTTCATTTCTTTCAGCAGGCGCCGCGTGATGAGAATGGGGGCCCGGCCGCCGGGAATCAGGACGGCACCGATAACGAGGTCGGCGCGGATAGCGTGGTCCATGATCGTATGCGGGTCGGAGAAGATCGTCGTCACGTTGGCGGGCATCACCTCGTCGAGGTAGCGCAGGCGGTCCAGATTGATGTCCATAATGGTCACGTTCGCACCCAGGCCGGCCGCCACGCGTGCGGCGTTGGCGCCGACGACTCCGCCGCCGAGGACCAGCACGTTGGCCGGGGCCACGCCGGGGACGCCGCCCAGCAGGATGCCCTGTCCCATCATGGGCCGTTCGAGATACTTGGCGCCTTCCTGAATCGACATTCGCCCGGCGATCTCGCTCATAGGCGTCAACAGAGGCAGCCGGCCCTGCGGGTTCTGGAGCGTTTCATAGGCGACCGCCACAATGCCGGCGTCCAGGCAGGCAGCGGTCAATTCCCGCGAGGCGGCGAAGTGGAAGTAGCAAAAGACGATCTGGCCCGCGCGGAGTCTTGCCATCTCCTGCGGCTGCGGCTCCTTGACCTTAACGACCAGATCGGCCCGCGCGTAGATTTCGTCAGCCGTCGCGACGACCTCGGCGCCGGCGCCGGTATAGCGCCGGTCGTCGAGCCCACTGCTCAGACCGGCCTCCTTCTCGAAGAGCACGGTGTGTCCGTCCCTGGTCAGCAGCTCCGCGCCGACGGGCAGCAGGCCCACCCGGTACTCGTCCGTCTTGATCTCCTTCGGAATCCCAACGATCATACGTACCCCCCGAATGTTGTCCGGCACACTGGTCAGGCGGTCGTCTTACACGCACTGGCAGAGAGTCTTTCACAATACGTCATGTCGAATCGCGCAGCCGCTGCGCGGCAGGTGTCGGGAAGAAAACAGGCCTCCAGCGCGTTCTGTCTGTAAGCCACTATGTTTGCAGTATTTAGGGCCATTTGTGCTGTTCCGGGTTAAACCTGTTTTCTTAGGAGCACTTCATGGGCCTTCGGTCCGCTGCAAGGGGATGAAAATGGCTATTTCCAGAGGAGCGGAGCGAGGCGCAGTCGAGGGGCCCCCAAACGCGAACCGATGCGTTTGGGGACCCCGAGACATCTGGCTGCGGACATGGCGTACCTCCCATTCGCGGCCAGACTTCTCCACTCCGGCCCGCTTTGCGGGCCTCCGGCCGAAGTGACAAAAAGACACGAAGAGTTCATCTATTCAGTCGGTAATTCCCAGGTCGCTCTTGGTCAGGATGGACTCGAACGTGTAGCCGGCTTGGGTGATGTTCTCGCCGGCGCCCTGTTTGCGGTCGATGACGCAGACGATTTTCTTCACGGTGGCGCCGGCGTCGGTGATGACCTTGGCGGCTTCGAGGACCTGACCCCCGGTGGTAGCGATATCCTCCACGAGCAGAACCACGTCGCCGCTGCGGAGCGTTCCTTCGATAAGTTTGCCGGTGCCGTAGTCCTTTTTGCTATTGCGGACGATGATCCAGCTTTTGCCGGTCTCTATGGCGGTCGCCGCGGCCAGAGCGACTCCGCCGAGCTCCGCGCCGGCGATCAGCGTCACATCGTCCGTCATGTGCCCGGCGAATTCTTCGCCGAGCGCTTTGAGGATGTCGGGCTGGGTCTCGAAGAGGTATTTGTCGAGATAGTACTTGCTCCGTTTGCCGCTGCGGAGCACGAAATCGCCTTCAAGGTACGCGGTCTCCTTGATACGTTTGATCAGCTCGCTTCTGGTCATTCTATGGCTCTCTCTTCATAATTCAATCAACGCGTGGGTCAAGGACCCACCCTACATTCTCAGACTTTCAACTCGACTTTTCGGCCTAATTCCTTGTGATACCTCTTGCGGATGGGCGTCACGACGCTCTTGATGAATTCGTCGACCTGCCGGGGCGCCCGGCCGACGTAGGCCGCAGGGTCGAGCACCTTGTCGAAGTCGATCTTCGCAAAGGAAACATCGGCCCGCAGGCGGCCGATCAGGTCGTTGGGCCGGCCGAAACGCTTGACCTCGCCCGCCGCCGCCTGGGAGTGCAGGCGAATCTTCTCGTGCACCTCCTGGCGGCTCCCGCCGGCCTTGACGGCAGCCATCAGGATGTTCTCCGTCGCCATGAACGGCAACTCCGCGGCGACGTGGGCCGCGATTACCTTCGGATATACGACCAAGCCGTCGAAGACGTTGAGAAGGATTTGCAGGATGCCGTCGACGGCCAGGAACGCCTCCGGGAGAACGACGCGCCGGTTGGAGGAGTCGTCCAGGGTCCGCTCGAACCATTGCTCAGAAGCTGTCATCGGCGGGCTGGTCGCGAGGCTCAGGACCAGCCGGCTCAGGCCGGTCACGCGCTCGCAGCGCATCGGGTTCCTCTTGTAGGGCATCGCGGAGGAGCCGACCTGATATTTCTCGAAAGGCTCTTCCATCTCCTTGAGGTTCGCCAGCAGCCGCAGGTCGTTGCAGACCTTGTGCGCCGACTGGGCGACCAGCGCCAGTGAATTGATGACGAGCGTGTCGAGCTTGCGCTGATAGGTCTGGCCGGTGACGGCGCAGATCTTCTTGAAGCCGAACGCCTCGGCGACCATGCGGTCGAGCCGGCGGACCTTGGTGTGGCTGCCGTTGAACAGCGCCAGGAACGACGCCTGCGTGCCGGTGACGCCCTTGACGCCACGGAAGGGCAACGTCGCGATCCGGTGCTCGATCTCGTCGAGATCCATCCCGAACTCATAGCACCAGAGCGTCGCCCGCTTGCCGACCGTGGTCAGTTGGGCCGGCTGGTAGTGCGTGAACGACAGTGTGGGCATGGCGCGGTATTCGGCGGCGAACTTGCCCAGCAGATCGATCACGGCGGCCAGCTTGCCCGCCAGGAGTTGCAGACCCTCGCGCATGATGATCAGGTCGGCGTTGTCGCCCACGTAGCAACTCGTGGCGCCGAGGTGGATGATCGGCGCCGCCCTGGGGGCCGCGTCGCCGAAGGTGCGAATATGGGCCATGACGTCGTGGCGTAGCGCCTTCTCGTAACGGGCCGCCCGCGCGAAATCGATGTCATCGAGGTGGCGGGCCATCTGGTTGATCTGGTTCTGGCGGATGTCGAGGCCGAGCTTCTTCTCGGCCCGGGCCAGCTCGAGCCAGAGCCGACGCCACGTGCTGAATTTCTTCTGCGCCCCGAACAGCTCCGCCATCTCGGGCGAAGCGTTGCGCTCGACGAGCGGGCTGGTATAAACCGTCTTCTCTTGCGGCATTGGTCTTCCTTCTTTCGGTGTGGCCTCGCCTTTGGGTCCCTTCGGTCTTTGTGGCCCTTCTTGAGGGGACCTAAAGGACCACAAGGACCTAAAGGCCTCCTGCGAGCTTCTTCTCGCGCTGGGCCAGGAGTTCTTCGATCTCCTCAATGGCCTCCTTGCTCAGGGTCCAGTCGGAGGCGCCGGCGGTCTCGGCGATCTGCTCGGGCCGGCGGGCGCCGACGATGGCAGCCGTGACTTCGGGCCGGCGCAGGACCCAACTGATGGCCAACTGGGCGACGGGCCGGCCGTGGCGCCGGGCGATTCTCTGCAAGCCTTCGACCATCTCCAGCGTGGCCGTGAACTGCGGGTCCTGGAACTCCGGCATGCGCCGGCGGTGGTCGTCGGGCGCCAAGGCGGCCAGCCGCTCGCGGCTGAACTTGCCCGTCAACAGGCCCCGCTGCATGGGACTGTATACGACGACGCCAATGCGGTGTTGGGCGCAGTAGCCGAGCAGCTCGGCCTCGACCTCCCGGTGCAGCATGCTGTAGGGCGGTTGCAGCGACGAGACGGGGTAGATCCGACCGACCCGCTCCATCTGCCGGACGTTGAAATTCGACGCGCCGAGGTAGCGCACCTTGCCCTCCTCGGCCAGCCGGGCCATCTCCTCCCAGGCCTCCTCGATGTCCGGGTCGGGATCGGGCCAGTGCATCTGGTACAGGTCGATGGTCTCGACGCCGAGCCGCTCCAGGCTGGCGTGGCACTCCCGGCGGATGCTGTCGCGCTTCAGATGCACGACCTTCTCTTTCCTTTCGTTCCAGAGGATGCCGCATTTGGTGGCGATGTAGGGTTTGTGCCTCGTCTGTCGCAGGGCCCGGCCGACCAACTCCTCGGAATGGCCCAGCCCGTAGGCGGGGGCCGTATCGATCCAGTTGATGCCTGCGTCCAGGGCGGCCACAATGGCGGCGACGGCCTCCCCGTCATCCTGTGGCCCCCAGCCGTACTGCCAAGGTCCACCAATGGCCCAGGTGCCCAGGCCCACCGTCGTCAGCGTCAGGTTTGTATGCCCCAGTTTTCGTGTTTGCACAGTACGTTCCCGATAGACTGCGGATCCCACGATACGATATAATGCATTCGGCCGCATATCAAGAGCCAACCGGCGCCGTTGCGGGGGGGTGCACGTCATGTTTGTAGGTAGATTCGGCGAAGACCCTCTGGAACTGTCATTTCGACCGGAGGCCGAAGGCCGGAGCGGAGAAATCTGGCTATGGACAAGAGGCACCTTCCCTT
>CAYFUB010000488.1:0-5101 GCA_964346195.1 uncultured Pirellulales bacterium
GCGGACGCCATGTTCGAGGATGGCTACGTGTCCGGGGGGGGAAGTCGGATCAGCTCTGAGCGGGCGCTGCGTCAGGCCGGCTACGGCAAGTGCCTTGTGATCACCCAGTGGTACGTGGAGGGAGATACCATCTGTGTGAAGTTCCGCGCATCCGATGATCTGAAGTACAACCGCGATGTCTATGGACGATGGGAAACGCAGGGTCTTCATTTTGCAGCGATGTACAACACCTGTGAGCTCTTGCCGGTCAAGGTGATATCAGAGGCCGAACGCGTTGCAGGATTTGCCCGGTTGTGGAGTGAGGTCAAATACAACTTTGCCTTCTTTGACCAGGTTCCGGAGATTGATTGGGACGGAATCCTGATCGAGTACATCCCGAAGGTGCAGGCGGCCAAGACAGAGGTGGAGTACTACAACGTGCTCAGGCGGTGTATTGCTCTCCTGAAGGACGGTCATACCAGTGTGTGGGGACCGAGCAGCGAACCACGTTGTGAGCCACCCATCCAGGTCCAGGCCGTGCAGAATGAAGCAGTTGTTGTTCGGAGTTTTTCCACTGAAAAGATGAAGAGTGAAGAACGAAGAAAGGAATTGCAGGCCGCCGACATCCATTTAGGTGACATCATTACTCATATCGACGGCCGACCTGTGCGACAGATGCTCTCAGAAACGATCTATCCATACATCGCTGCCTCGACACCCCAAGCTCGTGACCTCAAGGCCTATCCCATGTTGCTCCGCGGTCAATACGGCAGCCGGGTCGTTCTAGATGTGCTCCGCTTGGATGGCTCCCAGGCCCAAGTCACGCTAACACGAAGCCGTTACCGGTTCCCCGGTTCGTCAAGTGGATTTGAATGCAAGACACTGGAGGATGGAATTGTGTATGTGAATCTCCCAGGCTTTGGGTCCGATGAAGTCGTGCAGGAGTTTGACACGGTATTTGAGCAGGTACAGGCAGCCAAAGGACTGATCCTGGACGTAAGACGCAATGGTGGGGGCAGTACCGGCCATGGCTACGCCATCCTGAGTCGATTGGTCAGCGAGAGCGTACCCGGCTCCCACTGGAAATCCCGCAAGCATATAGCGGCCTACAAGGCGTGGGGCCGTGATGAGCAGTGGCAAGAGGGAGACCACAGCGCCATTGAACCGAACAAGACCAATCATTACGGCGGGCCGGTGGTTGTACTGACAGGACCGGAAACCGCCAGTGCAGCGGAGGACTTTGTGGTGGCCTTTCAGACAAGTGGCCGCGGTAAGGTCATAGGTCAGAGGACCCGCGGCTCGACCGGCCAACCCTTGATTGTGGAGCTTCCCGGTCGCGGAGGGGCGCGTATTTGCACGAAGCGCGACACCCATCCGGATGGAAGGGAGTTCGTAGGTATCGGGGTCATTCCGGATGTCGAGATAGAGCCTTCGCGACAGGATATCGCATCGCAACGCGACGTCATTCTCGAAAAAGGCATCGAGGAGGTCAGGAGCCTCATCAAGGAGACCGCACCTGCTCCGTAGAATCGAGCCATCTTGACCGTGTGTGATCACATTTCGTAGCGGAGCCATCTGGACTTGTCATGCTGAGCGGAGCGAAGCATATGGCCCACGAATGGCACCAACGCTTGCTACCATGCCCGGCCCAGATCCTTCGCTGACACCCAGGATGACAGGGTGGATGCACGTCCTCCCACGAGAATGAGTCACACATTTTCGGTCCGGGAGTGACGCGGGAGTTCTGTCAATCGGACTCCCGGGGCTGCTCGATGGCTCCGCGCTTCTGCAGGAAGTACGCGGCGAGCCAGCAGGCCAGGGCCCAGATCAGGCCGATGCTCCAGCCGGCGAGCACGTCGGTGGGGTAGTGGGCGCCAAGATAGATTCGGCTCAGCCCGATCAGGATCGTGACGAGCAGGGCCATCAGGACGAAGTACAGTTTATAACGATAGCGGTCGCTCGTGCGGGCGAGCAGGACCCCCAACGTCAGGTACACGACAGCCGCCAGCATGGAGTGCCCGCTGGGAAAGCTGGCGGTCAGGACGTAGGTGTCGGGCGCTGCGAACTCCGGGCGGGGCCGGGCGAAAAAATTCTTGAGCAGCAGGGAAACGAGCAGGCCGCCGACGGTGGCCACGACCAGTAGGACGAGCATACGGCACCGTCCGCGCATGAGCAGATACCCGGCGCAGCCCGCGGTGACGAGCGTCAGCACCGTCCCGCTGCCCAGAGCTGTGATGTCCCGCCACATATCCTCGAACCACTCCGGTCCCAGAGGGTCGGTCGTGCTACCGGGTTCCCGCAGCGCACGCAACACCCATTCGTCATACCGTTGCGTAGTCCCCTCCAGCACCTCGTCCGCCAGTTCGGCCACGAGCCAGCCTGTGACGACAATAACAGCCAGTCCGACCAGCGTGAGCAGGTCGATGTTTTCGCGCAGCCATTGAACGCCTTGGAGCGTCCCTGTAATCAGTTTGTTCGCCGCATCCGATTTCACGGCAGACCGCAATTCTCCGTCCGGTCAAAGTGGCCGTTACGCCCTTGGAACGATACCCGGTACATCAGAAGGGCACCTGCGCCGTTGCGTACGCACCGGACACGGATATCATACCGGTGGCGATTGCCGGTGTAAATAGCCCATATTGTCCGCGTTCATCCTACCGGCCACGCCACCAGGAGACCCGGATCACTATTCGCGCCGCTCGGCGCGTTCCCGCTCGGTGCCCGCTCCTACGGCGTGTTCCTCGGGCAGATGGGGCCGCTCGACCGTCTGGAGCCTGGGGATGTGCACGGGTGAGTAGATGCCGCCGACAATCATGCCGTAGATCAAGTGCAGAACGACAAACGTGACGGCAGTCATTGTCCCGAAGTTGATCGCGAAGGCACCGGGGGCGGTGATAGTATCCGGCATCAGCGGATGGATCGCCGGCATCCCCAGCAACACAAAGCCGGCGATCACGGCATGGATGGCCCCGCCGACCAGGCCAAGAAACCAGTTGGACCGCCTGATCGCCTCGAAGACCGCGGCATAAATCAGGGCAATCAAGCCGCTGATAACCAGGTGCATGACGAAGCCGAGAGCCCAGGTCTCTGCTGTGGTCTCCCGCGCAATCATGGAGCCCAGCACCATGACCATGTTCATGTCCGTCAGACCTGCGGCCCGTGCAATGATCATGATGAGAATCATCACGGCCCCGCCGATTACGCCCGCCAAGAACGCTAATCCGACCCTCATGGCTTTGCTCCTTATTCAGCTCATGTTCGTTTGAAATGCATCCAGTTGGTTTTACGTAATCCATGGCCATGACCCGGTGGGCAAAATCCTCAATCATGCCTCTATTATTTCCCACCGGCGCGGGCGTTCGACGAAAAGCGGACCGGCGGGTGCGAGTATGTTTCGCGGCAAGCCCCGCACATCGAACGCAGCAGAGGCGAACAACGGTTCGCTCTTGCCAGTTTTCCGGCCAGATGCTCCCTCTCGCTCAGCGTGACCAGGTGCGCTGGCTCCGCCACAGAATGCGGTCGCGCATGGCCGCGCACACGTCAAAATGCTGTGCAAGAGCGTCCCCATCGAGTATAATGGCTCGCACGGAACCGTATGGAATCGCAAAGAGGTCTTTTGGGGAGGTAACCTATGCACGGGACCGACATCAACCGGCGTGAATTCGTCAGGGGGGCGCTGGCCGGCCTGGCCCTGGGGGCGAATGTTCGGGCCGAGCAGAAAGATGACGGTTCGGGGCTGCCGAGGCGGCCGCTCGGCCGGGGCGGGGCAACGGACCTTCGCGTTCGTTGGCACTGCAATGCTGGGGAGAAATGAGGATGAGCCACGCTTTGCATGGTATTGAGGTGTTGCTCAAGAAGGCTGCGGTCGATCCGGCGTTTCGGCGTCTGCTTCTGGAGAAACGGGCAAAGGCGGCACGCGAGATCGGTCTGGAATTGAGCGAGGCAGGGACCGACATTCTGGCCGGCTTTCCGCGCGAACAACTCGAAGAGATTATCGAGAATACCCGGGTCGAGCCGGGGCATCGGACGCTCTTCCTCGGCCGCGTAGGACGCATCACGCTCGCGACCGTGATTGCGGGCACCGCTCTCACAGCCCTGATGGTGCCGAGCATGGGCCATACCGTCCGGATCTCCGAAGAGATGCGCCGCAAAATGGCGGAGAGAGAGGCCGAGCTGCTCAGGCAGATGCAAGCGGAGCGAACTCGTCAAGACGTCGACGACAGTTCGCGGCCAGATGAATCTCCGGGGGCCGATGCGAATAATCCCGACCTGCAGATTGGCCATCAGTAGTTTTCCATCGGTCATTTGTCTCATTCAGGGCCGGTTGATAGGTGCGGCGGAGAGATATGCTATACCTGTGGCTGTTCATCCTGATTCTGCTCAATGGCCTGTGGCTGGTGCTGGTGCTTTTCGGCCTGCCGGGCAACTGGTTGATGGTCCTCACGACGTCGCTGTTCGCCTGGTGGCGGTGGGATGAGCGGGTCTTCTCTGGCTGGACCCTGATTGCCATCGCGGTCCTCGCGCTTCTGGGCGAGTTGATCGAGTTCTTCGCCGGCATGGTCGGGGCTCGGAAATCGGGGGCCAGTTGGGCGGCCTCAATCACGGGGCTGTTCGGCGCGCTGGTGGGTGCGGCCGCAGGGACCTTCATGTTTCCCATTCCGTTGCTGGGCACGGTGATTGGCGCCTGTCTGGGGGCCGGATTGTCCGTATGGGCGATGGAGGTTTCCCGTGGGGAGCACCCCGACCGATCGTTGCAGAGGGGCGTGGGGGCCGGCGTGGGCAAATTCTTCGGCATCCTGGGCAAGTTCGTCCTGGGAATCGTGATCCTGCTGGTCATCATCGTGGCCGCCTTCTGGCCGTGACATACGAGAGCAGGTCGTGTCGCCGCCACTACAAACGAGGCCTTCGGCTTTGACTGTGTCGGCCGACGATCTTCGTTGACATGGGGCTCCCATTCCACTACTTTACCGCCGTTGACACAAAGTTCCGGGTTGGATATGCGAAAGGCCCTCAGCGTCTGCGTCCATACGAATACGGCCGCCGCCGTGGTGTTGAGTCTATATGTCTTTGTCGTGCCGGCCGCGATGATAGTCCGGGATTTGGACGACCCGGGACTGCGGGG
>CAYFUB010000489.1:0-10338 GCA_964346195.1 uncultured Pirellulales bacterium
ACAGGTCGCGCAGATCGTGTCGCTGCTGTTCACGCCGAGGGTGACGGTGGAGGAGACGTACGCGCTGGGCAGCGCGTCGTCGATCCGGGTCGAACTGCCGTTCGAGGTGGTCTTCGAGAACCTGGTGGTCGATGTGAACGAATTCGTCTGGGCGAACGGGCAGAGCCAGTACGGCACCGCTACCAAGGGGGCACGTACGCTCGGCAGGAACCCTCACTCCCTGCATCTGCATCCCGCGCCGACGAGGCCCGGAACGTACAAGATGGAAGTGCGCTACACGATCCAATTCCGGCCCCAGCGCCGGCGCGTCTGGTTGTGGGGCCCCACGAAAGGGATCATTCTGCCGCAGCGGCGCTTCGTGGATGTCCCCGACTCGTCGTCACAAAAGCCGCTCCACGAGCAGAACATCATCGTGCCGGTCGAGATTACCGTGATCGATGAATCAGCCCTCGACAGCAGCGGCGACGGCCGGGACAAGACGCGCACATTATTTCCCGACGACGATCTCAATTTTCGCTGACCCGCCGCCGACATGCAAACTATGGATTCCGCTGAAAAACCCCTATACACGGTGGAGACATCCGCGTTTTGGGGTCGAAAATTAGGGTAAACAAACCCGCAATAGGACTTTTTCAGCGGAATCAACCATGCAGAGTTGACCCCCGCGTAACATCGCCAAGGCCCTGATATCGGTCTTTTCCTCTTTCAGTCAGAGGTCTTTTTCTACTTGCGTAATGTTAAAGATGACTTTAATATTATTGATTATGAAAGACGAAACGGAAAAGGACCCGGCATGGCTGGCGGCGTTGTCCGAGGAAGACCTGCACTTCATTCGGCGTTTTGTCCTGTCTTCGGGCTCGCTCAAGGAATTGGCGAAGCAGTACGGCATCTCGTACCCGACCGTACGGATCCGCCTGGACTGCCTGATCGAGAAGATCCGTCTGGCGGACGACCCCGCCAACCAGGACCCGTTCCGGCTCCTGTTGCGGACCCTGGTCGTCGAAGGAGAGATCGCACCGCATGTCGCCAAGGATATCATGAAGAAACACGAAGAAACAGCGGATCTCAGGAGAAAACAGCAATGACAGAGCCATGGTTCGATGCGAACACCTATGCCTGGATTCTCGGAACGCTGCTGGGGGTGGCGGGCGGCGTGGAAGGGACGCTGGCCGGAGTATTCGCGCCGAGAGGCAAGCTCAAGACCCTAGTCATGGGGATGCACTTCACGATCATGGGAACATGCTGCATCCTGTTGGCCGCCGGCATGGTCGCTCTTGTGGCTGGCCAGCCATACGGGATCTGGTATGGGCTTGGTTTCCCGGGCCTGCTCGGCCTGGTTATCTTCGGGCCCCTTACAGTGGTCATTCACAAACGCTATGCCGAGGCCGAGCTGCGCAAGTCCATAGCCGAAGACCTCTGATACGGATTAGGAAAAATTCTTGCGCTGCGTGCTCCGTCATCCTGAGGCGAAGCCGAAGGATCTGGCCATCGAAAGGGAGGTTTCTCTCGCGCGCAGGCCAGATCCTTCACTGCGCTGCGCTCCGTTCAGAGCCTGCCCTGAGCGGAGTCGAAGGGATGACAGACCGCGCACGAATTAACCATAATCCGTATGACGAGATCCGGATGCCGGTTTCGCCTCCCTCACAGATGATAGTGCGTGGCACGCACCTTACGGCTCCAGAACTGCGCGTGTTGCGGCAAGCCGGTCTACGGCTTCTCGCGAGAGCGGCGCCGGGTGCAGTCGGCCCTGAGCCCACAGGTCATAGTTGCAGAGGTGGTAAGGGCTGTCCGGCTGCTCCGACTGGCCCACGGGCAGGAGGGACATCGATTCATCCGCGTCGTGCAGCGGGACGTACTGCGTGTACGACTGGGCCTGCTGAGAGAGGATGGTTCCGCCGTCGATGCAGCTCAGAGCCGGAAGCGTGATATCCTTCTGTTCGTCGAGCGAACCGAAGCCATCGAGTGTTGACATGTACGGGAGCCTGGTATCGAGCAACGCCTGTTTCGCGCGTTCGGGCCAGAGGCTCGGGTCGTCGCCGTAATTGGCCCTGCCGTACCGCCACGCCGCACGCACGATGAGATTGACGTAATCGGCCTCTTCCTCCGTCAGCGGGGCGTTCGGGTCGGCGGCAACACGAGCATCGATCGTCTGGAGCATGTTGCACAGGCCGGAGAGCCCGCCGCCGTAGATGGTGGCCGCCGCGAAGTTCTGTCGAAACGCCATCGGCATGAGGTTCAGAATCTCCGTTCCCCTGATGGACATCTCGGATTTGCTGCCGGCGGCCTGCCAGTCTTCGAGATAGTCGAGCGCCAGGAGAGTATCCTCCTCCAGAGGATACTGCTGCACGTCGCGGAGATGATACCCGAGCTTGACCAGGTCGCGTTTGATCGCCGCCACCGTATCGTAGTGGATGTCGAGCACGTCCTGGGGCGTGAACTGCTCTTTCATTTGGACGCGCTCCTTCAACCGCCAGGAGCGGTCGGTGTCGCCGAGACTGCCGGTCGAGATGCCCAGGGAGATGGGGTAAAACGACGCAATGGGCCGATGGTTTGCCGTCACCAGCCAGCCCTGCTGGGGATTGATAACCTGCGGCAGCAACTCGTGGGGCACGATGTCCTGCCAGTCGTTATCACTCTCCCACCCCTCGTGCGCCGCCCGGTCATCCAGCAGGGAATGCGCCGAGCGAAGGGGCAGGGCGAGAATCGTCTTGAAACCGATATTGCCCTGGCGGTCGCCGAAGACGCAGTTGGCGCTGGGGAAGCTCCAACCGCCGAGCGCCTCCTGGAATTCCTGCACGTCCCGCGCTCGAATCATGCCCAGAACGCCACGGAAGCTGTCGCGCTGCGGCTCGCAAATTGGGATGCGTTTCAGCGCGACCTCGTCGCCGCGCCGAACGCCCGTGGCAATGGACGTCACCACCGGGCCGAAGCAAGTCCGGCGCACCCTCAGGGTACGAGGGGCCGCGTCTTTGACCTCAATGGTCTCGGTCCGCACGTCCATATCGCGCCACTGGCCATCGAGGAAGTACTGGTCGGGATGGTTCGGGTCAGTCCTGAGCAGGAACAAATCGGCCTGGTCGGCGCCCAGCGCCGTCAGGCCCCAGGCGACGTTCGGCGTGAAGCCGATCAGGATGTTGGGACTACCTGGCACGCCGATGCCCCGGGCGTTGAAGGTCTTGCCGCTGACGTGAAACTCGTGGAAGAGCGACGGGTTGCGGACGGGCGTCTGCGGGTCGCTGACCAGCACGGCCGAGCCGGTCGTCATTCGCTTACCACCCACGACCCAGGCGTGGCTGAACCGGGGGCCGGGTCGCTGCATCCGCGTGACATCGACTTTCCGGGTCAGGTTGTGCTCCATCGCATAGTCATAAACCCGCCGGACCCACTCGTCGCTCACGTCGCCCCGCTGAATAACGGACGCATCATCCCGGACAGGAAGGCCCTCCGTGGCCCCGGCACTATCTGTTAGGGTGAAGTGCCGTACCTCCCTGACACCCTCCTTCACTTCGTAGTAAGGCGTGATCTCCCGCAGCCCGTCGCCGGAGAAGAACAGGCTCAGCCGCCACCACGAGGCGATGCACGCCGCCGGCGTCCACGGCTCCGGCTCCAGACCGTACCTTTCGAACAAGTACAACAGATTCCCACGGTGGTTGTCAATGTAGTTATTGACACCCCGGCTGTAGGCATCGAGCAGCTCGCGTGCTTCCTGATCGAGCTGTCGCGCCGCTACCTGGGCGGCCTGCCAGTAACCGATGGTTCGCATCTGGATGTCGCTGCGCAGGGCCGAATTCCTGCCCTCGGGTAACTGCCGGGTGATGCCGACCTTCACGTCGCCAACGAGTTCCGCCAGGCGTCCCTGGATGATGCGCAGATTGTAGTGCATCTGAAAGGCACGGTCCTGTGCCGCCGCGTACCCAAGGCCGTACATCGCCCCGGCGTCGGTCGGGGCAAATATGTGCGGCACACCCCAAGGGTCGCGCAGCAACTCGACCTGCTCGGCCGGCCCATTGCCAGCCGCCTGCGACGAGCGGGCGGACCGCACGGCCTTCATCTGAGTCCCCGCCGATTCGCATCCAAGGAGCATCAGCGCGACTGTCCAAATACCAACGGAAAATCTGAGCACAGCTCTCATGTCAAGTCACCTCACTGAGTGCATAGACGATAACTCGTCCCTCCGGCGGGACCCTCGGCCCCATCAGGAAGGCCGACATCGCTCAGTATAACGCTTCCCCGAATCAACGTCGAACAGTTCCGCGTGAGCACGTTGCGTGCCGCGGGCGTGGCGGTATAATTCACGGATTTCGGATGGTCGGTGGATATGCCGCCCTATGAATGATTTTGTCGATACCGTCACCGCATCGCGTCTGGGCCTCCTGATCTTCGCGGCCACGCTTGTGTTGTGCGCGTGCCCGCCGGCGGCCGGAGCGGACGAGGGCGACTTCGAGTACTGGGCCAAGGCGGTCTTCGAAATTCCAGTCACGGAGCATTGGGAGTTCAGTTTCGACGGGCGGCTCACGTTCGGCGATGACGCCCGTCGGCTCGCCGACCATCAGGAAGATTACGTGTTTACCTATTCCGGCTCGGCCGACTGGTTCGCGGTCGGCCTCGGCTACAAGAAAGAATTCGAGAAGGACGGCGATGACTGGCAGATTGAGGACCGACCTTACCTGAACCTCACCGTCAAGGGCAGGCTCTGCGACCTCCGTGTCGGCAGCCGGTCGCGATTCGAGTACCGCGACATCGAGGACGAGGACCCCGTCTGGCGGTACCGCAACAAGGTAGACGTCACGTCGCCTGTGACATTCACGCCCCTGAAGGTCCTGCCGTACATCGCCGACGAAGTCTTTATCAATTTCGACGAGGAGGACTTCAATCAGCATCGTCTCTACGGTGGCCTTTTCATTTCGCTGCACGAGCGGATTCGCCTGGAGCTGTTCTACGTCTGGAAGCTCGACGAGGAGCCAGATGACTCCTGGCACGACACCAACGTCCTCGGCTCGTTCATCTACTTCCGCTTTTAGACGGCCGTCCTCACGACCCGCCGATGATGTCATCCTGAGGCACAGCCGAAGGATCTGGGCACCGCACGAGAGGCTTCGTCCGGCGTGCTGCGGACTTCCCATACTGTGGCCGGATGCTTCGCTTCGCTCAGCATGACCACGCGCAAGGGCCGCGCCACAGAACGTAGTCGTCCCCCATTGTCCCCTCTTGTTGTTCAGGCGGTTGCACTGATCCCACGCGACGTGCTATAATCGACTTGCCTGAATAGGAAGGGATTACGATTATGGACCGGACCTGTGAGGTTTGCCTCGGCGCGAATAGAATCCGCACGACGACTTCGCATCAGCGCACGCCGGATACCTTTCCGGTCACAAATTGGAAATCGAAAATCATAAATCCCTCCGCTTTCACGCTCATCGAACTGCTGGTCGTAATCGCCGTGATTGCGCTGCTGATGGCGATTCTACTGCCCGTCCTGCAAAACGCCCGGCGCCAGGCCAAGACCACTGTCTGCCAGGCGAACCTGCACCAGTGGGGGCTGCTGTTCGCGACGCTCGGCCAGAGCAATGAGGGCCGGCTCCGCGACCGCGACGTGTGGGACCGTTGCCGAACGCAACAGTTCGCCTATTACCTCGACCACTTCGATTTCGAGGAGTTCTGCCCACTGGCCACCCGCAAGATCAGTCGCAACGGGGCCGGCGGCACGCTCCTGCCCTGGTACTGTCCCAACCATTCCTACCGCGCCGGCAGCTACGGCCTCAACGGATACACCCCGGCCTATGACGGCGGGGAGGCCATCGGGCAGCCGCCACCCCCGCAGCAGAAGCGATGGCCGAACATCTATGGCAAAGGCGGCAGCCGCGTGCCCGTGATGCTCGACTGTGCCCTGTGGGCCGGATACCCGACTCACCATGATGTCCCCGCCCGGACCGAAGCGGAAGTGGCGCCGGCACCGAGGATCGGCAACAACAGTATCAGGCCGTTTTGTATCCCCCGCCACGGCGGGTTCGTCAACTGTCTGGTCATGGACTGGTCCGTCCGCAAGGTCGGCGTCAAGGAACTCTGGACTTTGAAATGGGGGCCCGATTTCAACACGCGCGGTCCCTGGACCCACGCCGGCGGCGTCAACGGCGCCGACTGGCCCCCCTGGCTGCGCCGGTTCAAAGACTATTAGCCGGTGCCTGCAACCCGAGTACACCATTGTCCTACCGAAACAGGCGCCAGCGGTGCGGTGGCCGGTAGATGTGAGTAACGACCCCATACAAATGGGATTCCGGGACTGCAAATGGACTGTGACCTGGCGCCCCCTGTCTCCAGAACCGGGAGTTCTCTGACTGAGTGGAGAAATCACCCAAGACAGAATACTCGTCTGCCGCCAGCTTCGCGGGACGGTCGACGGTGCCCCATACTTCACGGGGCCAATTGGGCAGTTCAGAAGGGTACCTGATGTCACGGATCGATTCAGGCGGCCTGAGCCTGCGGCCATTGGCCCACACGGCGCCGTCATCCATGTGAATCTCTTCGCCCGGCAGTCCCACAAGACGTTCGACGTGGAGAATCGAGGGGTCCTGCGGCTTTCGAAACACCACGAGATCCCACCGCCGGGGCCGCATGAATTTGGCCACAATAACGCGATCTCCTGGGAAGGCACGGTCAACGAGACCTGCCCCCGGGATATGTGGAAGTTCTCACAGATCTGTGGCCGTGGATCGGACGAACGGTAACGCATCGGAGGTGCCGGCGACGCGTAAGACGGACGACCGCATTCCGGACAGACTCCCTGCACGTGGGTGCCCACGAGGGTAGGCGCCATCGCGTTGGTTGGAATAAGGAATGCTTCCATCAGAAACGGCCTTACGATGACCAGGATGAAAACAGCCGTCGCGATCGGTGAAACCAGAGTCGGGACCCACGCCTGCAATGACCGCCGAAGGCGGGGCCTGAAGACGTAGGTGATAATCAGGCAGGGCAGCAGAATACTCCCCGCCAGTTGTACGGCCGAGACAAGAATGACCTGACGGTCCGTTGTCAGTGGCACAAGACCCGCGAGGACTCCCAATAGCAGATGGACGCCAAATGCGGCGGCCGTGACGCCGACGACACGGCGGACCGTTGTACCTTCGACCTTTGCCCAGCGAAGTCCCAGGTAAAGGAACAGCGCCCAGAGTACAAATGATGCCAGGAGAAGACCCAGTACTAACACGAAGAGAGCGACAGTTGAAAACATTGTCTGCTCTCCTTATCTGATGTCCACGGTATCAGCAATCTCAGTATAGCACCAGAGCCATCGACCGCCAAAGCCCGGTGTCCACACATATTGCGCCAATCCCATCAGACAGGCCCCCAACGGCACTACGGGATTTCAGGTCGGCATCAAGGAACTCCCGACCCCTAAGTGGAGTCCCTTTTTCAACGTGCGCGGCCCTGGGCCCACGCCAGCGGCGTCAACCGTGCCGACTGGCTCCCTTGGCTGCGCCGGTTCAAAGACTATAAGCCGGCACTTGCGGCCTGGCTCTTGGTCCGGATACAATCGCGGAGGTTCTGAACCACTGTGCGGCTTGGCCACAGCGGCCTCAAGACAAGAAAGGCAATAGGATGGACACAATGATACCTGGGGCAACTGAAATCCTGGTCATCTTCTTCGTCGTCGGCTTCTCCATCATTTGCGCCGTCCTCTTCACGGTCGTCCCGTTCTGGCGGATCTGCACGAAGGCCGGATTCCCCGGCGCGCTGTCACTGCTGATGCTGGTTCCGGTCGCCAACATCGTCCTGCCCTTCTACCTCGCCTTTGCCGACTGGCCCGCCCCGCGCCGGCACGACGGTGGACCGGCCGTGACACTGTAGAAGCAGACACTGGCGAGGCAAGCGCCTTCGGTCAGGCTGAGCGAAGCGAAGCATCTCGCCGAGAATTGGCAGGGGCGAATGATGATTCGCCCCCACGGCGTTCTGCGTGCATGGCTTGCCGCGAAATTCAATCGCACACTCGCGCGGCCAACGCCGGAAAATGTCAAATTGGGTAGACCCAAACGGCCGCAATGGTTGTTATATTGGCGAACGAACGTTCGTTGGGTACCCCATTCAGGCCGGCCTATGGAAGACAAGCTGCTCGTATTCCAGTGCAAGCGTGGGAGCCGTGAGGCCCTGACGCGGGTCTATGAAAAGTATAGGGCGGATTTGCTTCTGCTGGCCCTGGCTCTGCTCAACGACAAGACCGCGGCCGAGGACGTTGTGCATGATGTATTCCTGTCGTTCGTCCGCAGTCTCAACGGTTTTCGCCTGACCGGCAGCCTCAAGGGCTACCTGCTGACCTGCACGGCCAACCACGCCCGCAACTGGAACAAGGCCGAACGCGTGCGCCTGCGGGTAAGTGGTCTGAGCACGAATGCCGGCATCGCCAAGCCCTCCGGGCTTGACGCTGGCACCCGAACGATTGCAGAAGAGCCGTTGGACTGCCTGGTCTGCAACGAGCAACTGGAGATGCTCGCCGGGGCGCTGGCCGAGCTGCCGTTCGAGCAGCGTGAGACGCTGATGCTGCACCTGCACGGGCGGATGACGTTCCAGGCCATCGCCAGAGTCCGGCAGATTTCCACGAATACGGCCAAGAGCCGGTACCGGTACGGAATCGACAAGCTGCGGAGCATTCTCAATAGCAGGGTAGGCAAATGCAACCAGCGGACGACGTAAAGAAGTTGATTGACGAGTCGCAGATCACATCGTCCCCCGAGGTCGATCGGCGCATCCTGGCCGACGCCCTGGCGGACTTGGAGAAGCGCCGGGTGGCCGGAGCTACGAACCGGCCGGGCGCGTGGAGAATCCTCATGAACAGCAAATGGAGCAAATTAGCCGCCGCGGCGGTGATCGTGATAGCAGTACTGATCGCCTTGCCCTTCTTAAGTCCTTTCAGCTCGAAAGTCACCTTTGCCCAGGCGATCCAGCCGATCCTCAATGCCAACACGGCGATTTTCGACATCGTCGTTGGCGTCGAGGGCCCAAACACGCCCGTCATGCACGATATGGTCATCGGCTCCCGCATCCGGCGGACACTGTCCAACGTCCCGGATAACGTTAGCGTCATCGATCTCCAGGCCGGTCGCATCCTGACCTTGGAGGAATCGAAGAAGGAGGCGGCCTATATCAATCTCGAGGGCCTGCCTTCGATACCGAATTACCTGGACGTGCTCAAGAACCTTCTGACCAAGCTGCAGGACAATCCTCGTATGGTTGTGGAGGATCTGGGAATGGCGGAGATGGAGGGGCGGGAGGTCGTCGGGTTCCTCGCCAGGCACCCGAACCTCGAGGTCACAGTCTGGGCAGACGCGAAAACGGGCCTGCCCGTGCGCATTGAGCACCGGGAAAAACAGTTACTGGTCATCGTCAAGAACATGCAGTTCGACGTGCCAATGGAGGAATCACTGTTCAGTATGGAAGTGCCCGCCGGATACAAGCAGCAGGAGGTCGACCTGGACCTGTTCGGGTCCACCGAAGCGGACTTCATCGAGGGCCTTCGCGTGCTGGCCGAGACCGTCGGAGACGGTCAGTTTCCCGACGGTGTGGCTTTGGACGACTTTCTCAAGCAGGCCCCGGTTATCGGAAAGAAAATCGAGGATCTGCAACTGTCCGATGAGGAGAAGACGGCGCTGGGCGTGCAACTCCAGAAGCACATCATGTTCCTGCGGTTCTTCAAGGGCGAAGGCAAGTGGTACTATCGCGGCAAGGGCGTGCAGCTCGGCGCGGCCGACAAGCCCATCTTCTGGTACCGGCCGACAGCTTCCGAGACCTATCGCGTGATTTACGGCGACCTGCACGTGGAGGACGTGGCGCCGGAGAACCTGCCCGAGCCGTTGGATGCCGATGATGTCGCCGCCGAGGCGAGCGTCGGCTATCAGCAATGGTCCAAGCCCGATTTCGTCGGGACCCAGGACGACCTCTGGCAGATTCAGGCGGGAGAGCGGATGACCGTCCGGTCCGATCTTACGCTGCTGAAGGGTCCGCAAGGCGTTTCAACCATGCCGATCACGTTGCCCTGCGCGACCGGCATCCTGACTTCGGTTACGTTGGCCGGCTCGCCGGTCGCGTTCCATGCGACCGGCCCGGGCCAATATGAGCTGCAACTGCCGCTGGAAACGCTTCTGGCGGGACAGACGAAGATCACCTGCACGTGGACGCTGCCGCTGGCGGACCTGCAGGTCACCGAATACGGCTACCAGGTGCCCCTGCGGAGCCTGATTCCCGTCGTCTCGCTCAAACTCAAGGCAAGTGTCGACCCGGACAGCGGCTACGAGTTCGGCGAGCGCATGAAGTCGTCCCAGCACCCCTCGGAGGGGTGGGCCCCGATGT
>CAYFUB010000490.1:0-6756 GCA_964346195.1 uncultured Pirellulales bacterium
CTGGACCGGTCAAACAGGCCGCGAAGTCAGTCGGCTCTTGCAGGTCCCCGTTCCCGTCACCGTCGCGGTTGGCGGGAGCAGGCAGTGCTTCAACTCGCGTGATGGCCAGGCGCCGAGACCATTGACCTGCTGTACTGGGCCGTACTAGAATATCGCCGAGGGCTAAAGTCAACGGGCCGAGGTCTTGACCGCCGGATGGAGGCGTTGCGATGAAACCCCAATCGTCGGCGCGGAGCGCAGAGAGCCGACGACATGGACCCTCTCAGCACATCCGCCATCCCGCTGAAGACCCGCTGCTCGAATCGCGGCGCGGGCTAGCCCATGCCGCAGCGATCGGGCAACCTGGCGCCGTGGCCCCGATCCCCATCGGCTCAGCAGGAAGCCTCGTTGGTGCCCCGAAACCTCGAGCCGATACGCGAGGATCCGTCCATGGATGACCGTAAGAGGGTCCTGCTTCTCTCGATCCTGATCATGACGAGCGTCGCAATGGCGGTCGGGGCGATCTCGCTTTTCAGTCTCTACCGCACGGCCTTTGAACAGCAACGTGAGAGGTTGGTGGAGACGGTTCGAAGCAGGGCCCGCCTTATCGAAGCCGTCGCTCGTTTCGACGCCATGTATGGCGCGGCCGATGTCCCGGGTGGTCCCCAGGCGGCAACACTGAGCCAGGTGGTCTGGGCACATGAGCAATTCCGCGGCTTTGGGCGAACCGGGGAGTTTACCCTCGCACGGCGCGACGGCGACAAAATCGTTTTCTTGCTTCGTCACCGGCATTTCGACCTCGACAATCCCAAGCCTGTCCCCTTCGACTCCGAATTGGCTGAACCCATGCGCCGGGCATTGTCGGGAGAATCTGGAACGGTGATCGGCCTGGACTACCGAGGCGAAAAGGTGCTGGCGGCCTACGAGTGGGTAGGCGTCGTAGACTGGGGTGTGGTCGGCAAGATTGACCTGGCTGAGATTCGCGGGGTCTTCGTGCGTACCGGGGCTGCAGCGTCGTCCATCGGTGTGCTGGCGATCCTCGCAGGGGCACTCATGTTCCTCCGCAGCACCGACCCGCTGATTAGGCGGCTCGAGAGCAACGAGGCGCGCACCCGGGCGATTCTTGACATGGCTGCCGACGGTGTGATAACCATCGACGAACGAGGAACTATCGAATCCTTGAACGCGGCGGCCGAACGGATCTTCGGTTATGCTGCAGGTGAGACCAACGGCAAGAACGTCACCGTGCTCATGCCAGAACATCACCGAGAACGCCACACAGCATCTCTCGCCCACTACCTTCGCACGGGCGAGTCGAGATTGCTCGGCAAAACCGTCGAGCTGGAGGGGAAACGCCGGGACGGAAGCACCTTCCCCCTGGAGGCCACCGTCAGCGAGGTGCGCTTGCCGGGCAAGAGGGTGTTTACCGGGATCGTCCGCGATGTCACCGAGCGCAAGCGGCTGCAAGAGGATCTCTCGAGGAAGCACGCGGACCTTGCCGAGGCGCAGCGGGTCGCGCGACTGGGAAGCTGGACCTGGAACATCGTGACCAATGATCTGCGCTGGTCGGATGAGGTCTACCGAATCTTCGGCGTCCGCCCCCAGGAATTCGGCGCCACGTATGATGCGTTTCTGGAATCCGTTCATCCTGACGACCGTGAAGCCGTGAAGGCCGCCGTCGACAAGGCGCTGGCGGACCGCAATGACACCTACGGCATCGAGCATCGAATCGTTCGTGCGGACGGGTCGGAACGCGTTGTTCATGAACGTGGGGCAGTCGTCTTTGATGGCGGGGGCAAGCCGATCCGAATGGTCGGCACCGTTCACGACATCACCGAGCGCAGACGCTTGGAACAGGAGATTCTTGACATCAGTCGTCGGGAGCAGCAGCGCATCGGACAGGACCTCCACGACGTCGTGGGCCAGCGGCTCACGGGCATTGCGTTTCTGCTCTGGGCGCTGCAGCGGAAACTCAGCGAACGAGCCCTGCCGGAGGCGGCCACGGCGGCCGAGATCGCAAGAATAACGAACGAGACGATCACTGAGGCACGGGCGCTCGCCAAGGGTCTGTGTCCGGTGGATCTAACGGCCGATGGCCTCATGGCCGCGCTGCGGGAACAGGCGGCGAACGTCGAGGAGCTTTTCGACATTGCTTGCACCTTCAGGTGCCAGAAGCCGGTACTTGTACATGACGACGCGGTAGCGACG
Organism: uncultured Pirellulales bacterium; assembly: GCA_964346195.1. Lineage (GTDB taxonomy): Bacteria > Planctomycetota > Phycisphaerae > Sedimentisphaerales > Anaerobacaceae > PLanc-01. The sequence continues at coordinate 2,188 of CAYFUB010000490.1, forward strand.
CAGCTGTACCGCATCGCCCAAGAGGCCATTAACAATTCCACTAAGCATGCTAAGGCCCAGCGAGTCGAAATCGCGATCACGGCAGACAACGACAGACGTGTCACCTTAACGGTCACGGATGACGGCTCAGGCCTGCCGAATGACCTTGAGCACACGACGGGAATGGGATTGCGCATTATGAACTACCGGGCGAGAATGATTGGCGCCACGCTTGGCGTCAAGCGGGGTCCTAACGGCGGAACCGTCGTGGTATGCTCGTTCCAGAATAATAGCGCTACAGGGCGTGGAGATCAGACATGACCACACCAGAACATGGTGCGCAAGCCAGCTGTACGACCCGGGTTCTCTTGGTGGATGACCACCCCGTCGTTCGCCGAGGGCTGGCCGAACTGATTGACCAGGAACCAGGTTTCTCGGTTTGTGGCGAGGCCCAAAACGCTCAGGAAGCGTTGGACGCAGTAGCGGCCTTGCAGCCCAACTTGGCCATTGTGGATGTTTCACTGCAGGGCACCAGCGGGATCGAACTGATCAAGGACCTCAAGATCCGCTATCCCGACATGCTGGTCCTGGTACTGAGCATGCATGACGAGACCCTGTACGCCGAACGCGTTCTCCGGGCTGGCGCGAGAGGCTATGTCATGAAGGAAGCGGCGACGGAGAAGCTAATAACCGCCATCCGCAAGGTCCTCAGCGGCCAGATTTACCTGAGCGAAAAGATGGCCGCCCGGGCGTTGTCCAAGTTCGTCCGCGGCGCACGGGACGCCGACGGCTCTCCCTTAGAACGCCTAAGCGATCGGGAATTGCAGGTTTTTGAATTGATCGGCCGGGGCCGAGGTACGCGGCAAATTGCCGAAACGCTGCACCTCAGCGTCAAAACGATCGAGTCTCACCGAGAGCATATCAAGGAGAAGCTCAGGCTGACTACTGCCACCGAACTGGTGCAGCATGCCATTCAATGGGTGCAATTCGAAGGATCGAGCTAAGGGTGCTGCCTGGCGGCCAGGGCGCTCTGCGGGCCCGGACGTGCAAGCCAGCCAGAAGGAGCCTCACTTGCATGGCAACGGCTGGGGCCCCGTGTTGCGTCAGGCAACCTGTTCACAGTCCCCACCATCGTGCCCGCGCCTCCCCACACGGCTGATCTGACTCTGCCGCGCTTCCCCGAGCCGGTCTTCACCTTTTCAAGGAGGACCCGATGACAGCATGAGAAATCCCCGTACGACGCGAGCCGGGGTTGTCCGAATCCAAACCGGGCACGAGCACAGAAAAAGAGCCTAACCCGGATATTGCACCAGTTCCTTGGGGGTTTGACATGAAATAGGCCTCTCGGCCTTGTAGGATGGGGTTTGTAGAAGAATCCCAACTGCAAGGCAGGGAGGCCTTTCGATGACACAGTGTACCGACAAGCCCTTCGCTTTTTCCAGCCTCCAGAGACAGCAAATCATCGCGGATTTCAACGGCGGCCGGCTCACCTCCGACGCCGGGGCACTGCTCCTGCGGGAGGTGGATCGCCGGATCGGGCTGACCCAGGCTCTGGCAGGCTGCATCGCCGACCCTCGCGACCCGGCCAAGATCACGCACGAACTCCGCACCATGCTGGCCCAGCGCATCTTCGGCATCGCCATGGGCTACGAGGACCTCAACGATCACGAGACCCTGCGGGACGATCCACTCATGGCCCTGCTGGCCGAACAGCGGCCCGACCCCGACGAGCCGCTGGCCTCACCGTCCACGCTCTGCCGATTCGAGAACGCCGTCAACCGGGAATCGCTGGTCCGCATGAGCCGGGTGCTGGTCGATCAATTCATGGCCTCCCACGACCGACCCCCCGAGGAGATCGTCCTCGACTTCGACGCCACCGACGACCCGGTCCACGGCAGCCAGGAGGCCCGGTTCTTCCACGGCTTCTACGACGGCTATTGCTTCCTGCCGCTGTACGTCTTCTGCGGTGACCGCCTGCTGGTGGCCTACCTGCGGCCCAGCAACATCGATGCGGCCAAGCACGCCCGGGCGATTCTCAGACTGCTGGTCGACCGCATCCGTCAGGACTGGCCCGACACGCGAGTCGTCTTCCGGGGAGATTCGGGCTTCTGCCGCTGGAAGCTGCTGCGCTGGTGCGAACGGCACGGAATCAGCTACGTGGTGGGCATCGCCCGCAACAAGGTCCTGGAGCGCAGGGCCGCCCGACACCTGCGGACGGCACGCAAAGCCTTCGAGAAGACGGGCTGCAAGCAGCGTCACTTCCACGAATTCCGTTACGCCGCCGGCACCTGGGATCGAGAGCGACGCGTCATCGTCAAGGCCGAGTACCTCGACCAAGGCCCCAATGCCCGCTTCCTGGTCACCAATCTGGCGGAGTCACCACAGGAGATGTACGACGGCCGATACACGGCTCGCGGCGACATGGAGAACCGGATCAAAGAACAGCAACTGGAACTGTTCGCCGATCGGACCAGTTGCCATGCTTTTGCGGCCAATCAGCTCCGGCTGCTGTTGGCCTCGGCCGCCTACGTGTTGCTGGAGCATCTGCGCCGCGTGGTGCTGGCCGGTACGGAACTGGCCCGGGCCCAAGTGGGCACCATCCGCCTGAAGCTCTTGAAGGTAGCCGCCCGGGTGGTCACTTCGGTGCGTCGGGTCGTATTCCATCTCTCCAGCAGCTACCCCTACCAAACCCTCTTCCGTCTGTTGGTCGCCCGCCTCACCGCTTCTTGACTGGTGCACAACCCGGAAATCGCCGTGGGGGAAAGGGGGCCTTATGCGCCCGCCAAGCCCGATGCTGCCCGACTCCCTCTCGCCCTGGCACACAGCCGCCATGCCGAGTCCGCTACGAGGGCTCATGCAATATGCGGGCTAATCCGCGCGGCTTTGTCGGCACTCGGCACGGCTATCCTCCAGCCGCTCTGCCGGGCGGCGATCACTATCCACCGAACAGACGACCTCCGCATAGCCAATCCCGACGAGCTCGGACGCCGTTCAAGCACCCACGACGGGAGGCTCACGCAGCTGGGCGTCATCGGGTGGTCGAGCCAGCCTGCGACCGCCTACACGTTGGCCAGCAGGATCACGGTCGCGATCAGGGCGACGACGATCAGCTTTCGGATTCTGAGGGTCACGGCCCACCTCGCTTTCGCACGACTCCCCTTACCAAGCACAGCGCACCCTTGGGCATCGCGCAAGTGCCTTTGCGAGCCGAAGAAGCTCAATCGTCGCAAGTGGCGCGCGGAGGCGCACTTAAGAGCGAGGAGAACTCTGGCGACAAGATAAGGCGCCGGAATGCTCGTTAAGGATGCCCCGATCCGTAGCCCGGGAATCGAACTCCGCCAGCAGGCACACTACTTGCGGGCACAGCGTGCCCGCCGGAAGTCGTCCTACACCGTCGCGTTCATAAGCGGAGCCGTTGTGTGCCGCGAGTTCCTGACCCACCTCGCGAGTCATACGGTGTAGCACCCCGGGCCCGCCGCGTTGGCGTCCAGGCTGAACTCCACCGTCGCGCGCTTCGCAGTTGAGCGCTGCCGGACATAAACCTCCAGCTTACCTTCTCGGCATATCTGCGGTAGCCGCATGACCAGCATCACGACCAGGCAAGCGCGCGCCTCTACCCACTCTTGCGGAGGGATTCCATCGGCTACTCGGGCCTGTTGCGCCAGGGGTCTATCTGAAACGCAATCGACGAGTCTAGCATGTGGCGCCAGAGACCCTGCCAGAGCGAAGGAATAGGCGTCTGGGCGAGTTCCAACGAGGAAGATGGCTACGTTGGTGCGTCCGGGACAAACGCGAAGTGCCCGGGCCACGTGGCGCGCCACGGAACGTCGCCCGGTGAACACGTTGATGTTGCCGGCCCAGTGTGGATTGCGATGGCCGAGAAAATCGAAAAGGTCTGGAGCCAGCATCCTTAGCACGTCCCCGGACTGCTTGCGGGTGGCGAGCCTCGCCGATCGCCGCCGCCGCAAATCAGACAGCGAGTAAGCTGTAGGTTGAACCTCCCCAGAATCATCGTTCCCGATCGCGGTGAGCAGTCGTCGCGGTGGGACTCGGGCGAAGTTGCCGAGCGGTGCGGCTTTCGGTCGGTCCACATCGGTCTGAAGCTGCACTTGGCCCTGTGGATCAAGGGCGGGCACTATCAGACTGGTGAGAGGCCTCCATGACAGGAAAGCACCCAGAGGCGCGGATTGCAAGTGCAGCGGAGTCGGCCGGGACCGGGTTTCGCCTATGTTGCGCACCGTGATCTGGATGCGGACTCGATCCGGGGTCACGTTGAAGAACCTGATACCCTTGCGCTCTATGTCCAGGAGCACCTGTTGAGCTGTGCGCTCTTCGATCAACGCAATTGACATGTTCTTGCCCTCCGAAAGCCTCAATGTAGCCACGGCAAACCGCAACCCGTCCAACCGGGAACAGTATCTTACCGATCAGCCTGGTGCGCGGGCAAGAGGATTTCGGAAATTCCCGCGCCCCCTTCGAAACGAGGCTGGCCGGGAGATTGGGCACCCGAAGTACATGAGGGTCTGAGCCAGCGAATCTGCGCGGCGGGGGGCCATCCGTCGCCAACAGCGGCCCCCACGGGTACCATCA
>CAYFUB010000491.1:0-4148 GCA_964346195.1 uncultured Pirellulales bacterium
GCCCGAAAGCGGTAAACTCCCGCCACGCCGTGGCGGAAGCGCTCTGTCGCGGAGCGGACCTCCCGGGCGCCAACCCCACCAGGGCCGTAAGGACCGCCACTATATTCCGGCCGCACCCGTTTCATAGAGCTGTGGCTTCCTGCGTCAGAGCATCCTGATCGCACACGATTTACCGGGACCGGCGGCCGGGCGGTATGTAGAGCCGGCGCCAGTTCTCCGCGAGGACCGAATAGTCCCGCAGGTCGATGCGGTCGTCGTCACTCAAATCGGTTTCCGGGCCCGCGAGGCGCAGCCATACGTCCGCCATCGCCAGCACATCGAGGAAGTTCACCCGATCATCATCATGTACGTCGCCGGGCGGAAGCCGGCTGGGGCGGAATCGGGCGACATACGCGTCGCCGGCGCCACGATAAGCCGGCTGGAAGACACCCTGGGTAACGGGCAGGTCGGTCGAGTAGGTGTCTCCACCGAAGACCAGGTCACCGGACCGGCTTCGCGCCAGATCCCTGATTCTGTCGTTGCCGAGTCCCCCGAAATGCGAGGAGTACCTCAGGTCTGACAGGTCCGGCGCGAGGACCGCGAAGAAGGCTTCATCCTGACCGCCCGAGGTTCTGCTGAATGCATCCGTGGTTACCGGGTGGTTGCTGACGTTGCCGAAAATGCTCCCCGTCACAAAAACATTGCCCCACGCGTCAAGACGCAGGCCCGAAGGCTCATAGCCGTTTGCAGGCGAACCGCCGAAGTAGGTCGAGCCCAGTAGTTGCGTACCGTCCCGTGAGAGTTTCGCGATGCCGATGTTGCTGTTGCCCTTGAGAGTCTTCTGATAGGCATTCGCCGTCGTGGGAAAGTCTGTGGAATGTGTCGTGACGGTGACCACAGCGTTGCCATCCTTATCCAGGGCGATGCCATGTTGTGCGGTCGACGTCTCCTTCCCTGAGCCGCCCAGAAACGTGATATAGTGCAGGACATGTTCGTGATCCGGCGTCAGCGAGAATCGTGCGACAAAGGCATCGCCGTACCAGACACCACTGACCTCGGTGCCTGCGAATACCGGTTGATACACACCGACCGTGGTCGGGAAATCCGCCGCACCGGCAACGCCCGTTACGATGACACTGCCGTCGGAATGGAGACACAAGCCGGGGAAAGCATGGTCGGGCCCCGAACTGCCCAGGTACGTGCAGAACAGCAATGCCGAGCCGTCGGCGGACAGCTTCGCCACGAATGCATCGCCGTATCCGCCTTGGAAAGTCTTCTGAATCGCACCGTCGGTTGCAGGAAAATCGAGCGAATCGGTATAGCCAGAGAGGTAGATATTGCCCTCCGCATCCAAGTCCATGCCGCCCCTGCACTGGTCGATGCGTGAGCCGCCCAGGAAGGTCGAGTACACGAGAGACGAGCCATCCGGCTCGAACTTGCTGACAAAGACGTCCATGTCGCCGTTATGCCTGGGGTCATACGCCCCGGGCGTGGTCGGAAAATTCGATGACCGGGTCCAACCGACGGCATAGACGTATCCGTCGGCATCGACGTGGACTCCATACACATCGTCGCGATCGGTTCCGTGCAGGTAGGTTGACCAGATGAGGCTCGTTCCATCCGGCGATATCTTGGCAACAAAGCCGTCGTTGGAATTGTTGTTGCTGCCGGTCCTGTCGTAGACCCCGGGCGTGGTCGGGAAGTCCGCCGATTTGGTTGAACCCGCGACATAGACGTAGCCATTGGCGTCCACAAAGACGGACTGGATTCTCTCCCACTTGCCGCCGCCCAGGAAGGAGCAGAATCCCAGATCGTACGGCTCAGCGTGAGTGATTGTGCCGCCTGTCACTACCAGGAGCGTCGCAGCGATATAGAACATCCGGGTTGACGCAGATAAACGGGTTCTCACCTGTTCCATTTCACCTCCAGCCGATCCGGGCTACACCGGTCACTCCTGCGTTATGCTTTTACCGGTTGATGCCTCTTGATGTAGTCAGCGTCAATATCCACGCCCAATCCGGGACCGGTGGGGACTTTGATCTTTCCCTCCACCACGGACAGAGGGGATGTCTTGCATTCGAACTGCACGTTCGTGCGAAGGCCCTTGAATTCGTGATGCGGGCAGGCATTGGGAAGGGCCGACACGAAATGCATCATGTAGAGGTATCCGAGCCCTCCGCCGGACATGTGCGGCGTGCAGTCCCTGCCGAATGCCCGCGCCATGCGCGCCACCTTCATCGAGCGAATCATGCCGCCGAAATAGTAGTTGTCGGGCTGGACAATCTGCAGGCCGTCATTGGCAATCAGCCAGCGAAATCCGTGCAGGCTGTATTCCTGCTCGCCGCCCGCCACGGGCATGTCCAAGGCATCGGCCACCTGTTTCGTCTCTTCATACCAGTCGAACATGACGGGCTCCTCGAAGAAGCCGTAGCGGTACTCTTCCAGCAAGCGTCCCACGCGGATGGCCTCGTCCGCGGCATAGAAACCGTTCGCATCGGCATAAAGGGCCATGTCGTCGCCGAACGTTTTGCGGATCAGCGGAATGATGGTCTCCGTTCTTCCCGCGGGACCGACGGCCCTGATGTCCTTCGTCATGAACATCAGTCCGCCGACCTTGATCTTGAGGGCGTGGGCGTGGTATTCCGCCACGTCTCTTTTGATCAAAGCCAGGGACTCCTCGACGGATTTCTCGCGGTACTCCGTGGCCTGATATACAGCCACCTGCGGGTGGTGGATTTCCCCGAGCAACTGGCCCATGGACTTGCCGGCGATACGACCCAGCATATCGAGGATGGCAAACTCGACGGTGGCCAGAGGAATGCCGAGTGCCATGCCGCTCAGCCGGAAATTGAGGCTGTAGATGTACACCTTCTCCAGCAGCAGGTCCAGGTCGCGTGCATCCTTGCCGATAAAGAACGGCTGCACCCGATGGACGAAGATGGGATAGAGCGAATTCAGGCTGCTGTGACCAACCGAAATACCTTCCGCCCCATCTGTGGAACGCACCCGGCACAGGAAATTGCCGTTGTACCGGAGCAATTCCAGGGTCTCGATGATGACCGGCGTCGTAAACAGTTCCTTCTTGAGAACAGGCTGCTTGAGTATCTCATCGAGCGTGGGGTACCTGGGGTTCAGAGCCCCTGCTGAGCCCGGGTTGCGGGCTGGAGAGCCATGAGAGAACCGTGATGATGTAGTGGCCGCCACGCCGCCTGCAAGGGCAGTCGCGATGAATTGTCGTCGATTGGTTTCCATAAGCAACCTATCTTTGTCACAGGATGACCGATGGAGAATGTGGTTCCGACATACCGGAGTCAGTATACGACCAGACAAGCAGGGATTCAAGACAAAGGGGCGGCCGGGTGCGACTACATTTCTTGGCGGGGCTGTCCGCCCGTGTCATGCGGAGCGAAACGAAGGAAGCATGACGGCGGAAAATATTCGTCCTCTCGTTGAAACACACAGGAATCCCTGGTACGATGGCACATCAGATGCACCAAGACAGGAGATGGCTCAGCAACCGCCGAGCAAGATCGGGAGGTATGTGCAATGGCTGATAAGCTTACCCGTCGAGAGTTTCTTCGCACCAGTTCCGCCACCGCGGCCGCCATCGGCGCCGGAATCCCTCTCGGCCATGGTGCGCCGGCAGCTCCGGGACCTGAGGTGGCTACAGGCAAAATTCTGAATCATAACCCCGACATGGAGTACCGTCGCTGCGGCAGAACGAATCTCATGATCTCTTCGGTCTCCCTGGGCGGCCACTGGAAACGCCTCGTCAAAATCATCGGCGGCGACGAGCCCGAAGGCTGGATGACCACGTCTATCGACAATCCCGAATTCCAGCAGAACCGACACGAGGTCGTCACCCGCTGCATCGAACGCGGCATCAACTACGTCGATGCGTGCTGCCGCGAGGAGATTCTCGCCTACGCGAGGGCCCTCCGCGGACGCCGGGACAAGATGTACTTCGGCTATTCCTGGCACATTTGGGAAAGCCGCTTTCCGGAATGGCGATCCGCCCGAAAACTCCAACAGGGCCTGGACGACGGCATGAAGGAAGCGGGCCTCGATCACATCGATATCTGGCGAATCAGCCTCCTGGTCGACAGCAGCCAGCACACCGAGGCGGAGGTCGAAGAGGCCGTCAAGGCCCTCGAATGGGCCAAGAAGAG